>CAYJUC010000370.1:2634-4078 GCA_964372605.1 uncultured bacterium | reverse complement strand
GTGATCCTCACGAGCTGGAAGATCAACCTGAGCCTCGCCATCCGCGTGGTGACGATCGCGGAGCTGGTCGGGGCCGTCACGGGCATCGGCTACGGCCTGGTCATCGCCCAGGAGCTCTTCTCGGTGGCGGACGTGTTCGCGTGGACCCTGGTCCTCGTCGCCATCCTCTTCGCCACCCAGAGCGTGATCAGCTACATCGAGGAGCGGATGCTGCGGTGGCGGGCATGAGCCTCCTCGGAGGGGGGCCACCCAGGCACCCCCACGCCTCCGGCGTGGACGCCCGGGTTCCCGCCCCTTCCGATTCCTCCCCCCTGCAGTTCGAGCGTGGCGGGTTCGGCCATGCCGCGAGGCCACCCGCCGCGCGAGGCCCGAGTCGAGTGCGCGGGCCAAGCCCGCGCTCGGAAAGACCATGAGCGGGTCGGACGGGATCCGGGTCGAGGGTTTGCGAAAGATTTTCTATCAGACCGGCACGGGGCAGCCCGTGGTCGCCATCGAGCGCCTGGACTTCCATATCGCGCGCGGCGAGGTGGTGGCGATCGTCGGGCAGACCGGCTGCGGTAAGTCCACGTTCCTGAACCTGCTGATCGGTCTCGACCAGCCCACCGAGGGTCGAATCGCGGTTGACGGGAGGACGCCTTACGGCGACTTCGAGTACTTCCGGGGCAGGCTGGCCGCGGTCTTCCAGCAGGATCGGCTCCTCCCCTGGCGAAGCGCGCTCGATAACTGCCGGATCGGCCTCGAGATTCTCGGCTACGATCCGGCCGAGCAGGGTAAACGCGCCGAGACGTGGCTCGACCGGGTCGGCCTCACGGGTTTCCTTTCCGCCTACCCCCACGAGCTGTCCGGCGGCATGCGCCAGCGGGTGGCGCTGGCGCGGGCGTTCGCCATCCAGCCGGAGCTGCTGGTAGCCGACGAGGCCTTCGGGCATCTGGATGAGGTCACGGCGGCGTCGCTCAGGAAAAACTTCATCGAGCTGGTGCAGGCGCAGGGCAACACCGCGGTGCTCGTCACCCACCAGCTGGAGGAGGCGATCGAGATGGGCAGCCGGATCCTCGTCTTCGGCAAACCGGCCAGGCTCCTGGCCGACATCCGGCTGAAAGAGTGGCCCGCGGGGGAACTCCCGCGCCTGCGCTCGGTGATCCAGCGCCTGATCCACGCCAACGAGGCTGATCGGGCCGTCCACCAGAGCGGGGAGACCGGCTGACGCTGGCATGAGCGCGGGTGATATCCGCCGGGTGACCGTCGTCGGCATCGGCGCCATGGGACATGGCATCGCCCAGGTCTGCGCCGCCGCGGGGCTCGATGTCGTCATGATGTACCGGCAACCCCCGAGCCTCGAGGGGGCGCTGGCGAAGATCCGCAACAATCTGGAATTGCTGGTGGCCGCCGGGCACCTGACGCCGGCCGACGCCCGGGCGGCGCTCGGGCGCCTGTCGGGCGTCGG
>CAYJUC010000370.1:0-2534 GCA_964372605.1 uncultured bacterium | reverse complement strand
CGCCGCCTCGGCAAGATCCCGGTCGAGGCCAAGGATGTGCCCGGCTTCATCATCGTCCGCTTGATCAACGCCCTGTACAACGAGGCGATGGCGCTGGTGGAGCAGGGCGTCGCCAGCCCCCAGGACGTGGACAACGCGTACCGCTTCGGGTCCGGGATGCTGGCGGCCCTGCTCGGGCCGCTGCGGCAGGCCGATCTGGCGCTGAACAAGAATACGACCGCGAACGTCCTCGCGTATCTCTACCGGAAGACTGGCGAGACAAAGTTCAAGCCGCTCCCCATCCTCGGAGAGCAGATTGCCGCCGGGCGGCTCGGCCTGGCGTGGGGGAAGGGCTGGTACGACTACGATGGCCAGGACCCCGAGTCCATCCGCCGCTGGCGCGATGAGAAGGCCCTCGCGTTGCTCGACCTCGTGAAGCGGGAGGGTCTCCTCGTCGAGGATCCGTCAGCCGCGGCTGGCTGGGGCGGGAAACGGTAGCCCATAAACAACCCGGAGAAGGAGGAGAGCAGCCATGGCACTAACAGGCAAGGAATTCCTGAAGAAGCTGGACGCCGACCTGGAACCGTTGCGCGTGGAGCTGGTCGGGAGCCGGATCGTCAAGGCCTGGTGCGACGGGGAGCTGTCGCGCGAGCAGGTCTTCGAGGTCATGAAGCAGTTCTACTGCCTGGCCCAGAACGCCGTGGAGAACTTCGCGCTGTGGGCCGTGGCCTGCCCATTCGACGACGTCAAGGACTACTTCTACGAGCAGCTGGTCGAGGAGTACACCCACCCGGCCCTCCTCCTGCGCATGGCCAAAGAGTGGGGGTACGGCGAGCGGGCGATGCGGGACGCCCACCCGACTCCGGAGTGGGGCGCGTGTTACTACTTCTACCAGTACCTGGCCACCAAGCATCCGGTGGAGCGGGTGGCGGCGCAGAACTTCGCCAGCGAGGGCACCGTGCCGCGCTGGTTCACTCCCATGGGCCACGCGGCGATCAAGCACTACGGCGCCGAGAAGGGGTCGGGCTTCTACGACTTCTTCTTCGTCCACATCGAGGTGGACGCGGAACAGCACGCGCCCATCGCGATCAAGGTCATCGAGAAGTACGCGGGCGGCGACGAGGAGCTTCAGCGGCGCGCGGCGTTCGCCGCCAGGCACACCCTGGAGATGCAGATCAAGGGGCTCGAGAGCTGGTACGAGGAGTTCGTGGTCAAGAAGCGCGTCGGCGTCTAAAAGGAGACGTCCCATGGGGCTATCGAGTGCGGAGTTCATCTCGCATCTCAAGGCTGATCTGGAAGCCAAGAAGGCCATGCATCAGCATCCGTGGGTGAAGAAGTTCGAGCGGGGCGAGCTCACCCGGGAGCAGATCCGCGGGTGGATCGAGCAGTTCTATCAAGTGGTCGGCAAGGACATCCACCGCATCATGGGCGGGTTCTACTTCAAGTGCCCGGATCCTGCGATCCGGCAAGAGATCGTCCTGAACCTGCTCGAGGAGGAACAGGGGAAGGTCTCCGGCACCGCGGGGCATCCGGAATTGTGCATCCGGCTGGCCGAAGCGCTTGGCTCAAGCCGCGAGCGGATACAGAACCTGGAGCCCCTTCCGGAGACCCGCGCGCTCCGTTGCTGGTACGAGCTGGCGATGGCGCCCAGCACTCCGTTCGTGGACGCGCTCGCCATGGGGGTGGCCGGGGAGGCGCAGCTTCCAGGCGCCGCGGCGCGATTCACCGACGTGCTGGAGCAGAAGTACGGTCTGAGCCACGCTGAGACCGCGTTCTGGTGGGTCCACGAGGAGATGGATCGCGAGCACAGCGACGGGGCGTATCAGGCCCTGGCGAGGGTGGCCACCACAGACGAGGAGCAGCGGCGCGCGCGCAGCGCGGTGAAAGGCTACCTCGACCTCTGGTGGCTCTTCTTCGACGGCCTGGAACGCGCCTACGGGGATATGCGGAAGGCCGCCTGAGGAGGGGCAGATGATCTCTCAAAAAGAGTCCGCGATGAGTCGTTTTATCGCAACTGCTCGGCGCCTGTGGGCCGAGGAGCCGAACGCGGAAAAACGCTGGGGAAGGCTGGTGCCACTCTTGCGCGAGCTCTTGGCCGCCCCTGAGATCCGGGCGCAGTCCAAAGAGTGGCCGGCGCGCGGGCCGGCGGATCCTCCGGAAAACCTCCTCTTTTACCAGGACCCGGACTTCGGCTTCGTCGTGAACGGTCTGGTGAAGGCGCCACGCACCCGCACGCCGGTTCACGACCACGCGCACAACTGGACGCTTTATGGCGTGCTGGACGGGAGCGAGACCATCGAGCGCTACGAGCGCAAAGACGACGGATCAGCGCCCGATTACGCCGACGTGCGCCAGACCGGCTGCTTTCGCGTCAACCCAGGCGACGTGGACCTGGTCCGCCCCGGGCAGATCCACGCAGAGGAGAGCGGGGAGGAGCGCACCGTGGCTATCATCGTGCGCGCCGAGAAGCCAGGCGGCTTTCTCCAGGGCAGGTACGATCCGGTCGGCAAGAAATACTCGCAGGGCTACGGGCCGAAGCAGGTGCCGTACAAGCT
>CAYJUC010000369.1:0-4082 GCA_964372605.1 uncultured bacterium | reverse complement strand
AGGCGATCGGGGACGGATAAACCGGGTGAGTGACAAGCGAGACGAGCCGCTCCAGGTCGCGCCAGCGCTCCGGCGAAGCCTCGGGCTGTGGCAGGTCACGCTATCCGGGATCGGCGTGATTCTCGGCGCCGGGGTCTACGCGTTAGTGGGTCCCGCGGCCGGCCTGGCCGGAAACGCGCTCTGGCTGGCCTTTCTCCTCGCAGGCGTCACCGCGGGCCTCACCGCGTATTCGTATGCCCGGTTCGGCACGATTCAGCCCAAAAATTCTCCGGAGTTTCAGTACACGGCGTTGGCGTTCGGTCCTCGGATTGGTTTCGTCGCGGGGTTTCTGATGCTGGCAGCAGACCTGCTCGCCGCCGCCACGGTCGCCCTGGGGTTTGGCGGTTACCTCTCTCATCTCGCGGGAACGCCGGTGGCGATCAACGCTCTGGTTCTTCTCGCGATCGTCGCCGCGGTGATCTATGTGGGCATCGGGGAATCGGTGGCGCTTGCGATCGTCCTGACGTTGGTCGAGGCGGCAGGACTGCTCTTCGTGATCTTCGTCGGAGCGCCGTTCTGGACCGGGGGGGAATACCTGGAGATGCCTCGCGGCGCCGGCGGTGTATGGAGCGCCGCGTCGCTCATCTTCTTCGCCTATCTGGGCTTCGACGAGCTTGGTAATTTCGCGGAAGAGATGCGGGAGCCCAAACGGGATCTGCCCCGGGCGCTCTTCGTCTCGGTGGCCGCAACCACCGTCATCTATCTCCTGGTCGCGCTGTCAGCGATCGGCGCGGTGGGCTGGCGAGACCTCAGCGCCTCGGACGCGCCGCTCGCGCTGATGGCCGGGAGGGTGTTGGGGAGCAATGCCGCCCGCGCGCTCAGCCTCATCGCGCTTGCTGCCACCGCGAACACCGTCCTGCTGTTGCTGGTGTCGGCGTCGCGCTCCGTGTACGGGATGGCCTCCGCCGGCGCTCTTGCGACCCGACTCGCTCGAGTAGGCAAGACAGGAGCGCCCGTTGCGGCCACTCTGCTGGTATCGGGGATTACCGGGGGGCTGGTATTGCTCGGGAACCTCGCCCGGGTCGCGGCGATGACCGATGCAGCGGTCTTGGTCAGCTTCATGCTGGTCAACCTGAGTCTGCCGCGCCTCGCTTACCGCGGCCTCACAGGGAGTCATGCGGGCAAGCGCATGGCGGACCTTCTTCTGCCCGGCTTGGCTTTGCTCATGTGTGGGTGGTTTTTGTTGCACACCGGTTGGGTGAGCATCGCCGTTGCCGCGGGCCTCACAATCCTGGGATTTTTTGCCGGCGCCAAAGGCAAGTAAGTAACGCGGATGGGGCGGCCACGCCCCGGCTGGGGCACGGCGGTCCCAGGGTCGTGCTCTTCACCTCTCCCATCCGTTATGTAACCTGTTAGTTCCTTGGAGTTTTTTCCCACGCCCACCGCTGGCACCGGCGTTGCAATCCCCTCCACATAGACGGGCCGAACAAGCCCGGGCGGTGGGTCCTAAACCGGATTGAGAAGGAGGAAGCAATCATGAAACGGATCTTGGTTCCACTGGACGGCTCGCTCCTGTCCGAGTCAATCCTCCCGGTGGCGGAGGAGTGGGCGAAAGAAGAGGGGGCAGAGGTGATCCTGCTCCGGGCCGTGCTGGCCCATCATCTACCGCTCGCCGATCCCACCGAGGCCGAGGTGAGTGTCGTGAAGGAGGGGGAAGCCTATCTGAAGGAGGTCGCCGAGCGCCTGGAGCGGCGGGGGCTCAAGGGAGTGCGCTGGGTTCTCTGGTATGACGAACCGGCTACGGCCATCGCCGAGGCCGCGAAGCGGGATGGCGTGGATCTGATCGCTATGGCGACCCACGGGCGGAGCGGGTTGAGCCGCTTACTGCTCGGAAGCGTGGCCGAGGCGGTGGAGCGGACGGCCCGCGTACCGGTGCTGCTGCTGCGGGGGCAGTCGGCGTGGAAACCCTGGACGCACGGAAAAATTCTGGTCCCGCTGGATGGCTCGGAGCCGTCGGGGAATGTTCTCCCGGTGGTGGAGCGATTGGCCGGGCCGCGGGACCTGTCGATCTTCTTGCTGGAGGCCATTGAGCCACTCCCGTCCGCGGTCCACGCCGAGCTGCCAGGCCAGGTGGAAGAGATGCTTGCCGCCAGGCGCGAGGAGGCCGGGCGGTACCTGGCCAAGGTGGCGGAGCCGTTGAGGGACAAAGGGATGCGAGTGGGGTGGGCGGTCAGAGGCGGGAAGGCGGCGGAGGTGATTATCGCCGTGGCCGTGGAGCAGCGGGCCGACCTGATCGCCATGGCGACCCATGGGCGGAGCGGGCTCGGGCGGCTCTTCTGCGGGAGCGTGGCCGAGGCGGTGCTCAGGAGCGCCTCGGTGCCGGTCCTGCTCTTCCGGGCCCCGGACGACTGGTGAGTGTCCCGGCGACCCGCACTACTGGAGGGAGGTGACAATGATGAGTGAGGGGATATTGAGCTGGATTCTCGTGTTCCTGGTTGGGCTGACGGTTACAGTCTTCTTCGTCGTTCCGGCCTTGCTGGCCTTCAAGATGGTGCGGATGCGGCGGGAGGAGTTCTACTGCCCCTGGGTGCACCGGAACGTTGGGGTGCAGTTCGTGACCCTTGACGGGCAGCGCCCCATCGGCGTGTTCTCCTGCACCGCCTTTCCGGACACGACCGGCGTCCTCTGCGGGATGCCGTGCGTGACCAAGGCCGCGACGGGGAGCCTGTCAAAGGAGCCGAAGGACCACGTGCTGGACCTCCTGAACGAGTGAAGGGAGCGACGCCGAGAGCCGGGCGGCCGACGCAGGGATCACCTTTCCGAAAGGATGCGCGGATGAGCCAACTGAAGCGAAGCGCCGCCGGAGCCGTTCTCGGACTGATCCTGCTCTTCTTTTCGCTGCCCGTTCGGGCGCAGCAGCAACCCCCGCAGCCATTCGCTCCCGACTGGAGCATGTTCGCCGGCGGGAAGGTCTTCGCCGAGAAAGGGTGCGGGAAATGCCACGCCCTCCGGGGAGCGGGCGGGAAGATCGGTCCCGACCTCGGCCGGATCGAGACGGGAAAAAGTTTCTTCGAGCTGGGCGCGGCCATGTGGAACCACCTCCCCCGGATGGGCGCGAAGATGCGGGAGGTGGGGATCGTGCGCCCCACCCTCACGGCGACGCAGCTCTCCAACCTGATCGCCTTCCTCTTCACGGCCCAGTACTACGACGAGCTTGGCGATCCGAAAGCCGGGGAGGAACTTTTCGCTGCCAAGGGATGCGTCCAGTGTCACGAGGTTGGCGGCCAGGGCGGGCGCGTGGGGCCGGGCCTGGACTTTCTGAAGCGCGCCAACTCGCCGGTCCTGGTCGCGGCGGCCATGTGGAACCACGGCCCGGAGATGGCCGAGGCGATGAAGGCCAAGGGGATCGCGCGGCCCGCCTTCCAGGGGAAGGAGCTGGGAGACCTTATCGCCTACATCGTGGCGGTTGCCAGGGACGGCGGCGGGGAGACCGCGCAGGTCGTCCCCGGGGCGCCCGAGCGCGGCCAGAAGCTTTTCAGCGACAAGCGTTGCGTCGTTTGCCATCAGGTTGGCGGCAAGGGGGGGAAGGTGGGGCCCGAACTGGGCCGACGGGGTCATCACGTGAGCCTCACCCAGTTTGCGGCGCTCATGTGGAACCACGGGCCCACCATGTGGTCCAGGATGAAGGAGCGCGGGATCCAGGTCCCGCGTCTCACCGGGCAGGAGATGGCTGACATCGTCGCCTACCTCTACGTCTCGCACTACTTCGACCAGGCTGCCAGCGCCGGCCGCGGTCAGCAGCTTGTCCAGACCAAGGGCTGTCTCGGCTGCCACTCGGTCCGCGGGAAGGGCGGCAAGATCGGCGCCGACTTTGCGGCATCCAGAGTTGTCGGCTCGTCGGCTGGCGTCGTGGCGGGGATGTGGAACCACAGCCGCTACATGGAGGCTCAGGCTCAGAAGCAGGAAATCCCCTGGCCTATCCTCACCGGCCAGGAGATGGCTGACATTGCCCGGCACCTCCAATCGTTGACCACTCCTGCACCAGCGACCCGCTAAACCTCTTCCTGCCGTTCCGCCGGAGGGGGCGTACGCGCCCCACGCGG
>CAYJUC010000368.1:0-4088 GCA_964372605.1 uncultured bacterium | reverse complement strand
CTACAACCCCGACGTCGCCCTCGACCGGATCCGGACGTTCTCCGACCTCCGACGGCTCCGAGGTCCGGGGTGGCTCGTCGTGGCGCCACACCCGTTCTTTCCGCACCCGTCGTGCCTGAGGGACCGCCTGCTGAAAGAGATCGACCTCTTCGACGCCATCGAGTTCAGCCACTTCTACAGCCGGCGGATTAACTTCAACCAGCGGGCGGTCCGGCTCGCGCGAGAGGTCGGCCTTCCGCTCCTGGGGACCTCGGACAGCCACCTGCCCCGGCAGTTCGGGACGACGTATTCACTCATCGAGGCCGACCCGTCGGCGGCTTCGGTCCTCCGGGCCATCCGAAAAGGGCAGGTGCACGTAGTGAGCCGCCCCCTGGCGCTCCGGCAGTTGGTCGGTATTGCTCTGGAGCTCGTCCGTGGGAGCTCGCGGGAACGAGCGGCAAAAGGAGTAATGCTGCTGCACGGTTCTTCTGCGTCGTCCGCGGTCGAGCCTTCGGCACCCGGCGCCCGATTCCCATGAAGGTCGTCTGCGCGTGGTGCCAGCACCGGGGGTGGCGGATGGTGCTTCGCGAGATCGAGCCATTCGACGACCCCAGGGAGACGCACGGAATCTGCGGGGTGCACGAGCGTCTGGTGATGGCCCAGCTTCGCTCGACGACGGCTGGCCGACCCGGAAGCCCGAATGCGGAGCCGCAGCCCTCGGACCGGCCGTTTCCGGCCGGAGAGATTGAGAGCGTGACCGACCGGACCGCCACGTGGATCGACGAAGGCATGGTCCTGCTCGGACGCGTGCTCCCCGACCTTCTCGCCGAGGAGGAGCGGCGGGGCCGGGCCGAGGCGGCGGAGCGGGAGTGCGATGAGCTGCGCCAGAGGATTCACCGCCTTCAGCAGGAGCTCAACGCCCTGCGTCAGGAGAACAAAACCTCCGGACCGTGCGCAACGACATCACGGCCCACCTGAAGAATCTCGGAGCCCCCCGCGGACGGCCCCTCGCACGCATCGACAAAGCAGAAGGAGGGATTATGGACCTGGTAACCGGAGGAGCAGGGTTTATCGGCTCGCACCTGGTGGAGGAGCTCGTCCGTCGGGGGCGACGGGTCCGGGTGTTCGACAACTTCTCGACGGGGAAACGGGAGAACCTGAGCATCGTCCTCTCTGAGATTGAGGTGATGGACGGAGACATCCTGGACCCCGCCACCGTGCGGGAGGCCATGACGGGTGTGGAGCGCGTGTTCCACCAGGCCGCCCTGCGCTCGGTGCCGCGCTCTGTGGCTGACCCGCTGGCGACGGACCGCGTCAACGTGGAGGGAACTCTGAACGTGCTGATGGCCGCGCGCGAGGCGGGGGTGCGGCGGGTCGTCTATGCCTCTTCCTCCTCGGTGTACGGCAACGAGCAGATCCTCCCCCTGCGCGAGGTCCAGCCCCCGGCGCCCGTCTCACCCTACGCCGTCTCGAAGCTGGCCGCTGAGCACTACTGCCGGGTCTTCACCACTCTGTACGGCCTGCCGACCGTGGCGCTCCGGTACTTCAACGTGTTCGGCCCCCGGCAGGACCCCGAGTCTCAGTATGCTGCGGTCATCCCCAGGTTCCTGACGGCGGCGCTCAGCCAGCAGAGCCTGGAGGTCCACGGCGACGGACTCCAGTCGCGAGACTTCACCTACGTGGACAATGTGGTGCTGGCCAACTGCCTCGCCGCGGAGAGCGAGCTGGCGATGGGCGAGGTGTTCAACGTGGCCTGCGGCCAGCGGTGCTCCCTGCTGGACATCGTGGAGCTGCTGGCGGAGATGCTCGGGGCCCAGCGCCGCATCATCCGCTGGCACCACACGCCGCCACGCCCCGGCGACGTGCGGCATACCCTGGCTGATATCGGCAAGGCTCAGCGCCTCTTGGGGTACGAGGTCCTGGTCGGGTTCGAAGAGGGACTCAGGCGCTGCCTGGCTACCCCGTGGCCCGCGGCCACCCTCGCGAGCACGATCGCGGACAGCTGACGCGCGCGACACGGCCCTAACCGCTTCGCCATCAGAGAGGGGTGAACCCATGATCACCACAGGTCAAGTGTTGAAGAATCCCCCGGGACGTATCCTTGTCGTGGACGATGATCCGAACGTCGTGGGCGTGCTGACGCACATCCTTCAGCAGCAAGGCTTCGAGGTCCAGGGCGCCCCGGATGGGCTGTCGGCTTTCGTGGCCTTCAGAAGCGGGCGCTTCGACATGATCTTTACCGATTTTTCGATGCCGCGCATGACGGGGCTCGAGCTGGCCGCTCTGGTCCGGAAGCTGGACCCCGACATCCCGATCATCCTGATCACCGGGCACGCGCACGCGCTCGATCCCGAGGCCGTGGCGAGGGCAGGGCTCAGCCGCGTGCTCGCCAAGCCCTTCCAGCTGGATGAGCTCCTCGCGTGCCTGAGCATGCTCACGGCAAGCCAGTCCACCTAACGCTGAGCCCGACCTTTGACAAGAGAGGGAGCGATGGTAAATCTGCCGCAGACGCCGAACAACGAGACGCCTCCAATCGCTACCCGCCAGACGTTTCTGCCGTTTTACAAGCCCTGGATCGACGATCGGGATATCGACGAAGTCGTTGACACGCTCCGCTCCGGCTGGCTTGGCATGGGGCCCAAAACGCTTCGGTTCGAAGAGGAGTTCGCCCGGTCGCTGGGAGTGCGGCACGCCGTTGCCGTGAGCTCCTGCACCGCGGGCCTCGAGCTGGCACTCGATGCCATCGGCATTCAGCCCGGGGACGAGGTGATCACCAGCGTGTATACCTTCCCCTCGACCGCTGCCGTGATCCTCCACCGGCACGGGCGGCCCGTGCTGGTGGACATCCGGCCCGACACCCTCACGATGGACCCCGCCGAGGTGGAGCGAAAAATCACCGAACGCACCCGCGCGCTCGTGCCCGTGCACCTCGCCGGCGCCCCCTGCGCGATGGATGAGCTTCTCGAGCTGGCCGGCCGCCACCACCTGGTGGTCATCGAAGATGCGGCGCACGCCCTCCGCGCGCAGTACAAGGGGCGGCTGGTGGGCACCCTCGGCGACCTGACGGTCTTCAGCTTCGCCCCGACCGAGGCCATCACCACCGGCGAGGGTGGGATGATCACCACCGAGCACGATGACTACGCGGACCGGCTCCGAACGCGGCGGCTGCACGGGATGGGCGAGAACGTCTGGCAACGCTATGCGCCCGAAGGGGCCTGGTACTACGAGGTGGCCTATCCCGGGTACAAATCCCATATGACCGACCTCAATGCCGCGCTCGGCCTCCAGCAGCTGCAAAAGGCCGAGATGCTCCATGCCGTGAGGAGCTACTACGCCGGCCTCTACCATCTGGGGCTCTCCGACCTGGCTGAGCTGGTGCTGCCCGAGCCCTCCCCGGAGTGCCAGCACTCGTGGCAGTTCTACATTGTCCAGCTCCGCCTGGAACGCCTCGCCATCGGACGGGACACCTTCATCGAGGCCCTCCTGCACGAGAACATCGGCGTGAGCGTCCACTACATCCCGTTGCACCTGCACCCGTACTACCGGGACACGTTCGGCTACCGGCCTGAGGACTTCCCCAACGCCCTGCAGGCTTACCGGCGGGTGATTTCGCTGCCGATCTATCCCAAGATGACCGAGGCCGATGTGTGGGATGTGATCGGTGCGGTGCGGCGTGTCGTCGAACGTCACCGCGTGCGGTGAGGAGGGGCAAGACCACACGTCGCCTATCGTGGGCCGAAGCGCTTTTCGCCAGCCCGCCTCTCAGGGCCGCCGCATCACTCCGAGCCGCACCCCGCCCTCCTCCCTCGCGCTCCAGGACCGGTTGGGCATCCGCGACCTCGCGGAGCACACCGGCTCCTCCCCCCACGCCCTCAGCGGAAGAACCACACCTTCGCTTCCACCTACCATCCCCTGTTACAAGCAAGTTTTATCTCGAAAACAGGTAATTTGTTATCTATACAAGAAAAATATTTACTTCCCTAAATTTTACCGCAGCGTGGCAAGCTATGGGCGGCTCCGGGATTCCGCCACAGGGCGGGCGGGACCGCGGACGCAGCCGCCCCAGAGCGTACGGCCGGTTTTCTGGCGTCCCTCCTGCTCATTTCTAC
>CAYJUC010000367.1:1711-4095 GCA_964372605.1 uncultured bacterium | reverse complement strand
GCCGCGCTCAGAACGCTCGGCAAGTGGACGGACGACCCCGGCTGGTTGTAATCGTCGGAGGGGGCCTCGGCGGCCCCCTCCGAAACCTCCCCCAGATGCAGTTCGAGCGTGGCGGGTTCGGTCTTGCCGCGAGGCAGGTCACCCGCCGCGCGAGGCCCGAGTTAATCGCGCCGGCGAAGCCGGCGCTCGAACGATGCAGGCAACTCGGATCGGTCGAGCGAGGAGGATCAACCATGTTTCCGCAGATCAAGGGCAAGGTCACGCGGCAGGCCCACGTCGGGATCCCGGAGGGGACCTACGAGGAGGAGCACGCACGCCGGGGCTTCTCCGGACGAGCATCCCATCTCTACCACCTCCACCCGCCGACAGCGTGGGTCAGGGTGGAGGGACCGCTCCGGCCGCGACTCTTCCTGGGGGACCGGGTGATCCCGCCGGACCTCGTGGATCCGCGCGGCACTCCGGCCACGCTCCTGGAGAACGACGACGCGGTGGTGGTGATCTCGCGCCGGAGCCAACCCATGCCCTTCTACGTCCGGAACGCCGACGGCGACGAGGTCCACTTCGTCCACCGGGGGCGCGGCAGGGTCGAGACCGACTACGGGCCGCTTTCCTATGAGCCCGGCGATTACCTCTGGCTTCCCAAGGGGACCACCTACCGGGTTCTCCCCGAATCGACGGAGCAGTTCATCCTGATCACCGAGACCCGCGAGTTCGTCCTGCCCGAGCGGGGGTTGATGGGCCAGCACGCCTTCATCGATCCCGCCATGTTCGTGACACCCGATCCCGAGCCGCACGCGGAGTCCGGCCAGGAGTGGGAACTGCGGGTGAAGCGCGACCGGCAGTGGACCGCCTTCTTTTACCGCCACCACCCGCTGGACGTGGTGGGATGGAAGGGCGAGCTCGCGCCGGTAAAGTTCAACGCGCGGGATTTCCGGCCGGTGGTGAGCGCTCGCTACCACATGCCGCCGACGGTCCACGCCACCTTCGCCTCGGACGCCTGCACGATCTGCACCTTCGCGCCGCGTCCCTTTGAATCGGACCCGGAATCCCAGCGGCTGCCCTACTACCATCGGAACATCGACTACGACGAGCTGCTCTTCTATCACGCCGGGGAGTTCATGAGCCGTCACGGGATCGGCCCGGGCACGTTCACCCTGCACCCGCAGGGGATCCACCACGGGCCGCACCCCAAGGCGTTCGAGTCTATCAAGCAGCGTGAGAGCACCAACGAGGTGGCGGTGCTGATCGAGACCACGCGGTCCCTGCGCCTCACCGCCGTCGCGGAGAAGGCCGAGGATCCGGCCTACGCGACCAACTGGAGCAGCTCCCCCTCACCCTAACCCTTTCCCCCGCCGGGGGGCGAGGGAACCGAATGGCCTCCCTCTCCCTCCTAACCCACTTTCAACTCTAGGCCGCGGCCAGCAATTTCTCCCTGATCCCAAGGCGCATAGCAGCCGTTACCGCCTACCGGCAGGCGCTTCAGCACCTTGACCGGGCCGAGAAGCTGGTCGCGCAGGCGGTGAGAGAGGATTGAGGATTAAGGTGAGTGGCTTAAGGCGCGGAAGATCAGGAACGCCCCCAGAAGCGCCAGGAAGCAGAGGATGGCGCGGTTGAAGGTCGCCTGGGCCACCCGATCCTGCACCTTGAGGCCGAGCCAGAAGGTACCGAGGCTCAGCCCCGAGGCCAGCACCGAGAGACCGAAGAGCGGCCACGTCATGAGCCCGAACTGGATCACGGCGACGAGCTGGGCCAGCTTGTAGATGAAGAACGAGATGGAGATGGAGCGGACGAACTCCGCCTTCGACAGGCCGAGCGCGTAGAAGTAAAGGACCAGCAGGGGTCCCTGCACGTTGGTGATCCCGCCCACCACTCCCACGACGAAGCCCACGGATGGGGAGAGGAACCACTCCCACTCCGGCGGGACCGAGAGCGAGACGGCGCTCACGTTCACGCCTACGAAGGTCAGGACGAAGCCGCCGAGAATCCCCAGCGCAAGCCGTGAGGAAACGAGGGCCAGGAGCTTGGTGCCTAAAAACGTGCCCCCTATGCCGCACGCGTAGAGGATCGCGTGACGCCGAAGGGTGGTCACGAGCCCCCGTCGCCGGAAGGCCTGAACCCCGTCCATAACCATGTTCGGGAGGATCAGGACCGCCACGGCCTGCTTCAGGTCCATGAAGAGCGCCAGGAGCGGCGTGGAAACGGCGGGGAAGCCGAAGCCGATCGCCCCCTTGATGAACGAGGCCAGAAGGATCCCGGCTATGCCGAGGATCGCGGCCATGCCCCCTCACCCTACCCTCTCCCCCCGGGGGGGGGGGAGGAAGGGGGGGGGGAGGTGGCTTGTGCGTAGGATTCCCAGAGCAGTTCGGCGGGTTGCTTCGGACGGC
>CAYJUC010000367.1:0-1701 GCA_964372605.1 uncultured bacterium | reverse complement strand
CGCGGCCATGCCCCCCTCAGCCTCGTATCCCCTCACCCTCGTATCCCCTCACCCTACCCTCTCCCCTCGGTGGGGAGAGGATGAAGGTGGGGGGGATGAGGCTTGAGCGAAGGATTCCCAGAGCAGTTCGGCGGGATGCTTCGGACGGCGATCGGTCAGATGCTCGATCTGCTGGCGGCAGGAAACTCCGGGGGCGACGATCTCCACGCTCGCATCGACCGTCTTGATGGCGGGAACCAGACGACGATTCCCCAGCGTCACCGAAAGATCGTAATGCTCGCGCTCAAACCCGAAGGAACCGGCCATCCCGCAGCACCCGGAGTCCACCTCCTGCACGTCGAATCCGGCCAATTTCAGGATTTCCACGGTGGGCGCGGTCCCCACCAGCGCCTTCTGGTGGCAGTGGCCGTGGAGGAGCGCTTTTCTGCCGTTCCAGCTGAATCTGAGGTCGAGGCCGCGAGCGCGCTCGGCCAGGAGGAACTCTTCGAGCAAAACGCTCTGCTTGGCCACCGCCTTCGCGTCGTCGCTCCTGAGCAGGCCCAGGTACTCATCCCTGAGCGTGAGGAGGCAGGAGGGCTCGAGCCCCACGATGGGAACGCCTCGCCGGGCGTGGACCGCCAGGCGCTGGACGTTCCAGGCCGCGTGCTCCCTGGCTTCCCTCAGCATTCCCTTGGAGATGAGCGGGCGGCCGCAGCACTTCTTGTCCACCAACCGCACCCGATAGCCGGCGCGCTCCAGGAGTCGAACTGCCGCGATGCCGATCTCGGGGGAGTTGTAGGTCACGAAAGTATCGTTGAAGAGGATGACCTCCCCGCGCTCGCCCTCCCCCTGCGCGGCGCGCCGTCTGAACCAGTCGGTGAACGTCTGGCGGGCAAAGGGCGGCAGCGGCCGCCGCCGATCGATGCCGGCAAAGCGTTCCAGGAGCCCGCGAGCCAGTGACGAGCCGGCGAGCCAGTTGGAGAGCGGGGCGAAGCGGGCGCCGAGCCGGTTCAGGCGCTCGACCCTGCCGAAGAGCCGGTTGCGCAGGGGCAGGCCGTGAGCGGCGTAGTAGTGGGCCAGGAATTCGTACTTGAGCTTGGCCATGTCCACGTTGGCCGGGCACTCGGCCTTGCAGGCCTTGCACTCCAGGCAGAGGTCCATGACCTCGTAGAGGCGCTTTCCGGTGAACTCGGAGGCGGGAACTTTCCCCGAGAGAACCGCGCGCAGCGCGTTGGCGCGCCCGCGGGTCGAGTGCTCCTCGTCGCGCGTCGCCATGTAGGAGGGGCACATGGTCCCCTCGAGCTTCTTCCGGCACGCGCCCATCCCGTTACACATCTCCACCGCGGCGGCGAACCCGCCCTGCCCCGAGAAGTCCAGGATCGTTTCGGGAACCCAGGTGGTGTAGGCGGGGCCGTAGCGGAGGTTCTCGGTCATCGGCGGGGCATCGACGATCTTGCCGGGGTTCATGAGCCCCTTCGGGTCGAAGGCCCGCTTCACCTGGCGGAAGGCCTCGTAGAGGCGAGGGCCGTAGAGCCGCTCGTTGGCCGGGCTCCGAGCCAGGCCGTCACCGTGCTCTCCGGAGAGCGCGCCACCGAACTCGATCACCAGCTCGGTGATCTCCTCCGCGATCGCCTTCATCTGGGCGACGCCGCGCGCTTCCTTCAGGTTGATGAGCGGACGGATGTGGAGGCACCCCACCGAGCAGTGGCCGTAGTAGCCGGC
>CAYJUC010000366.1:0-4097 GCA_964372605.1 uncultured bacterium | reverse complement strand
CCGCCCATCCGATTCCCGAATACCCACCCGTGACGACGGCCACTTTTCCCGCCACCCGCTTACCTTCGCCCCATCGCCTGTCGAGTCGCCTCGATGGCCCACTCGCCGATCAAGTCATACACGTAGCGGAACACCGTGATGCTCTCTGCCATGGCGCCCAACACCCGGTCCGCCTCTTCCCGACTCCTGACGTGCTCCATCACGATGCGCGCGGTCTCCTCGGCGTGCCCCTCCTCATCGGGGTCCGCGGCATCCGCCGCCTCCCAGTGGGTCATGAACTTCCGCGTGAGCCCGAGCGGCTCCCACTGCTTCCGGGAGTTCAGCGGGTGCTGGCCGTACCGGGCCGCCAGCTCCCCGTGATTCGTCAGCTCGAGGCCCCCGATCGCCGCGAAGGCCTCCAGCCACGGCTTCGTCCGGCTGACGTTGTCCCAGTAATGGACCGCCATCCGCATCGGGATGCCGGGTACGTAGTTCAGGATCTCCTCGCGGCGGAGCCCGAGTCCCTCCCCGAACTTCACCATGCTCTCGTAGTGCGTGTCGTCGATGGTCGGATCCTTGACCTCCTCCACGTGCATGTTCCTGATCATGTAACGACGCGCCTCGAGGTGAGGACAGTTGCCGATGATGTTGCCAAACCAGCGCGGGAAATGAGCCGCGAAGAACGTGTGCTCCTTGGCGAAGATCTGGGCCCCCTCGCGACTCAGATGCTGCTTCAGGAAGACGAACATGCGCGGCGATTTTTCCCACCACGCGTTGGCAACCGCCTCCAGGACGTCCTTCCTCTCCAGCACCATGAGCCCGCCTCCTTCTTTCCCCGCCGCGTTCGGTGCGCGGCTCGGCCCCGCTCGGGTCGGACCCCGTCGCTCCAAGCCCGCGCCCCCCGGCCAAGCCAGCGCGACGCTAGCACGAGCTAAAAGTGCCTGTCAAGGCAGGGCGCGACGAGAGAAGTTTCACCAGGCGCCTGCTGTGTTGTTGACATCGGCCAGCCCTTTCACTAGAGTGGCCGTGCTTTCCTCGATGACTATTGACAGGAGTATGCCGTTTCACGTAAAAATCCCGGTAGCGGAATACGAATCAGCAACGCCGCAAAATTTGCGAGGGATGCTCTGATGACGCGAAAATCTCGAGGGGAGTTCCCGGAGAGACCAGGATGAGCTGGGTGGGAGCGCCGGTCAAGCGTCATGAGGACGTACGGTTGCTCACCGGGACAGGGAGCTTCATCGACGACCTCACCCTCCCGGGGTTGTGCCACGCGGCGGTGTTGCGGAGCCCCCACGCCCATGCGCGCATCCTCAAGCTGGATCCGTCGCGGGCGCTGGCGCTGCCGGGGGTTTACGGCCTCGTGACCGGCGCCGAGCTCAGGGAAAAGTCCACTCCCTACCCCGTCGGCATCCCCAACCCGCCCAAGAACAACTACGCCGCGGCCGTCGATAAGGTCCGCTACGTGGGCGAGCCGGTGGCGCTCGTGGTGGCTCGGGACCGGTACGTGGCCGAGGACGCGCTCGCGTCGATTGCCGTGGAATACGAGCCGCTGCCGGTGGTGGTGGATCCGGAAGCGGCGCTGGCGCCGGGCGCGCCACTCCTGCACGAGGAGAGCGGCTCCAACCTCGCGTGGCACAGGGTCTACCGTCACGGCGATCCCGACCGGGCCTTCGCCGAGGCCGAGGTCGTCATCCGCGAGCGCTTCCGGTTTCCCCGCTACAGCTCCACTCCCATGGAAACCTACGGCGTCGTGGCCGCCCACGATCCGATCACGGGGGTCCTCACGCTCTGGTCCAACTTCCAGGGGCTCTACGCGATGTTCTACGTGTTGGCGCGGTCGCTGGGACTCCGCGAAGATAAGTTCCGGCTGGTTGTGTCGCAGGACGTGGGCGGGAGCTTCGGCACCAAGTCGGGCGTGTATCCCTATATGACCCTCTGCGGGCTCGCCGCCATGAAGACCGGCCGCCCGGTGAAGTGGATCGAGGACCGTCACGAGCACCTGATATCGAGCATGTGCAATGCCGACCGGGTGACCGAGATTGCGCTGGCGGCGACGCGCGACGGCGCCATCACGGCCATGAAGCTCAAGGTGCTCGACAACGTGGGCGCCTACATCCGGAGCCCGGAGCCGGCCTGCACGCTCCGCGCCTACTCGAACCTGGTGGGGCCGTATCGGATCCAGGGGGTGGAGTTCGACGCCTCCATCGCCTACACGAACCTGATGCCGAGCGGCTCCAACCGCGGCTACGGCTGCGTGGCGCTCTACTTCGCGCTCGAGCGGACGATGGACCTGCTGGCGAAGCAGCTCGGGCTCGATCCGGCCGAGATCCGGCTCCGAAACTTTATCGCGCCGAACCAGTTCCCCTACACCACGCCCACCGGCGGAATCTATGACAGCGGAGACTACCCCGCATGCCTGAAGAAAGCGCTGGCCATGGCCGATTACGAGGGGTTGCGCAAAGAGCAACAGAAGGCCCGCGAGGAGGGGCGGCACGTCGGGATCGGCGTGGCGGTGGCGGTCGATCCCTCCGCCTCCAACATCGGGTACATCACCCTAGCCTTCGACCCGGAGCAGCGGAAGAAGTATCTCCCCAAGTCGGGAACCATGGAGACCGCGACCGTCGGGATCGATGGCCTGGGCAAGATCACGGTGAGGCTCAGCACGGCGCCCCAAGGGCAGGGACATGAGACAGTGTCGGCGCAGATCACGGCCGACGCGCTCGGCGTCCCCCCCGAGACCATCCAGGTTATCAACGAGTTCGACACGTTCCGGAGCCCGTGGAGCTTCGCCTCCGGCACCTATTCGAGCCGCTTCGGCTCCGTGGGGATGAGCGCCGTGGCGGTGGCGGCCGGCCGGCTCAGAGAAAAACTCTGCCGCATCGCCGCCCACCTGCTGGAGACGCACCCGGAGGATCTCGAGCTCAAGGACGGCAAGGTCTCGGTCCGGGGCGCCCCGGACCGCGCGGTCCCCCTCAAGCACGTCTCCGGCTTCGCCCACTGGAATAGCGCGGCGCTCCTCGCCGCCGGGATCCAGGACCCGTTTCCGAGTGTGACGGCCACCTTCACCGCCGCGCATCTCAAGCCGCCGGACGCCCGGGACCGCGTCAGCACCTCCGTGTCGTTCGCCTTCATCGCCGAGGTGGCCGCGGTCGAAGTGGAGCGCGCGACCGGCGTCGTCCGCATCCTCAAGTACGTCTCCGTCCACGACGCGGGACGGATCGTGAACCCGATGATTGCCGAGGGACAGATCCTCGGTTCCATCCTGCACGGGCTCGGCGGAGCCATGTACGAGGAGATGGCCTACGACGAACACGGCCAGCCCCTGGCCGGGTCGTTCATGGACTACCTCTGCCCGACGGCCGTCGAGGCGCCGCGGGTGGAGATCGCCCACATCGAGAGCCTCTCCCCCTTCACCACCCTGGGCACCAAGGGGCTGGGGGAAGGAAGCTCGGAGACCGCCCCCGTCGTCATTGCCAACGCCGTCGCCAACGCGCTGGCCCCGCTCGGCGTCGGAATCCACGAGCTTCCGCTCACTCCGTTGAAGGTCTGGTCGCTGCTACGACCGCATTAATTCCGCACTTTCTCCTCTCCCCTGCTGGGGAGAGGGTAGGGTGAGGGGAAACAGAACATGCTCGTCAACGTCTTCACGTTATCCTGCAGAGACCGCTGCATTACGCTACGATGGGAACCGCGGCAGGCGTCAAAAACGTTCAGCACGCGATGAAAAGACGAGCCAGATCGCAAGTCCGCTTTGCGGTGTGTATCAACAACAAGGGCTACGAGGCCTCACTCGAGCTCGGGAAGCTCTACCGCGTGATCCCCGATGAAGAGGCCGGAAGGCATGGATACCTGCGGATCGTTGACGAGAGTGGCGAGGACTACGGCTATTCCGCAGATCGGTTCTTCGCCATCGATTTGCCTGAGCCGGTTGAGAGGGCTCTGCTCAAAGCCGCGTCATGACCATGACTCGCCTGGCTGAGCGTCCAGCGGACACGCTTCGAAAGCCTGAACGTACGTGAGTAAAAAGCTGGACCTGCCCGAGCCGTTCAACGCGGCGCACTTCTTCGTGGACCGGAACGTGGAGGAGGGGCGCGCATCCAGCCCCGCGTACCTGT
>CAYJUC010000365.1:0-4115 GCA_964372605.1 uncultured bacterium | reverse complement strand
ATCGCTTCGCCGCCGCTGCAAGCGCAGACGCGAGAGGTCACCATGCGACGCCTGGGGTTACTTTACGACGTCTGGACCGTTGACTAGCACCCTCACCCCAGCCCTCTCCCTCAGAAGGGAGAGGAAGCCCTTTCGCCGACCTGTAGCGACTTCTGCGGACCGCCACGGTCGCGCGGGCGCACCCGGACCCCTCAGGTCCGCTGCTGCTGGGTGTAGCCATAGTGCCAGGCGAGCACCCGGTTCTCGAGCACGAGGAAGAGGCGGTTCAGAGTGTAGCCGACGGCGGCGAGCGTCACCACGCCGGCGAACATCTCGCGAATCTTGAACCCGCGCTGGCCGGCGAGGATGAAGTAGCCGATCCCGTTGTTCGCGGCGACCATCTCGCTGATCACGACCAGGATCAGGGCGACGGCCAGGCTCACGCGCATGCCCGTGAAAATGTAGGGCGAGGCCGAGGGGAGCACGATCTGCCAAATGAGCTTGTTGCCCTTGACGCCGAAGGTGCGGGCGGTCTGGAGGAGGACGGGATCGACGCTGCGGACGCCGCTGTAGCTGTTGAGCAGGACCGGGAAGAAGGAGGCGAAGGCGATCATGAAGATCTTCATCTCGTCATCGATTCCCAGGAACAGGATGACGATCGGGATGTAGGCGGGGCTCGGGATGGGCCGGAGGACCTCGGTGACGGGCTCCAGCAGGTAGTAGAAGAGCGGGAAGTAGCCCATCAGGAGCCCGATGAAGACGCCGGCGCCGATCCCGATGAGGTAACCGATGAACATCCGAAAGAGGCTTGGCGCGAGTTGGCCAAGGAGCTCGCCGGAGAGCAGGAGCTCCCACCAGGTGGCCAGGATCACGCTCATCCGCGGAAACGTGAGGCTCGTCACGAGCCCGGTGGCCGAGCTGATCTCCCACGCGATCAGGAGCAGCAGCAAGAACCCCAGGCCGGGGAGGCGCCGGCGCCACGTCAGCGTGAACCGGCGCCGCGCCGGCACCCCGGGCGCGGCCACCACGGGCTTCTCCACGGCCGTGGTCTCACTCATGGGGTGGTGGGAGTGCTCGCCAGCCCTTCTTGGGCGAAGAGCTGGGCCAGAAGGCGGTGACGGTACTCGAGGTAGCGCGACAGCTCGCGCGTGGCGATCTGGTCCCGCGGGTGAGGCAGGTCAATGGCAAGGTCGGCGGAGACGACGGCGGGCGCCTGGCTGAGGGCGACGACGCGCGTCGAGAGGTAGATCGCCTCCTCGGTGTCGTGCGTGATGAACACGACGGTGAGATCGAGCTCGCGCCAGAGACGCAGGACAAGTTCCTGCAGCCCGACCCGCGTCAGCGCGTCGACCGAGCTGAACGGCTCGTCCATGAGGAGCACGTCGGGCCGGCAGGCCAGAGCCCGCGCGATGGCCACGCGCTGCTGCATGCCGCCCGAGAGCTGCCACGGATAGTGGCGCTCGAAGCCGTCGAGCTTCACGAGGTGGATGTACTCGCGGGTGCGCTCGTCGACCTCGCGGCGGCCGAGCCTCTCGCGGTTCTCGAGGCCGTAGGCGACGTTCCGCTCAACCGTCTTCCACGGGAAGATCGAGCGCGTGTACTGCTGGAAGACGTAGATCACGGACGGCGGGGGTTCTTCCACTCGCCGCCCGTTGATCAAGACGTCACCCGCCGATGGCAGAATGAGGCCGGCCATGATCTGGAGCAGGGTCGACTTCCCGCAGCCCGATGGCCCCACGATGGAGACGAAGGTCCCGCGCTCGATGTCGAGGTCGACCCCGTTCAGCGCGACGGTCGCCCCCGCCGGGCCCTCGAAGGTCTTGCGGATGTCGCGAATCCTGAGGTAGGGACCGCCGTCGCCCGACACGGCAACCCGTCGCCGGCTACGGCACGGCGAGGCCACGCCAGGAGAGATCTGGCATCGGCTTCAGGGGTCTACTGGAGCGAGAGGATCCGCTTCTCGAGATCGGCCGGCAGCTGCTTGATGAGCCTGTACTTAATCATCAGCTCCCCCGTCTTCCGGATCTCCGCGAGGTTCACCTCGGTCCCGAACCTTGGGATCATGACCTTGTCCTTGAGGGCCGGGTTCAGGTTGGTGAACTGCTGGTTGATCTCCCGGGTGACCGTTTCGTTGGCGTTGGCGAACGTAGCGCCTTTGACGACCGCCCGCGCGAACTTCACGGCGGCCGCGTGGTTCTTCTGGACCCAGGACGTCAGCGCCAAGTACTGGGTGATGTCGGCGTTCGGCTGCGTCTCCACGTAGGTCCAGCCGATTGTGTCGACCTTGCCGGTGGCGGTGATCACCGTACGGAACGGCTCGACCTGGGCGATAGAGTCGAGCTGCCCATTAAGCAGGGGGTCGTTCATCTGCGGGAAGGGGACCTCGACGATCCGCACCTTGCTGCGGTCGGCCCCGTGCTTGTCCAGGAGGGCCATGAGGTACATCCAGGCCGTGCTGTTGATCACGTTGACGGCGACGCGCTTGCCCTCGAGGTCCCTGGGCGTCTTAGCCGTGCCCTTGACAACGATCACGGCAGACGTCGTGTCCGGCGGCTGCACCCGGACGACCGCCCCGGGCGCGACGAGCATGGCGTGGAGCCCCGCCTCGATCGCCTGCAGCGTCGTTACGGTGTTGCTGAAGACGATGTCGAGCTTTCCGGCCTGTAGCAGGGGCACCGCCTCGGCGCCGCTGCCGACCCGCGTCAGCTCGACGTTCAGGCCTTCGTCCTTGAAGAAACCCTGCTTGTCGGCGATCACGGCGCCCAGCGACTCGGAGAAGGGCAGGACGCCGACCTTGATTTTGTCCTGCGCCTGCGGCGTGCTCGGCGACACGACGGCACCGAGCGCGGCGACGAGCACAACGAGGAGGGCGGAGCGACCGAACAGTGCTCGGGCGTGAATCATGGCTACCTCCTTGGTCGGCTCCTGTCCAGCGGGACGCCACCTCGAGAGCTGCCGCGCATTGTCTGCCAACGCGCGGCCCCGCGGCTCGGAGGGGCCGGCCGGCGCCGCTTCGCTTGATTCCCGGAGTGGGGTTGATCCGCGAGCGCGAGTGTAGGCATGATCGCTAAGCGCGTTGGCCAAGTCAAGCCCTTTGTCTTCCGTTTTAAATTTTCCTCTTGACATAGGCGGTGACGGAATGATTCTAAGCCTGCCAACTTGCCACAGAGAACGGGATTGGCGTGAGGGTACCCTTCAGCCCCGAAGACAAGGAGACCGAGTATGGAACGGCTGAGATTTGCGTCGGCCCAAGATCTCCGCAAGCGCATCGAGGAAGAGTTCATCGCTTCTCAGACGGTTCATCCCGTCGTTAACTCGATCATCGAGGGCAAGGCGACGAAGGACCAGCTCCGGGGGTTCTGCAGGCAGATGTGGGCCATCCCAAAGTACAACTACGCCGTGGCCGGCGGGAAAATTTCTCAGCTCCAGCCGCTCCCCGACGATCCCTACGGCATGGGTGTGCCCTACGACTTCAAAGTCCAGAAGCACTTCCTGAACATCATAATTGACGAGGCCGGAACTGAAGTCTTCCCGAACGCGCCGACACACGGCCATTACGAGCTCTACCTCCGGTTCGCGGAAGAGCTCGGTGTTCCGCGAGAGGAGATGGAACGTGTCGATATCTTCCTGCCTCAGGTCGTGGTTGCGATGGAATCGTGGGTCCGCATGGCGCGGGACCTACCGCTGATCGAGTCGGCGATCGGCATGAACTGGATCAACGAGATACGGTTCAGCAAAATGGGAAGCCTGATCGAGGCGGCGCTGAAAAAGCACTACGGGCTCTCGGAACGGGCGACCGAGTTCTGGTCCGCGCACGGCGAACAGGACAAGCAGCACAGCAGCATTGGGCCGTATCTCGTGGAGCGCTACGCGACCATGCCAGACATTCAGGAGCGCGTCTGGATCGCCGCGAAGCGAGGAGCGGGTATCTGGATGATCATTCTCGACACGATCTGGATGGGATACTTTGAGAATCGGCGACACCGCTAACCCGGATTATTCGCGTCCGCACTCTGCACCCTCACCCCAGCCCTCTCCCTCCGAAGGGAGAGGGGGCTCTTTCGGTTCCCTCGCCCCCGGTGGGGGAGAGGGTCAGGGTGAGGGGGTCTGTCAGACGCGCTGCGCAAATTCGTGAA
>CAYJUC010000364.1:0-4119 GCA_964372605.1 uncultured bacterium | reverse complement strand
TCGCTGCCAGCATCGGGTCAAGACTGAAAACCTCGTGCACGTTCCGCTCCAGCTCCGCGCCGTCCAGGGGATTGATATCCAGCTTGGCTTTCTGCGCGTCGGCCAGGAACTCCGGGTCCTTCATGGTGTCCATGAAGGCCTTGCGCAGGAGCAGCACCCGCTCTTTGGGCGTCCCCGGCGGGAGGACGTAGGGGCGGGCCGTCGGAGGAATGGTGTGGATGCCCGCCTGGATCAGCTTTCGCGCCTCGTCGGTTTTGGCGAAGCTGATGGCCAGGGGGACGTTGGGGAGGTCCGGATGAGGCTGAGGGGTGTTTTGCAGCACGATCACCAGATCTCCCGCGTCCCGCTCCTTTCGCCAGGTCGCCTTGAACGACTCCCAGGCGTTGCACACCCCGTGAACCTCCCCGCTGTTGAAGGCCAGCTTGATGTCGGCGGTGCCTTTGTAGCCCGAAACGAGCTGAACGGGCAGGCCGATCGTCGCCATGAGGAGCTTCGGGACGTCGTCGGTGGCGGAGCCCGGTCCGACCCCCCCGAATTTGACGACCGTCTTGGAGGCGATCCACTGCTCTACGCTCGTGATCCCGCTCGCCCGCGACACCCCGAGGGCATAGGTGTCCTGCGCGGGAACTCCGATGTACTCGAACTTGCGGGCATCGAACTCGATGCCGGCCTTCCCCAGAAGCCGCTGGATGAAGAGGCCGCCGATGAAGTGCCCGATGGTGAGCCCATCGGGTTTGGCCACCTTGTAAACGTGGTTGGCCGCGATGATGCTCGCGGCCCCGGGCATGTTCTCCACGATGATGGTGGGGTTGCCGGGAATGTGCCGGCCCATGTGGCGGGAGATGACCCGGGAGTAGGTGTCGTAACCGCCCCCAGCGGAAAAGCCCACGATGATGCGGATCGTCTTGCCCTTGAAAAATGACTCCTGCGCAGAGGCGGAGGAGCTGAGGGCAAGCCCGATCCCGATCGCGAGAAGCAGGCACCACGTCTTCTTGCTCATCACACGCCTCCTTTTGCCCTCGACACCTCCACCCCAGCCTCTCCCTCTGAGGGAGGGGGAGCCCTTGGTTCCCTCGCCTCCGGCGGGGGAGAGGGACCGGGTGAGGGGGCCGAGTTAATGAGTGTGGCCGCCCTGCTGGGGGCGGAAGACCAGGGACTTGATCACCAGCGGGATGACGCCGGAGGGCAGTAGGGGCGCCCCCACGTCGATGTAGTCAAAGGCGGCCAGCTCCACCTCGTCAACGGCGACGAGGTTCGAGTCCGCGCCCAGCTCCTCAACCAGAAGGTGTCCCACCAGGCGGGCGATGTCACGGTCGAAGGCCAGGACGACCGGAGTCTGCCGGCCGCCGACCGCCTCGATGAGCCCTTCCCCCAGGGCGCGCAACTCGCTGTACGCGGGGCCGAACGGCCAGCGGATGGCCAGCGCCAGGGGGCCGGTGATGAAATCGGCGTCGTGCGCGGCCACGGCCTGTCGGACCGCCGCGGTCACCCCCGCCGCGCTCAAGGGTTCGGAGAGGTTCACGGTGAGGACCGGGAGATTTCTGAGGGGAAGAAGGTCGGGCCGCGAGTAGAAGATCGTGCTCCCGCTGACCTGGACCGTGTACTGCGCCGCGCCGATCACCGTCGCTCGAATTCCCTCCACGGGCGGGACCAGCAGCGATCCGAATGGGTGGGGTTCGAGCCGGCGTCTGATGGCCTCGCCCAGGAGTTTCCCCAGGTCGCCGTACTCCGAGGATTCGCGACCGTAGATGTACTCGGAGACGCCGCCCGAGAACATCAGAGCGGCGATGGCATCGTGATCCGAGAGCGGCGGCGTGTGCATGAGGCTCTCGGTCAGCGGGGAGAGCGGTCGCCGCTCCATCAGCTCGAAGATGCAGTCCGCAATTTTTTCCACCACCGCCGCCCTGGCCGCGTCGTCGATCCGCCCGCCCAGCGAGAATCGCTTCCCCACCGCCTCCCCCAGCTGGGCGCCGGGCTCCTCCAGCCGGCTGATCCGGCCGTCTTCGTAAGCCACCAGGCGGCCGCCCACGTTGACGATGGCGGTGTCCACCACCGCTCCCGCCCGACACAACGCGAGCTTGGTGGTTCCCCCGCCGATATCCACGTTGAGCACCGGCCCGCCCTCGCGGGAACGCGCCACGGCGCCGGCGCCGTGGGCGGCCATGATCGCCTCGAGCTGGGGTCCGGCCGTGGCGCAGACGAAGCGGCCGGCCTCGCGCGCGAACAAGGCCAGAATGGCTTCGGCGTTTTCCTTTTTCGCCGCCTCGCCGGTGACGACCACCGCGCCCGTGTCGATACCCTCGGGGGAGATCCCCGCGGCGCGGTACGCCTCGGCGATGAACGCGCCAAGCCGCTCGGTGTCGATGGTCACCCGATCCCGGTACGGGGTGAGGAGGATCGGGGACTGGTGCGTCACCTCGCGGTAGACGACCCGGAACCGGCTGGAGAGGTGCACCCCCATCCGCCGGAGGACCAGGCGCGAAAAAGTCAGGTGGGAGGTCGAGGAGCCGATGTCGATGCCGACACTCCGGAGATCGATCCGCTCCTGCTGCCAGACCGGGTCGGTCTCGTCCGGCAGACCGTAAGGATCGCCCTCGTGGTCGTCGTGCTCGTGGGGGTGCAGGGAGTCGTGCATCAGCGGGCGGCTAATACCTGCGGCATCCGGCTCTGAACCCCCGCCTTGGCCAGCTCGGACTCGAAGATCTGGCGCACGAGTGGATCCTCGTTCGGGTACTCGATCTGGTTGCCGCCCTTCTCCTTGTCCTGATCGATCTTGCTGAACTTCTCGTCCAGCTTGTGCTTGACGCTCCCCCAGCGGATGGCCAGGTAGCGCGCCGGGGCGGCGCCCGCGTTGAAGTGCTGGTGCCACCAGAACTCCGGCGGGACGAAGACGCTCCCCTGGTGCCAGTCCACTTTCGTGTGCTTGTCGCCATCGCGCCAGAGGAGCGAGTAGCCCTTCCCGCCGAGGATGATGACGTGGGCCCCGGGGCCGTGGCGGTGCGCCTTCTTGTAAGTTCCCACGGGGAACTCCGAGATGTGGGCGATCATCGTGTTGTTCGACAGCTCGAACATGACGTTGCGTCCGCCAGCGCCCCGCTCTTTCCACTCGATGAGCTGGAAGGTGTTCACGTCCGGGATGAAGTTGGCTTCCCAGATGCGGGTGGCGATGAACGCGCCTTTGCCGTTGAAGGAATCCTGCTCGCCGGTGAAACGATCCTTGAAAACGAAGGGGTTGTTGAAGATGAAGTCGTGGTTGTGGAAGAGGTTCATGACCAGGGGGGCGGTGGTCACGCCGTAATAGCGCGCCACCTCGGTCCCCGAGCCGTTGAAGTGCTGATGCCAGGCATTCAGGGGAATGGCGAAGAGGCTCCCGGCCTGCCACTCGAAGGTGACCTTGGGGCCGCCTTCGACCCACACGGTGGTGGCGCCGCGCCCCTTGATGACGTAGATGACCTCTTCGTAGAAGTGCCGCTGCGGCTCCAGCGTCCCCCCCGGCGGGATCTCGCAGACGTAGGAGTCGTTGGTGCCGCCGGTCCCCTCGAGCTCGATGAACACGCCCTTGCCACCCTTGCGGGCCCAGGGTTTGAGCTCGACGGTCCTCAAGTCCTCCACGTAAAAGCCGCGGATCACGGGGATCCCCTCGGCCTCCTGCCAGGCCTGATACGCGGTACGCACGGTTCCGGGATCGCTGGAGATCGGCATTGGTCGAGCCTCCTTTGAGCAGGTACGGGCCCCCGGGCTTCGCCACGCCCGTCCGGGGTGGAGTGTTTTGGGGCGACGCGACCCTTATGATAAGGTCCTCAGCGGCAGTTGGCAAGAGTCTTCCGGCCGGCCGGAAAGGAGATGGGCAATGAAGCGGTTGATCTTCGTTCTCGCGGGGGTTCTGGCGGTCTCGTGTTCGCCCGCCGGGGCCGAATCGATCAAAGTAACCATCGGGCACTCGACCGTCCGCAACGAGATCGCGGCCCTGTGGGTGCCCAGGGAAACGGGGATCTTCGCCAGGCACGGGATCGACGCCACGGTTATCCTGGTCCAGGGCGGGCGCCAGATGACTCAGGCCATTATCTCGGGCTCGATCCCCATCGGGATCACCGGGGTCCCCACGGTCGCCTCCGCGGT
>CAYJUC010000363.1:0-4135 GCA_964372605.1 uncultured bacterium | reverse complement strand
CCATCGACGCCGAATCTCCACATCGGTAATGATAGAGTCGTCCTCCAACTCTGATCCGAAAAAATCTGAACGGGAATTGGTTGATTCTCCCTCTCCCCTGCCGGGGGAGAGGGCAGGGTGAGGGGAAAAACTATTCGCCCCACCCTCACCTTTCTCCTCTCCCTTCCCGGGAGGGAGAGGAGACTGATGGGAAGCGGCGCCGCTCCCGGCGGCGAGTTTGTTGTGAGACTGGCCGCTGCGGAATCACGAACTCAAAAGCTGCCATCGCCGCACGCTGAGCCCCATTTGTGCTTGCGACCCGAGTATAGCCAACCTGCTCACGGCCGACAAGGTAAACGCCAGCGTATGGAAATTCATACGCAGGTTTACCGCCAGGCCGTCACGGGTGGGACGCCGCGCCAATGCTCGATGCGTCACCGAAACTCACGGGCGAAGGCGCGGATTTCCCGGACCAGCGCCTCCGGCTCCTCCATGGCGGCGAAGTGGCCGCCGGCCGGCATGGCGGTCCAGCGCGCCACCGTGTAGACGCGCTCCGCCCACTCCCGGGGAGGGCGGAGGATCTCTTTGGGAAAGGCGGCGACGCCGGTCGGCACGCGGATGCGCTCCCCTTTTTTGAGCCGCCACGGACGCTGGCGGACCTCGTAGTAGAGCCGCATCGAGGAGTTGATCGTCTCCGTCACCCAGTAGATGGTGATCAGGGTGAGCATCCGGTCCTTGGAGAAGCGCCGCTCGACATCGCCGTCGCAATCGGTCCAGGCGCGGAACTTCTCCACGAGCCAGGCGGCCAGCCCCACGGGCGAGTCGTTGAGGCCGTAGGCCAGCGTCTGCGGCCGGGTTCCCTGGATCCACTGATAGCCGGTCTCCTCCCGCTGAAACGCTTCCGCCTCCTTGAGAAAGGCCTGCTCGGCCGGGGAAAGGGGCGGGTTCACCCGGTCCTCCGGGTGCGGCGCCACACCCAGCATGTTGAGATGGATCCCCAGGAGACGATCAGGGTGGGCATAGCCCATGTAGGAGGAGATCACAGCGCCCCAGTCGCCGCCCTGCGCCACGAATCGGGTATAGCCCAGGAGATCCATGAGGCGGGCGAAGAGATCTCCCATCCGCTGGATCCCGAAACCGCGCTCCCGGGTCGGGTCCGAGAAGCCGTAGCCGGGGAGCGACGGCGCGATCACGTCGAAGGCATCGGCCGGGTCGCCCCCAAAGCGCGAGGGGTCGGCGAGCATGGGGACCACCGACGCGAACTCGTAGACGGAGCCCGGCCAGCCATGAATCAGGAGGAGCGGGAGCGGCTTCGGCCCCGCGCCGCGCTCGCGGATGAAGTGGAGCCCCACCCCGTCCACTGTGGCGCGGTAGTGGCGGAAGCGGTTCAGCTCCCGCTCGTGGGCGCGCCAGTCGTAGCTGGTGCGCCAGTAGTCCACCAACTCGCGCATGTATTCTAGATTGCTCCCGTAACCCCACCCGGAACCCGGGATCTCCCCCGGCCAGCGCGCGCGCTCGAGGCGCTCCCGAAGATCCGCGAGCACCGCGTCTGGCACGTTGATGGCGAACGGAACTGGACTCCACGATGGCGCCACGGCTCACCCCCGAAAGTCACTTGACGGATCGTCGTGACGAAGACCATACTGCAGGACGGAACTTGCTTCAAGCCGCAAGGAGAACCGCGATGAGCCCGGACCACGAGCAAGAAAGATACCTGGAGATGGCGCGGGTCCTGATCCGCACCCAGGGGTGGCGCGAGATTCTCGCGGCCGACCTGTTCGCCGACGCCCTCAAGCACGTGCCGACGCCGGACGGGAAGCGGTTGATCGTCGAGCACATCCGGGAAGAGCTCGAGCATTACGAGATGTGCGAGCGACTCTACGCGTCCCTGGGCGGAAATCTCTGGCAGGACGTGCAGGCGCGGCTCGCCCGGTATTCCTGGCCGCGCATCGAGAGCTGGCCGGAGCTGGCCGTGTTCCAGTTCCTCAACGATCGCGCCGGCAAGTTCCAGCTCCGTGAGTACCGGAACTGCAGCTTCGCCCCCTACGCCGAGATCATCAACCGGATCCTGGAGGATGAGGAAGGCCACGTCGGCTTCGGGGAGTCCGTGGTGAAGGAGATGTGCGCGGCCGGCGGGGCCGAGCGCCGGCAGGCCCAGGATCTATTCGACAAGTGGCTTCCGTACTGCCTGCAGGTCTTCGGCCGGCCCGGCACCGACGGAAACCGGTACGCGGTTCAGGTCGGCTTGAAAGCGCGCGACAGCGGCCTGGTGATGCGGGACTACGTCCTGGACCTCAAGCCGACCATGGCCGCCTGCGGGCTCCGCTTTCCTCCACGGGAGCGGCTCGGCGCCGAGTTCGACGCGAACCTTGACCTCACGTTGACCCCGACCCGGTCATGACGCTGGTCGGGAACATCGCGCTGGTCACCGGCGGCGGCCGGGGAATCGGGCGGGCGGTGGCGCTGGCCCTTGCCCGGGCCGGCGCCGACGTGGCGGTGACGGCGCGGAGCCAGTCGCAGATCGAGGCCGTGGCCGGGGAGATCCGGGCCACCGGACGGCGGGCCGTTGCCATCCCGTGCGACGTCGGAGAGCGGCCCGACGTCGAGCGGCTGGTGAAGACCGTCGAAGCCGAGCTGGGCCCGCCGGCGATTCTCGTCAACAGCGCCGGCGTCGCCGCCAGCGCCAAGTTCGTCGAGACGGACGACGACCTCTGGGAGCGCCACCTCCGCGTCAACCTCACCGGAACCTTCTACGTCTGCCGCGCCGTGGTCCCGGGAATGATCGAGCGCCGGGGCGGACGGATCATCAACATCGCCTCGACCTCCGGGAAGGTCCCTTACCTGTATGTGGCGGCCTACTGCGCCTCCAAGCACGGCGTATTGGGGCTCACCCGCGCCATGGCCCTGGAGCTGGCCCGCTACGGGATCACGGTCAACGCCATCTGCCCGGGCTGGGTCCAGACCGAGCTGACGGATCACACCATCGAGAACATCGTCAGCAAGACCGGCATGGCTCCCGAGGAGGCGGTGAAGAGTCTGGCCACCATGAGCCCTCAGAATCGCCTGATGGAGCCCGAGGAGATCGCCACCCTGACACTGCTCCTGGCGAGCCGCGAGGCCTACGGGATCAACGGCCAGGCGATCAACGTGGACGGCGGCAGCGTCATGGTATGAGCGCCGTGCTCCCGCTCGACTCGCTGGAAATTTTCGGCGCGGGCGTTCTGGAAGCCGAGGGCGTCGTCGTGGACAGGGCGGGGTTCGTTTGGGGCGCCGGCCGGAATGGCGTCGTCTACCGGGTGAGTCGTGACGGGGTCGCCAGCGCCCTCGCCAGACTGCCCGCCGGCTCCATTCCCAACGGCGTGACCATGGACCGCGAGGGAAACCTGGTCTACTGCGACTTCGGCAAGCGGGCGGTGATGCGCCTTGGGCCCGACGGCCGGGTCTCGATGATCGCCGATCGCGCTGGGGATGTCCCGCTCTCGCTCCCCAACTTCGCCTGCTACGACGCGGAAGGGAACCTCTACGTTTCCAACTCCACCGCCCTGGACGTCACCACGTATCGGACCAGGCTGGCGAACCCCGAGCCCGACGGCGCTGTGGTGCGGATCCGCCCGAACGGGAAAGGGGAAGTCGTGGCCACGGGGCTCTATTTCGCCAACGGCCTGGCCATCGACCCGAGCGAGGAACACCTCTACGTCCTCCAGAGCACCCGGGATGACTGCCTCCGGATCCGGCTCCGGAAGGATGGCAGCTTCGGCCCGCCGGAAATCTACTCGAGCGGCTTCCCGGCGCTCCCGGACGGCATGGCCTTCGACGTGGACGGAAACCTCTACGTGACGCTCCCGGGAGTGATAAAGGGAGGGACTACCGTTCTCGCCAACCAGATCATCACGGTCGATCCCGGGGGGCGCTGGACGATGCTGCTCGACGATCCCGACGGAAAAGCGCTGGCCTTCCCCACCAACTGCGCCTTCGGCGGCCCCGGCCTCCACGATCTCTACATCGCCAACCTCCGGGGCGACCACATGGCGCGGGTGTTGACGCCGTTCACCGGCCACCCGCTCTACCACCAACGCTAAAACTCGGAGGGGGGCTTGCCCAGGTTGCGCGGGCCAAGCCCGCGCTCGAACAGAGCCTCAGCGCGCGCTCACTCGTA
>CAYJUC010000362.1:0-4156 GCA_964372605.1 uncultured bacterium | reverse complement strand
CCCAGGCCACCGACACCACCTCCTACTCGGAGATCCGCCAGCTCTTTGACCGGCTCGTGGAGCTGGATGCCGAGCTCCGGGTGGTGCCTGCGCTGGCCCACCGCTGGAGCGTGTCCAAGGACCAGAAGGTCTACACCTTCGCGCTCAGACCCGGGGTGAAATTTCATCACGGGCAGGAGCTCGGGGCCAAGGACGTGAAATTCTCCTTCGAGCGCGCGGCCCGCGGCAAGCGTCCCTGGGTCTTCGAGAAGATTCGGGGGGCCCGCGAATTCATCCGCGGGCAGGCCGGTGAAATCGGCGGGATCCGGATCGTGGATGATCTCACGGTGGAGCTCCACCTGGAGAAGCCGTTTACCCCCTTCCTTTATCTGATGGCCTACGACGCGGCCTCCGTCGTCCCGCGGGAGGAGGCGCTCCGGCGGGGCGCGGAGTTCGCCAGCCGCCCAGTGGGGACCGGCGCCTTCCGGCTCCACGCCTGGCGCCGGGATGACCAGGTGGTCCTCGAGGCGTTCCGGGAGCATTTCCGCGGGACGCCGCGCGTGGACCGGATCGTGTTTCGCGTGATCCCCGCCGAGATCACCCGATTCAACGAATACAAGACCGGCAACCTGGACTGGACCGACATCCCCACCGGCCACTGCCGCGCGGTCCAACGCGATCCGGCGTTCCGGGGCCAGGTCGCGATCTGGCCCATCCTGGGGACCCACGCGGTGCGATTCAACGTGGAGCGAGCGCCGTTTACCGACCGGCGCCTCAGGTTGGCCGTGGCCCACGCCCTGGACCCGACCGCCGTGGTCCAGGGCCTGCTGGAGGGGTGCGTGGTCGCCGGGAAGGGAATCCTGCCGCCGTCCATTCCGGGCTACAATCCTGCCGTCCTAGGGATCCCGTTTGACCGCGAAAAGGCCAAGCGGCTTCTGGCCGAGGCGGGCTTCCCGGGCGGCAAGGGGCTCGGCGCCATCACCTTCCACTTCAACACGAGCGACTTGAACCAGCGCATTGCGGAGCTGATCCAGTCCAATCTCAAAGAGGTGGGGATCAGCGTGGAGCTGCGCCGACTGGACTGGGCGGCGCACATCAAACTGGTGGACGAAGGCGGGGCCATGTTCTTTCGTCAGGGATGGATCGCTGACTACCCCGATCCCGAGAACTTCCTCACCGTTCTCTTCCACTCCCGGAACCTGGGCGCCGCCGGAAACACCTCCCGCTACAGGAACCCCGCCGTGGACCGGCTGCTGGACGAGGCCGACCTGCTGCCGCCCGGCCCGGGGCGCTTCAAGAAATATGCGGAGGCGGAGCAGCTCATTGTCGCCGACGCGGTTTGGGTGTCCCTCTACCACTACACGAGTCGCGCCCTGATCAGGCCCGGGGTCAACGGGCTCGAACGTTCGCCGCTCTCATCGGCCCCGGAATTCCTCGCCCCGCTCCGCAAAGTCTGGCTGGTGAAATAGCCGTCCGCTTCTCTCCGTGGGGTAAGATAAGGAGCGTGCGGGGCGTGGAACGGAAGGCGGTGGTGGCCTGGACGCTCTACGACTTTGCAAATTCCGCGTTCGTCGCGGTCGTTCCCGCCACCGTGTACTCGAAGTACTACGCGCTGATCGTGGTCGGCAATGAGCGCGGAGAGGGGGATTTCTGGTGGGGGCTGGCGGTGACCGTCTCGATGGCGATCGTGGCGCTCGCCTCCCCGCCTCTGGGGGCGATCGCCGACCACGCCGGGGTTCGGAAGCGGTTCCTCTTCTTCCTCACCTACGCGAGCGTGGCCGCCACGGCCCTCATGGCGACCGTGGAGAAGGGCGACGTGCTCTGGGGGTGGCTCTTGGCGGTGGTGGGCATCGTCGGGTTTGAGGGCGCGATCGTCTACTACAACGCCTACCTCCCTGATCTTGCTCCTCCTGCCCGGCGGGGCCGGCTGTCTGCCTACGGCTTCGCCGTCGGTTACGCGGGCTCGGCGGCGGCGCTCGGAGCGGCATTGCCGTTTGCGCTGGCGGAGAGCTACCGGGGGACGTTCCTCGTCGCGGCGCTCCTCTACGGCCTCTTCGCCCTCCCGGCCGTTCTCTATCTTCCGCGGGACCGGCCCGGAAGAGAGAGCCTGTCCGGAGCCGTCCGGGCGGGATTCGCAGAGACCTGGGCCACCCTTCGCCGCATTCTCGCGCTGCCCGCCCTGCGGCGGTTCCTGCTCTCCTATCTTTTTTTCGAGGATGGCGTCAACACCGTCGTGTTCTTCTCCTCCATCTTTGCCGGTCACACACTGGGGTTCACGACGGCTGAGGTGATCCTGCTCTACTTCATCGTGCAGCTCTCCGCCCTCGGCGGGGCGTGGGCATGGGCCCGCCCCATCGACTTCAAAGGGCCCAAGTTCGTCGTCATGTGCACGCTGGTAGAGTGGTGCCTGGTGGTGATCGCCGCCTTCTTTGTCCAAACAAAGCCCCAGTTCTTCGGCGTGGCGATCCTGGCGGGGACCGGGCTCGGTGCCGTTCAGGCGGCGAGCCGCGCCTTCATGGCCAGCCTGATCGAGAAGGGCCAGGAAGCCGAGCTCTTCGGGTTCTACTCGCTCTGCGGCAAGACCGCGGCCATCCTCGGGCCCCAGGTCTTCTGGATCACCTCCTGGACGACCGGAAATCAGCGGGTCGCGATCCTGGCCGTCGGTTTGTTATTCCTCGTCGGCCTCGTCATCGTCTCCGGCGTGAAAGGGGGCGGTCCCACCGCCCCGGCCGAGGCAGGGATCGGGGTCCGGGGCTAGGGCTCTCTGATGCGAACCCCGAACCCCGAACCCCCAGGGATATGGCGGCCGTGAGTCGGCGCCCCCTGCTGGCGATCGGCCTGGTCGTCGCCCTGACCGCGGGACTGGTGGGCGGCCTCCTCGTCTATTCCCAGACCCGGACGGCTCAGGCTCAGGTCCGGACGCTCCTCGAAACCGTGCTTTCCCGCGAGCTGGAGATGCCGGTTCGGATCGGACAATTCTCCTTCTCGCCGGCCGTGAACCGGGTGGAGGCGCGGTCGGTGACGCTCCTCGAGCGCGAGGGGGGGCCGCCGCTCCTGACCGTGGATCGGATACGGGTGATCGTGGATCTCTGGATGCTCCTCCGCGGGCGGGTGGATCTCCGGTCTGTCGTCATCGACGGGCCGAGCCTCTCGGTGGAGGACGGTCCCGACTTCCGCCAACGGCTCCGTCACCTGGCCGCCCGCTTTCAACAGATCTCCCGCGGCACGGCCGCCGCGCGCGTTCCCATCACCGTTCTGAACGCCACGCTCCGCTACCGCCACGAGCCGATGGCGCTCACCGCGGACCTCGGGCGGCTAGAGCTTGCCTTCCAGTGGCTCACCGCCGACCGCGCGCGCCTCCTGATCAGGAGTGACGCGGTGAACCTGGCTCTCGGGGCCCGGGAGATCAGGGAGATGCGGATCGAAGGAGAGATGGCGGTCGACTCGGAGTCGGTGGCGGCGACCCGACTCAAGGTGGCCCGGGGAGCGTCCGCTCTCTCCTTCGAGGGAACCATCTGGAGCGACGGCCAGCGCCCGGCGGAGGAGATCGCGGCAACCGGCACGCTGGATCTTGCCGAGCTCGCGTCCCTTCTCGGAGTGCCGGGCCACTGGAAGGGGGCGCTGGCAGTTAGGGGGACGCTCTCCGGCGCGGGTGTGCTCAGGGAATTCAAGGGAACCCTGGCGCTGGCCGAGGGCGTGCTCCGCGGCCTGCCGGTCCGTCAAGCCGAGGCGCGTGTGTCCCTCGGGCGGGAACTCCTGGACGTGATCGGATTTTCGGCGCGCACCGAGGGCGGGTCCATCTCCGGAGCCGGATCCTACGCGCCCGTCCTGGAGCGCTACCGCTTCGTCTCCCGGTTCGACGACGTCAGCCTCCGACCTCTTCTCCTCGCCGCCGGCCGGCCTGAGCGGCTCTCGGGCCGTTTCACGGGACGGTTCGAGGGGGGCGGCCGGGGGAGAAATCTGGCCGACCTCGTGGGGTGGGGGGAAGTCAACGTGAGCACTCTCCGCCTCGAGGGACACGAGCGGAGCGCGGAGGTGCTCATAGGGTGGACCGCGCGCGACAAACTGCTCTTTGTCGACCGGTTCACTATCCGTCGAGGGGAAGGCAGCCTCTCCGGGCGTGGGCGCGTGGCGCTGGCCACCGGGGCCATTGCCTTCACGCTCTCGGGAAGCGTGG
>CAYJUC010000361.1:0-4162 GCA_964372605.1 uncultured bacterium | reverse complement strand
TTCCGGAGCTCGCGCAGGATGCCGTTGTGCATCTCGATCCAGCTCCAGAGCGTCACGTTGGCGGCCCTGCGGGCTCGATACTGCCGCTCCGGCGTGTCGCAATAGCGGAGGAGCAGCGCTTCGGAGGCGTCGCTGTGGTCGACGTCCGCCCGGACGTGCTCGAAGAAGTACTCGAGCGCCTCGTCGCTCATCCCGTAATACTTGCGGAGCGCGAACCCGAGGCTTCCCAGCGCCTCGGGGAGCTGTTCCTCGTCGGCGTACCAGGCGGCGAGCCCCTCCTCCGCGCTGCGGGTCGAGAACTCACGGAGGGTTGCGCCGAAGCCGACCACTTCGGGGAGCGGATCGGCCGCGGCGGCGGCGAGCTCCTCGTCGGTGGCGCCGCAGGCCCTGGCAAAGGTGACCCACAGCGAGGGATGGTCCCCCTGGCCTTTCGGGCGCATGATCTCGTCGAAGGCGTTTTCGAGCAGGTTGAACGCGTCATCGCCGGAGAGGTACGACGCGTGGGCGAGCATCATCGCCAGATTCGCGTTGGCCTGGAACGCCCAGCGCAGGATCGCGAAGTCTTTGATGGCCGCCGCCGGCAATCGATGGTTGCAGATGAGCTGCACCAGAGGGGTGTTGATATAACGGTTGTGCGGGAGGTCCATGTCGTGGTGCAGGAGATCCAGAAATTCGCGGGACGATCTGCGGACTGCCACAGCCATGGGTGTCACTCTCCGGCGAAGTTTGCCCTCATATAACCGCCGTGCAGAACCGTTGTCAAGCCGCCAGGCCTCCATACCCTCACCCCAACCCTCTCCCTCGTGAGGGAGAGGGGGTTCGATTCCCTCGCCCCCGGAGGGGGAGAGGGAAGGGTGAGGGAGCCGCTTATCCGAGGGGGCCCTGGAAGACCTGATCGACGTACGTGTCCGAGAGCGGATCCAGCGTTTCCGGCCACGTCTTGCTGACACTCCGTCGCTGGCTCGCCGGCCGCGCCCGTCCGTCCCAGCCCACCTGCTCCATGTAGTAGTAGAGCTGGATCGCGTGCCCGTCCGGGTCCAGCACGAACGCGGAGTAGTCGATGCCGGGGTACAGCTCCGGCGGGATCTCGACACAGGTGGCCCCGTGGGACTTCAGGAACTCGACACCCCGGCGGAGCTGCGCGTAGCTGCCCACCTCGACGCCGAAGGACATGCAGGTGGTGTGCTCGGAGAGTCCCAGCGTGCGGCGCAGCTCTTTCGGGAAGAGGCCCACGCTGTGGTGCTCGGCGCCGCAGCGGAGGAAGACGCAGCGCGCGCCGCGATATGTGGTCTCCTCGCTTTTGGCAAAGCCCAGGTGCCGGGTGTAGAAGTCCTCGGCCCGGTCCACATCATCCACGAAGAGCCCGACGGGGCCGATCTTGGTGATCTTGAACGGCCGGGGCAGCAGCACCCCTTCCACGTCGTACGTCTCCGGGAGGGTTTCGCGGTAGCGATGGCCGGAGAAGATGTCGATCCCCTTGTCCAGCGCCTCCGCGACGTCGGCGCTCTCGGACATTTGCGGAAGCGAGGGCAGCTCGCGAAAGCCGCGGTAATACATTTCCGTGGGCTTGCTCACCTGGTTCCAGCCGATCTGCTCGATGCCGTAGTAGAGCTCCGTGGTGTGGCCGTCCGGGTCGTACACGTAGACGTGCCAGTTCGACCCGGGCATGTCGCGGCCCACGCGCTGGATGGGGATCCCGTGCTCCTGGAAATAGGCGTTGGCGTCCACGATCTCTTTGAGGCTGCCGCACTGCCAGGTGATCTGGTTGACGGTGACCTCGGGCGCGAATTTGCGGTCAGGGCGGAAGTCCATCACCTTCTTGTTGAACAGCACGAAGGCGTGGTGGTCCGTGCCGTAGCGCATGAAATAGCCGCGGGGATCGCCCATGTCGGGGCGGTCCTTGGGCACCCAGGGCGCCTTGGAGAAATCTATGACGTCGGAGGGCTTGAAGCCGAGGAGTTTCGTGTAGAACTCGACCCCTTCGGCCGGCCGGAGGGCGTTGAAGCCGAAATGGCCCAGCCGCCGGAGCTTGAAGGGCCGCGGCAGGAGCACTCCACCCACGTCGTAGCGTCGCGATTCGGTAGCCATGATGTTGTTCCTCCTTTCAGTCTCGGAGGGGGGCGGTGCCCCCCTTCCGAGCCTCCCCCCAAAGATTGCGCGGGCAAAGCCCGCGCTCGAACCACTTTTTCGTCCCTCCTTTTTACATTGCCCGCGTCAGGCGGGTGTTCGTTCCGGAAATTGGCGCCGCTGCCAGGCCAGCAGGCGGTTGATCTTCGGCGATCTCATCAGTCCCTCCGGAATGAATATAGCAACAGCCAGCAGAGTCAACCCGAAAAAGAGCATGGACGGGACGGGGAGACGCAGGTAGTGGAAGAAGACCGTTTCGATGATCCGGATGATGGCGACGCCGAACACGGGCCCCAGGACCGTGCCCGTCCCACCCAAGAGCGCCATCAGCGCCGGCAGCAGGCTCCGCTCCACCCCCAGCGCGATGTTGGGGTCGATGAAGCCGGAATTCAGGGCGAAGAGCACGCCGGCGGCGGAGGTGGGGAGGCTGCTGATCACGATAGCGATGGTTTTATACTTCATGAGGTTGAGGCCGATGCTGGCGGCGGCGTCTTCGTCTTCTTTGATGCAGTGGAAAGCCAGGCCCAGCGCGCTGCGGGAGAGATAAAAATTGAGGGCCACCGACAGCAACGCCAGGAAGAAGGCCAGGTAGTAGCCCACGAACGCGCCCATGAAAAAGGCGGGTGGGACATAGAGCCCGTAGGAGCCACCCGTGAGCGGTGTGATGTTCAGAGCCAGAACCTGGAGGAAAAAGATCAGGATGAGGGTGCCGATGGCGAAATAGAGGCCCTTCAGCCGGAAGAGGGGGAACGCCATCAACGCTGCGAACACTGCCCCCGCCAGGACGGCGGCCACGGTAATGACCACCGGGACGAGCAGGCCCAGTCGCTGAACGACCTGGGTATTCAGCAGGATCGTGGCCACGTACGCGCCCAGGCCAAAAAAAGCCCCCTGGCCCAGGTTGATGTGCCCCAGAAACCCGTCGAGCACGTCATAGTTGGCCGTCATGATCAGCCACACGAAGCTCAAGAACATGACCAAGAGCCACGTCGAGGAGAGGAAGGGCGGGAGCGCGCAGAACACGCCGATGACCAGCAGGATGACCGCTGTGGCGCTTCCGCTCGGGCTCAATAGACGCCCTTCCCGAAGAGGCCCGTGGGCCTGAAGACGAGAACCAGGAAGAGAATGGCGAGGCTCACCGCCGGCGCCCAGACCGTGCCGAGGAACTGGCTGGTGATCACCTCGGCCAGCCCCAACACGCCCCCGGCGATGAGCGTGGCGGGCAGGTTTCCGACTCCGGCCAGGATCACCACCGTGAACGCCTTGAGCGTCAGCGGCAACCCTTCGTAGGGGTTCAACGGCACCGCCAGCACGTAGAAGGCCCCCGAGACGGCGGTCGCCATGATGGCCAGGGTAAACAGGATCCGGGACAGCCGGTAGGGGTCCAGCCCGATGACGACAAACCCGTCGAAATTCTGGGCCATGGCGCGAGCGCCTTTCCCCATGAAGGTCTTTTGCAGGAAGAGATGGGACCCGATGACCATCACCAGCACGAAAGCCAGGATCACCAGCCGGCTGCCGGAGAGCGAGACCCCGCCCAGAGTGAGCGGGAACATGGCCAGGGATGACGTGAAGACCGGGTAGGGATCGACGTACGTCACCCAGGTATAGCCCAGGGCGCTCTCCATGGACAGCGCCAACCCGAACGTGGCCATGATGCTCCCGATCAGCAGGAGCTGGACGCTCCTGCCGAGGAGCGGGCTGACGATCGCCCGCTGGAAGGCGAGGGCGAAGCCAAAGAAGACGGCGGTCAGGATCAAAAGTGACAGGACGGGATTGAGCTTCAGGTGCTGGGAGAGGACGACGAAGATCGCCCCTCCCCAGACGAAGAAGACCCCGTGGGCCACGTTCAGGATGCGGGTCGTGCTGATGGTGAGGGAGAGGGCGAACGCGAGCAGGGCATAGATGCCGCCCAGGGAGAGCCCGCTGATGATGAGTTCGAGCGCGCGCGCCATGCGTCCTCCCCCTCACCTCAACCTCGTGTCCCCTCACCCTCCCCTCTCCCCCGCCGGGGGAGAGGATAAAGGTGAGGGGG
>CAYJUC010000360.1:0-4200 GCA_964372605.1 uncultured bacterium | reverse complement strand
GCGGGTTCGGGCCATGCCGCGAGGCAGGCCACCCGCCGCGCGAGGCCCGAGTTGAGTTGCGCGGGCTTAGCCCGCGCTCGAACCCTGTGGGCGGCCGGTGCACGTGGTGTTGTGACGGTTTTTCAGCATCCTGCTACTAGCGCTTGAGCGCAAGAGGGGACAGCCGGCTTGAGTGATCTGATCTGGGTCTACGCTGAAGTCATCGCCGACAAGGTCGCGCGCGCCACGCTGGAGCTCTTGTCGAAGGCCGCCGAGGTCGGCGTGGCGGAGGCCATCCTTCTCGGGCCCGCCCCCGACGACGCGATCTCCACCCTCGCTGCCCACGGAGCCCGCAAGGTCTATCGCGCTGCGAACCCTGTGTTCCGGGAGTACCTGACGCTCCCGGTGGTGGAGACCATTGCGGCGCTGATTCAGAAATATCAGCCGGCCGTCCTGCTCTTCGCCCAGAGCTACGCGGGGCGCGACACTGCCGCGGCGCTCAGCGCGAAGCTCGATTGCGGGGCCATCACCGACGTGGGAGACTTCGCCGTCAAGGACGGCGCCGTCGAGGCCACCATCCCGGCCCTGGGCGGGAGCTATCAGAATACGAGCACCCTGGTCCACCGGGGAACGAAGTTGTTGCTGGTGCGCCCGAAGTCGTTCGATATCAAGCCGAATCCCCAGCCGGCGACCGTCGAGGAGGTCGCGGATCCCTCGGAATCGGCGCTCCGCAAAGTTCGGGTGCTCGAACGGGTGACGACCAAGCAGGAAGGCCCTCAGCTTGAGGATTCCAGGGTGATCGTCTCGGGTGGTCGCGGGCTGAAGGGACCGGAGCATTTCCAGATGCTTAAAGATCTGGCGGATCTGCTCGGCGGGGCGGTCGGCGCGACCCGGGCCGTGGTGGATGCGGCGTGGGTTCCCTACGCGTTCCAGATCGGACAGACGGGGAAGACGGTAAAGCCGGACCTCTACATCGCCTGCGGCATCTCGGGCGCGATCCAGCACTTGGCCGGCATGAAGGCGTCCAAGACGATCGTGGCCATCAACACCGACGCGGAGGCGCCGATCTTCCAGATTGCCGACCTCGGCGTCGTGGGTGACGTCTTCAAAGTGGTGCCGCAGCTCGTCGAGGAACTCAAGCGTCGCAAGGGCCAGTACTAGGCGTGGGTCCGGTGGTCGAACTTCCCGAGCGCTTCAACGCCGCGACGTTCTTCGTTGACCGCCACGTGGCCGAGGGGCGCGGCGGGCGCGTCCTCTTTCGCTTCGAGGGCCGGAGCGTCACCTACGGGGAGCTGGCGGAGCGCGTCAACCGGTTCGGCAACGCGCTCCTGGGTCTCGGCGTGGAGATGGAGAACCGGGTGCTCCTGATCCTCCCCGACTCCCCCGAGCTGGCGGCCGGGTTCTGGGGCGCCATCAAGATCGGCGCGGTGGCGGTTCCGCTGAACACGCTCCTCAAGGGTCCCGACTACGCCTTCCTCCTGAACGACAGCCGCGCCAAGGCCGTGGTGGTCCACGAATCGCTGGCCCCGGAGATCGCGGCCGTTCGCCGGGACTGCCGGTTCCTGCGCCACGTGATCGTGGCGGGGACTCCCCGGCCCGGCGAGCTCGGGTTCGATGATCTCCTGAGCGGGGCATCCCCGAGCCTGACACCCGCCGACACCACGAGGGATGACGTGGCCCACTGGGCGTACACCTCCGGGTCCACCGGGACGCCCAAGGCCGCGGTCCATCTGCACCACGATCCGGTCTATGCCGCAGAGCTGGTGGGAGGGCAGATCTTTGGGATCGGCCCCCAGGACCTGACGTTCTCCGCCTCCAAGATGTTCTTCTCCTACGGCCTCGGCAATTCCCTCCTCTTCCCGGCCCGCGCGGGCGGCGCCTCGGTGCTGGTGCCCGAGCGGATCGACCCCGAGCGCGCCTTTGAGGTGATCGCCACCGAGCGCCCGACGGTTTTTTTTACCGTGCCCACCCTCTACGCCCGCATGCTGCAGGTAAAGGAGGCCGAGCGTCGCTACGACCTCTCGTCGCTGCGCCTTTGCGTCTCTTCGGGCGAGGCGCTCCCGCTTTCCCTCTTCCATGCCTGGAAGGAGCGCTTCGGCCACGAGCTGCTCGACGTGGTGGGCTCCACGGAGGCCCTTCACGACTTTATCGCCAACTTCCCAGGCCAGGTGCGGCCTGGCTCCAGCGGCCGGGTGATCCCGGGGTTCGAGGCGAAGCTGGTGGACGATCAGGGGAACCCGGTGCCGCCGGGCAGTGTCGGTTACCTCCTGATCAAAGGCGAGACCACGGCCCCTTACTACTGGAACCGGCACGCGCAGACCAAAGCCACCATGCTGGGGGAATGGCTCCGCACCGGTGACATGTTCGTTCAGGATGAGGATGGCCACTTCTACTCCTGCGGCCGCTCGGACGACATGCTGAAGGTGGCGGGAATGTGGGTGGCGCCCATGGAGGTGGAGGGGGCCCTGCTCGAGCACCCGGCAGTGCTCGAGGCCGGGGTTGTCGGTCGAAACAACCCCGACGGGTTGGTCAAACCTCACGCCTTCGTGGTCTTGAAGGACGGCCAGATCGCGACGGACGCCCTCGCCGAAGAGCTGCGCCGGTTTGTTCGGACGCGGATCGCCGGTTACAAGGTCCCTGCTTTCATAGAGTTTGTGACCGATCTCCCCCGGACCTCCACCGGCAAGATCCAGCGCTTCCGGCTGCGCTGAGCCGATGATCTCCACCACGGAAGCTGTCCTGTTCGAGCGCGGGCTTAGCCCGCGCAATCCCGGGGGGAGGCTCGGAAGGGGGGCGACGCCCCCCTCCGAGAGAAAGATCCAGCGCTTCCGGCTTCGCGCCACGACTTAAGCCTGGCCCTCTCCACCCGCAATGTTCGCATGATCAGGCTGACGAGCCGGATCCGTTCGGCCGCGTGGATGCTCGCCGTCGTCGGGCTGACGCTACTCGACGGGCTGCCGGCCGGGGCTCAGACGGTTCGCGCTGAGCTCCTGACGGCGCGCACCGCCGACGGGGCGACGCTCCACGGCGCGCTCCACTGGCCGGAGGGCGCGGTCCGCGGCGGGGTCGTGTCGGTCCACGGGTATGGGGGCAACTTCTACTCGGGCGTTCAGGCGTACCTGCCCCGCGGGCTCGCCCGCCGCGGGTTCGCCGTGCTGGCGCTGAACAGTCGTGACCACGACCTTGGCCCGAAGACCAGCCTCTTCGAGGCAAATCGTCTGGACCTGGCAACGGCCGTGGAGGAGATGGCCCGGCGGGCGCCCGGGCCGCTCGTGCTGCACGGCCAGAGCATGGGGACGAACCGCGTCCTGTATTATCTTGCCGAGACCGGCGACCCAAGAATCCGAGGTGTGATCTTGACCGCCGGGCCGGGCAACCTGTTCGAGTGGAATGTCCGGCTCTTCGGGCGCGATCGGGCGCAGGCGGTCCTGGACGACGCGACAAAGCTGGTCGCCGAGGGAAAAGGGCGAGAAATGATGCTGGTGGATCTGGGCCCGCTGGGCAAGGCGCTGTACAGCGCCGAGCATCTGGTGAGCCTCCGCGCGCCGGAGAGCCGGTCGGATCCCTACAGGAACATCGCGCGGGTGACGGTTCCCGTGCTCATCGTCCAGGGGACGAGCGACCCTCTGGTCGATCACCCGGCGATTCTACCCAGGTTGAGACAGGCGGCCACGCGCGCGCCGCGGGTGGACGTGGTTCCTGTTGATGGCGCCGACCACGCCTTTTCACGCCATCAGGCTGACTTGGTGGAGGCGATCGCCCGGTGGCTCGGGGACGTCTTCCCGCGCTGAGGAGGAAATCCGATGAACGAGATCGCCCCGGAGGAACTCAAGGCCCGGCTCGACCTGCACGAACCCATCGTCCTGCTCGATGTCCGGCAGGACTGGGAGACGAAGCTCTGCCGGCTAGAGAACGCCGTTCACATTCCCATCGAGGAGATCGAGCACCGCACCGAAGAGCTGAATCCCGAGGACGAGATCGTGGTGTACTGCCACGTGGGCCAGCGGAGCGCCGCGGTGGCCCACTACCTCACTCAGCTCGGGTTCAAGAACGCGAAAAATCTGATCGGGGGGCTGGATTACTGGGCGCAGACCGTTGACCCCGCCATGCGCAGATACTGACAGGAGGCTGAAAAACTGCATGCGACTACGATACCTGACTCTCCAATGTTCGAGCGCGGGCTTTGCCCGCGCAACCAACTCGGGCCTCGCGCGGCGGGTG
>CAYJUC010000359.1:0-4214 GCA_964372605.1 uncultured bacterium | reverse complement strand
CCCCCTAAGCTTGCGCGGGCCAAGCCCGCGCTCGAAAGAGAGGCGCCACGCCCGTGCCCGTCCCTCTTTTGAGCAATGACGGGTACCGGGCTTCGCCCCGCCCGCCCGGGGTTGAATCGTCAGGTCTGCTTCCTTCGTGCCGCGCGTTCGCCTCTGAATATAGCGCAGTTGCTGGCTGAATGTCTCGCCCGAAGAAGGACAGCTTTCTCCTTGACAGCTTCACCATTTGCTCCTATCTTGCCGCCGTACCCGTGCTGTTATTCGCGCCGCGTCGTGGGGCAGAGGCAGGGAGCGATCGTGTAACGTCCGTGCGGGTGGGTTGCCCGAGGAGGAGGAACATGGCGACGCAAAGGTGGAGCGTATGGGCGGGTCTCGTAGCCATGGGGGTGGTGCTGTTTGCTGGGGCGCCGGCATGGGCAGGGCACGAGGACGGCAAGGTGATGATCTTCTCCCAGCCCTCCGCGAAGTCGGACGCCATCTGGATGGCGATAAAGAAGGGCTTCTTCAAGGAGGAAAAGCTGGACATCACCGTGAAGTGGTTCTCGGCTGGCACCACGGCCATGCAGACGTTCCAGTCCGGCAAGGAGGGAAAGCGCGGCTTCGGCGACTTCAACACGGGGGGTGAGCTGCCGGCCGCGAACTTCTGGCAGAACATGGACGAGCAGTACACCCTGTTGGCGGTCATCGAGCGGGATACCGAGGGGTACTCCGGCATCGCCAAGGCGGAGATCAAGACAGCGAAGGACCTGAAAGGGAAGACCATTGCCACCCGCGTGGGCTCCACCGGCTCATGGTTCATCAGCGAGTACCTGAAGGGCAACGGGCTGAGCGAGCGCGACGTCACCATCAAGAACATGGATCCCCACATCATGCCTTCGGCCCTCGACCGCGGGGACATCGACGCCTTCTTCGTCTGGGAGCCGTACGGGGGGCAGGCGCTCAAGATCTCGGGCAACAAGGTCCACCGTCTCACCACGGCCAAGGGGTACATGAACGGCTACCTGGTGATCGGCACCTGGAAATGGTACCTGCGCGATCACCCGGGGGTCACGGAACGCCTGCTGCGGGCCATGGACAGAGGGCGCCAGTATGCCACCGCCAACAAGGCCGAGGTCATCGATTACGCCCGCACGGAGTTCAGCGTCCAGGATACCGGTCCCATCGAAGCCGACTACTCGTACAACGAGCGGATAATGGGGCTGGACAAGGTCGCGTGGGACGACTTTCAGCGGCTCTCCCGCTGGATGAAAGAGACGGGCATGGCCAAGCGCGAGTTCAACCCTAAGTCGTTCTTCAGCCCCGGGCCGCTCCGCGCCGTCCTGCCCGAGAGGGTCTCGTCCGAGTACCGCTGGTAGCCCGGGTCCGGGGCGGTGCTGGCGATCCGGCGCCTGCAGAAGACCTTCGGTCTCCGCCGCGGCCAGACCTCGGTACAGGTCCTTGCCGGGATCGACCTGGAGATCGGCAAGGGCGAGTTCTTCTGTCTGCTCGGGGCCAGCGGCTGCGGCAAAACCACGCTCCTCAACATCGTGGCCGGCTTCGAGGCGCCCACTCGGGGGGAGCTGGTGCTGGACGGCGTGCCGGTCACACGCGCCGGGCGGGACCGGGTGGTTTTCTTCCAGAACGCAGATGCCGCCCTCTTCCCCTGGCTCACGGCGCAGGAGAACGTCGGCTTCGGCCTCAGGATTCAGGGCATGTCCTCGGGGCAGCGGGCCCCCATCGTGGAACGCTACCTGCGGCTGGTGGGCCTCTGGGAGGACCGCGGCAAATTCCCCCACCAGCTCTCCGGGGGGATGAAGCAGCGCATCCAGATCGCCCGGGGGTTGGCCATCGATCCGGCCATCCTTCTGATGGACGAGCCATTCGCCGCCCTGGATGCCATCACCCGGCGCAGCATGCACTCCGAGCTGCTGCGGATCTGGGGAGCCACCGGAAAGACGATCATCTTCGTCACCCACGATGTGGCGGAGGCCCTGATCCTGGCGGACCGAATCGGGGTGATGACGCGCGGCCCCGGGGCCGCTCTGAAGGCCGTGTTCCCGGTGGATCTCCCGCGGCCTCGCGCCCCTGGCATGCCCCAGTTCGCCGCGATGTACGGGCGCGTGGAAGCCCTCCTGCTACCTGAGGTGGAGGAGTAGATGGATCGCCTGCGCCACCTGGGCATGTTCTGTCTCTCCTTCGGATCCTTCGTGATCCTGTGGCAGCTCGCGTCCACCTATCTGGTCAGCCAGCACCTGATGCCGCCCCCCGGGAACGTCCTGAGGACGGCGGTCCCGATGCTCGCGACGGCTGAGATTCCCCGCCACGTCGCGGTCAGTCTGGCGCGCGTGGTGGTGGGATTCTCCCTGGGGAGTGCCCTGGGGATCCTCGTCGGCGTGCTCATGGGGCGGATCCGCTGGGTCCACGATCTGCTGGATCCCGTGATGGAGTTCTTTCGCTTTCTCTCGCCCACCGCGATGATCCCCATCGCCGTGATCTGGTTCGGCATCGGTGAGCAATCCAAGTACTTCCTGATCTTCTGGGGCACCTTCTTCATCGTGCTCATCAACGCGATCCACGGGGTTATCGGCACCCCGTGGGCGCGCGTGCGGGCGGCGGAATGCCTGGGGACCACGCGGGTCCAGATCTTCACCCTTATCGTCCTCCCCTCGGCGATCCCCGCCGTCGTGACGGGGATGCGGGTGGCCCTCGCCTCCTCGTACCTCAGCATCATCCCGGCGGAGATCCTGGCCGCCGACTCGGGGATCGGGTTTTTGCTGCAGCAGTCGAGCCTCCTGTTGCAGACGAACCGCGTGTTCGTGGTGCTGGCCGTGTTCGGGATCCTGGGCTATCTCTCCGATCGGGTGTTCCGGCTGGTGACCTCGCGCGTGCTCTCCCGATACCTCGAGGCCTACCGCACGTGAGGGGAGGCCGTCCATCGCGGGCGAAAGGAGACGAGATGGCCAAGCAAAGCATCTGGCTGGCGACAACCCCCAAACCGCCTCTCCGCATCCCCAACGTCGTGAAGGCCGGCCCGTGGGTCTTCGCCTCGGGCGCCATGGGCGGGCCGGTGGGCGGCGGTCTTGCGCCCGAGGTGCGGGGGGATCCTCGGCTCCCGCTGGCGGGGGAGGCGAAGGGGATCCGCGAATCCCGCTTCATCTTCCGCACGATCGCGGCGGCGTTCGAGAAGGCCGGCACCAGCCTGGCGAACGGGGTCTGGCTGAACCAGTTCGTCACGGGGCGGGAACACGTGGATCCGTACCACGAGGTCCGTCGCGAATTCCTCCAGGCGCCGCGCCCGTGCAGCACCACCGTCGTGCAGTCCGGACTCCTGGCGCCGGATGCGACCGTGCAGATGGACATGGTGGCCATCGATCCGGCCCTTGCCCCGCCCAAGGAGCCGATCGCGACGGACAAAACCCCCCAGCCCCTCACCGGAGCCGGCTACGCGCAGGCGCTTCGGGTGGGCGATTACATCTTCGTCGCAGGGCAGGTCCCCACTGACTTCCGCACGGGCATCCACCCCGAGGCCCAGGTGAACCCGGTCTTCTGGGAAGGATCCCCAATCCGGCGGCAAACGGACTATGTGTTGAAGAATCTCGCCCTCACCCTGGAGGCCGCCGGGTCCGGCATGGAGCAGGTGGTCAAGGCGCAGATCTGGCTGGCAGACATGGCGGATCTACCCAGGTTCGAGGATTCCTGGCGCGCCGCCTTCCCCGACGCCCCTCCGGCGCGCACCGTGCTGCCGTGCACGGGCTATGGCGCGCTGGGGAGCCTGCTCGAGGTCAACCTCATCGCCCTGCGGCGTGGCGGCCGGGTGCGCAAAGAAGCGATCAACGCCGACTGTCCCATTCCCCTCGGCCACGCCAGCCCTGCTGTGCGCGCCGGCGATTTCGTGTTCCTCTCAGGCCTGTTCGCCGCCGACGGGAAAGGCCTGATCCCGGCGGGCGTGGTAGACCCCGGGTTTCCCTATGCGAGTTCGTCCATCCGCGCGCAGACCGAATGGATTGTCGATCAGGCCGATGCCCTGTGCCGGGCGGCGGGCGCTCAGCTGCGGGATGCCGTCCGCCAGCAGGTCTTCTACACTGACCTCCGCGAGTTCGACGCGTCCTACCGCGTGTTGGCGGACCGCTTCGGCGAGGAGATGCCGGCGACGTCGGTGGTCCAAGTTCCCGGCACTGCGGTGCCGGGGTGCACGGTTGTTGCGGACCTCTGGGTCTACTCGGGCTAAATCACTC
>CAYJUC010000358.1:0-4228 GCA_964372605.1 uncultured bacterium | reverse complement strand
CGGTGACAACGCGCCGGCACACGGAGGGCTCGCATGAAAGTTGAGACGGTTTCCCCGGAAGTCGAAACGCGGTTTTACGAAGAGATGGATCGGGCCCACATGCTCCCCCTCTGGAAGCTGGGGAGCATGCTCAGCACGGAGCCCAAGAGCTCTGTGGCGCCCTACATCTGGCGGCGCAGCCGGTACCTGCCGCTTCTACTCCAGGCCGGGGAGGTCGTTCCGGTGGAGCGGGGTGGCGAACGCCGAGCGCTTCAGCTCTCCAATCCCGGTCTCCGCGATTGGGCCACCACGCACACCCTGGTTGCTGCCGTGCAGCTTTTGAGGCCCGGGGAAACGGCGCCCGCGCACCGCCACACCCCGGCGGCGATCCGGTTCATCATGGAGGGACAGGGGGCCTACACGGCGGTCAACGGCGAGCGCTGCTACATGAACCCCGGCGATCTGGTCTTGACCCCGTCCTGGCAGTGGCACGACCACGGGAACGAGACGGCGGCCCCGATCATCTGGATGGACGGGCTGGACGTGCCGCTGGTGCGCGCGCTTCAGTCCATGTTTTTCCAGCCGTACGAGGGGACCGTGTATCCGATCACGAAGCCGGACAACAACTCCCTCAAGCTCTTCGGCGCCGGCGTGGTCCTGCCGACGTTCAGCCAGCCGAGCGGGATGGCCTCGCCGCTCCTGATCTATCCGTGGGAGCAGACGCTGGCCGCGCTTGAGGCCCTGGGCGACCGCGAGGGAAGCCCGTTCGACGGGGTGATCCTCGAGTACACCAATCCCGTGACGGGTGGCCACGCGATGCCGACCATGGCGTGCTACGTTCAGCGGCTCCGGCCGCGGGAGCACACCCGGGCGCACCGCCAGACCAGCAGCGCCGTGTATTATGTCTTCCGAGGCGAGGGCCAGAGCGTGATCGACGGGATGAAGTTCCCCTGGGGGACCGGGGATTTCGTCGCGCTCCCGCCCTGGGTCTGGCACGAGCACACGAACCTTTCCGCCTCCGGCGATGCGATCCTCTTTTCGATTCAGGACACCCCGACCTTCGAGGCGCTGGGGCTCTATCGGGAGGAGGCTTACGAAGGGCGTCAGCCGGTCAGCGGCGAGTACCGGGACGCGTAAATCGGGCCGTTAGCCTTTTCCGGCTTTCGCGGTCTTCCCCGGACAGATTTTGTGGACCCACGTCTGCCCGAGCTTCACGTGGTTGCCGTTTCTGCGGATCCGCAGCTTGCACTTGGGACAGGTGCCCATGACGAACCTCCTTTCGTAACGCGCTGGCGTATCATTATACTCCGAACGGCGCGCCTCCACTCGGTCGATCCCGCATGACGGGCGCGTGCATCTTCTGCAGGATCGGGGCGCGGGAGAGTCCGGCGGAGATCGAGTACGAGGACGAAGAGGTGGTCGCCTTCAAGGACATCTATCCGAAGGCCCCGATCCATCTCCTGATCATCCCGAAGCGCCATATCGAGTCGCTGGCGGTCCTGGAGGAGGCCGACTCCGCCCTCCTGGGGAAGTGCCTGCTCGTGGCGCGGAAGCTCGGCGAAGCCCACGGCGTCGCCCAGCGCGGCTACCGCGTCAACTGCCACTGCGGCCCCGAGGGGGGGCAGGTGGTGTACCACCTCCACTTCCATTTCCTGGCCGGTCGACGGGGCTCCTGATTCGGTCTCGGCGTGATCCAGGTCCTCGGCCTTACCAAGGTCTATCCCCCCGACACCGTCGCGCTCAACGACGTCTCGTTCACCATTCCCGAGGGCCAGTTTGTGGTCCTCATCGGTCCCAGCGGGGCCGGCAAGTCTACCCTCCTTCGGTGTTTGAACGGCCTGGTGAATCCCACGGCGGGGGAGGTGCGCATCGACGGGGAGAGCGTGACTCGGGCGCGCGGCGGTGAGCTCCGGCGGCTCAGGGCCAAGATCGGCTTCGTCTTCCAGCAGTTCAACCTCGTCAAGCGTCTCTCCGTGCTGGACAACGTCCTGATCGGGCGGCTGGCCCACGTGCCACAGATCCCCTCTCTCGTCGGATGGTTCCCGTCCCGCGACCGCGCCGTGGTCGAGGCCGTCCTCGCCCGGGTTCGGCTGGGGGATCTGACGGGGCGTCGCATCGACAGGCTTTCCGGAGGACAGCAGCAGAGGGTCGCCATCGCGCGGGCGCTGGTGCAGGAGCCGCGCGTGATTCTGGCCGACGAGCCCATGGCGAGTCTGGACCCGGCTCTCGCCCGGACGGTGATGGATCTCCTGAGCCAGATCAACCGGGAGGACCGGATCACGGTGCTGACGAGTCTTCACGTCATGGACCTGGCGCTGGCCTACGGCCAGCGGGTCATCGGTCTCAGGGTAGGCCGGGTGGTCTACGACGGGAGCGCGGCCGGTCTGGGGCCGGCGGGGATCAAGGCGATTTTCGGGGAGACGGAGACGTGAGCCGCGCGAGCCGCTGGACGGGGATCGTGATCGTGCTGGGGCTTTTTGTCTGGTCGGCCTGGGAGACCGAAATCTCCCTCGCCCGCACGGTGGAAGGGATTCCCTTCATGACCGACTTCCTGAGGCGGATGGCGCCCCCCGACTTGTCCGTCCTGGGCAACGCGGTGAAGGGAGCCGTCCAGACCCTACAGATCGCCGTGGTCGGGACCGGGATCGCGGCGCTCCTGGCGCTGCCGCTCGGAATCGTGGCCGCGCGGAACACGGTGGCGCCCTGGCTCTTCTATATCGCCCGCTCCGTCCTCAACGCATTCCGGGCCATCGACACGCTGGTCTACGCCCTCTTCTTCGTGGCGGCGGTGGGGCTCGGGCCGTTTCCCGGGGTCCTGGCGGTGGTGGCCTACACCACCACGGTGCTGGCCAAGCTCTACTCCGAGGCGATCGAGGCCATCGATCCGGGGCCGGTGGAGGCGGCGACGGCGGCGGGAGCGACGCGGCTCCAGACGCTGGTCTACGCGGTGATCCCCCAGCTCCTCCCGCTCTTCGTCTCCTACATCCTCTACCGGTTCGAGACCAACATCCGGGCCGCGGCGATCCTGGGGTTCGTGGGAGCCGGCGGGATCGGCTTCTACATCCAGACCTATCTCAGGATGTTCAATTACCCGGCGGCCTCGGCGGTGCTCCTGGTGCTGATCGGCCTCGTGATGGCGGTGGACTTCGCCTCGTCGCGCATCCGCGCGCGCCTGATCTAGATACTCGGAGGGGGACTCTGTCCCCCTTCCGAACCTCCCCCCGAGGGATTGCGCGGGCAAAGCCCGCGCTCGAACAGGAACTCAGCATGAATTCTCTGACGGACTCATGCCGGGACTTTTGGGCTTTCGTAAGACAGTTTGTGATCCTCACCGGGGCCGACCTCCGGGTCTACGCGGCCGCGCTCCGGCGGCCCTCCGAGGCTTCCGACTCCGGCTCTGACGCCGGTTGACCAGCTTTGGCGGGGACGGGGCCTCGGCGATGCGCCAGAGCGCGTCGATGGCGGCACCGCGTTCCCAGTTACCCACGGCCTGTCCCTTCGCGTACGCCAGCAGCGCCGGCACCGCCTCCCGCTTTCGCAGGGCGGCGCCGGCCGGGAAGACGAACGCCGGGATTCCGTCGCGTTTTGAGATGCCGAGCGGTGCGAAGTCCTGCTTTTCCTTCTCGGGGAGCGCGAGATAAACGTCTCCGCTCACCACCACCGCGTTCTCCGGCGTCACTTCCTCCAGGTGACCGCAGTGGTCGAGGGCGCGATGGCTGAGCTTTCCCGTCTCCGGATCCCAGGCGACGTGGGCGGCGTGGACGGCAATCCGCGCGGGGATGCTGAGGTCCACGCGGACCCGCTCCCAAAGCAGCTTCGCCGCTCTGACGGCACGAAGGGCTGCCGGCTCGCCTTCGCCGTCGGTCAGGAAAAGCGTTACGCCGTCTCCCTGCCAATTGAGCGGCTGAGCAGCTTGGATCGCTCGGGCGATGGACTCCACGCCGGCCCGGTAGCGGTGCCGCCGCTCCGCCACCCGGTCAGGAGTAAGCTCTGCCCACTCTGCCGTCCCACCCTTGAGGTCGATCTTCACGAAGGCCAGCGGGATGACCTTTCCCTCGGGGATCTGCTCCCACCAGGGCGGGCTGTCAACAGAGGCTGACGCTTCGGGGCTCACCGGCCACAGATCACGACGCGGAAGTGGCCACCCTCCACCGTGAATGACGGTTCGGGCAGACCACGCTCGCGCATCAGGCGGAGCATCTCTGGGACGCCGATGCCGAGGTTCTCCCGCCGGACGGTGTGGGCGCGC
>CAYJUC010000357.1:0-4251 GCA_964372605.1 uncultured bacterium | reverse complement strand
AGCGTGGCGGGTGCGGCCATGCCGTGAGGCAGGCCACCCGCCGCGTGAGGCCCGAATTGGTTGCGCGGGCAAAGCCCGCGCTCGAACTCGGCATGAATTCTCCGACAGGTTGCAAACGACCTTGCCTTACGGGTTATCTCGGGGGGGTCGCCTCGGCCAGGGGGGAGGGCGGCTCCTCGAGGGGCTCGAGGGTGGCGAGGCGCTGGGCCATCGGCGGGTGAGTGGCCAGGAGGCCGCCCCACTCGCTGCTCTTTCCGTTCCGCGCGTCTCCGGCTTGAAGGGCCAGCCAGAGAGCCCGGCGCGGCGCCGGGTATCCCATGGCCTGGAGGATTTCTACCGCCCGGGCGTCGGCTTCTCTCTCCTGCTCTCTCGAGAAGGCCCGCACCACCAGCGGGTTCACCACGAAATCGGCGAAACTGCTTCCAGGGACCAGGACCCCAGAGATCGCGAAGCCAGTGGTGATCGACATCGACAGGGCGCGCCGCTTCCCGACGTGGCCGAGCAGCTCATGGGCCACCTCATGGGCGATCAGCGGCTCGATCACGTGGACCGGCATGCGCGCCAGGCCGTCGCTCACATAGAAGGTGGCATCGTCATCGCTCCAGGCCTGGACCTGAGGGGAGGCCACCAGCGCGAAGCTGTAGCGTGCCGGATCGTCTCCGGCCGCAACCGCGGCGCGATGGAGGGCGTGGGAGACCTTCAGGGCGTCGGGGTCACTCAGGGAGGGGAAATACGTCCCCTTGGGCGCGGCCGAAGAGCACCCGGCCAGGGCCAGGAGAAGACATCCGATCAAGACGCGTCGCGAGTTCCGGGTCAAAGTATCCACAATGGTAGAGGGGGGCGGGGACAATCGACGAAGAAAAAAACGCGCGGGAAGACCTACGAGATATGGTGCGGGAAGAGTTCCGTGTCCCCCAGGGGCAGACCCGGGTCACGACCGGAACGCGGGCGCGACCTCTGAGATGAAGCGATCCAGCACGGGCTCGTACGGTTTGGAGAGAAACATGGTGGGGATGAAGAGCTGCCCCACGCCGGTCTCGCGGAGGCGCCCCACCGTGTCGGTGATCTCCCCGACGCTCCCGGCAAGAACGGTGTCCCGCGGGTCCATCGTGTGCGGGCCCATGCGTCGCGCCACAGTCTGAACGAGTTGCTCCGCCTCCGCCTTTGAATCGGTGAAGAGGAGAGGCATGTTTGCCGAGCGGACGATCGCCTTCGGGTCGCGCCCGATTTCTGCGCAGCGCTCCTCCAGAATCTTTCCTTTCCGCGCCAGCACCCCGGGACCTCCCCAGACGTTCCAGAGATCGGCATGCCGGGCCGCGATGCGGAGCGTCACCTTCTCCCCGCCGCCGCCGATCATCAGTTCTGGGTGGGGCCGCTGCACGGGTTTCGGGAAGAGCGGCGCGGCGGCGAGCCGGTAGTGGCGCCCTTCAAAGCTCGTCTTGGGCTCCATCCAGAGAAGCTTCAGGATCTGACACGCTTCGTCGAGCCGCTCCAGGCGCTCGGTCATCGTGTAGAACGGGATGCCGTAGGCCGCGTGCTCGTTCTCCTGCCAGCCGGCGCCGAGGCCGCAGATCAGGCGCCCTCCGGACATGATGTCCACGTTGGCGGCCATCTTCGCCAGGACCGCCGGATGCCGGTAACTGTTTCCGCTCACGATGGTTCCGATCCGCATCCGGCGGGTGAGCATGGCGAGGCCCGAGAGCGTGGTCCAGCACTCCAGGGTGTCGCCCACAGGGTCCGGCTGATTCGGCATGAAGTGGTCGGTGACGCAGGCGGCGTCCCAACCGGTCGCCTCGACGTGCTGCCAGAGGGCCTGGACCTCGGACCAGACGGCGCCGGTGAGGGTCGTGAAGAGGCCGAAGCGCATGGGCGAATAGTAAGGGACGCGGACGCAAGCGGTCAACCCCCCTCACCCTGCCCTCTCCCCCTTCGAGGGGGAGAGGATTAAGGTGAGGGGGACGCGTTATTTCAGCGGGATCGCGACGTAGACGCGAGGCGCTCCCCCGACCACCCGGGTGATGTGGCCGCGACCGGTGAGATCGTCCGCCAGCATGACATCGCCCGGCCCGAAGCGCCGCACCGTCCCGTCGCCGATCTCGATCTCCGCCTGGCCGGAGAGTGTGATCACGTACTGGCGGCGCGGCGCGGGGTGCCAGTCCTGGACGTGGCCCGCGGGGGCGCGGCGAAAGGCGACGCCGGTGGCCGACTGAAGCGCGGTGGTTTCCGCATCGCCCATCTTCTCAAACGCCGTCTCGATCTCCTCGAAATGGGATTCGCCGTCCTTCCCGGTGTAGATTCGAACGATCCGCATTTCCCCTCCCTGTCCACCGGCCCGAGGGCCGGCGGAGTCAGACGGTGAAACCGCCGTCGACGGCCAGGATCTGGCCGGTGATGTAGTCGGAGTCGCCCGAGGCAAAAAAGACAAATGCCGGAGCCACCGCGTCGGGCGGCGGGCGGCGCGGCTGACCGGCATCGGGCAACTGCTGGCGGCGAAAGGCGTCGAGCGCGTCAGTCATGCGCGTCTCGGCCACGGGCGAGATGCAGTTGACCTGGATGTTGTGGGGCCGGAGCTCGATGGCCGCGTTCCGGGTAAAGGCGATGATTCCGCCCTTCGCCGCGGCATAGTCCGCCACGCCGAAGGCGCCTCGTAGAGCCGACGGCGCGGCGACGTTGATGATCTTCCCCCTCCCCTGCCGTTTCATCGCTGGCAGCACTGCCTGGGTGCAGTTGAAGGTTCCCGTGAGGTGGACGGCGATGACTGTATCCCATTGCTCCCCGCTGATCTCTTCCAGCGGGGCCGGATGGAGGATCCCGGCATTGTTGACGAGGATATCGATCCGGCCCCACCCCTCGATGACTCGCTTCACCAGCTGGTCAACCCCTTCTCTTCGCGCCACGTCCACGGTGTCCGCCAGCGCCCGGCGCCCGAGCGATGCGATCGCTTGTTCCACCTCATGGAGGGCCGCGCGGTCCCGCGCGCCGGCGACCGCCACGTCCGCCCCCTCGCGGGCGAACGCCAGAGCCACAGCCCGGCCGATCCCACGGCTGCCGCCCGTGACGAGGGCCACTAGCCCGTCAAGTCTGCCCATTGATCTCTCTCTTGCGGAACCTCTGGCGGCCCGCCGGGCTCAGGACCGAAGAGGGTGAGCTGTGGCGCCCCCGGACTCCCAACGGGCTCGAGCCCTGTCACCCCGACCCCGATGAGGCGGACCGGTCGGACCGCCGCCTCAGTACGATCCAGGAGCTTGATCGCCTCGGCGGCGATGAGATGCCCGTCGTCGGTGGGTTCGGGGAGCGTGGCGTGACGCGTCGAGTGCTCGAAGCCGTGATACGTCAGCTTCAGCACCACCGTGCGCCCCCGGAGGCCGCGCCGCCGGAGCCGCTCGGAGACCCGTTGAGCGAGCCGTCCGAGGCGCTCCTCGAGAAGCTTCAGGTCGCTGGTATCTTCCTCGAACGTGGTCTCGTGACTCACCAGCTTGGGCGACCGCGACACCTCTACCGGGCGATCGTCCACCCCGTTGGCCAGCTGGTGCATCCGCGAGCCCAGCTTCCCGAACATCCGCTCCAGCATCTGGGGATCGGCCCGGGCCAGCTCGCCGATGGTCTGGATGCCAAACCCATTGAGCTTCCGCTCCGTCACCGCCCCCACGCCCCAGACCCTGGAGACCGGCAGCGAAACAAGAAAGCCAGTCACCTCGGCTGGCTGGACGACCACGAGCCCGTCGGGCTTCCTGAGATCGGAAGCCACCTTGGCGACGAACTTGTTCGGCCCCACCCCGGCGGATCCGGTGAGGCCGGTTCCCGTCCTGATCTCCGCCTTCAGCGTCCGGGCCAGCTCTCCCGCCTCGGAAACGGTGGCGGTCTCCCCGGTCACATCCAGGAAAAACTCGTCCAGCGCGATGGGCTCGATCAGCTCTGTGTGCCGCTCCAGGATCCCGCGGATCTGGCGGGAGACCTCCCGGTAGTGGTCCATGCGCATCGGGGTGATGACGAGGTCCGGGCAGAGCCGCCGGGCCCGCATCATCGGCATGGCCGAGTGGATGCCGAACTTCCGGGCTTCGTAGGAAGCCGCGGCGACCACGGCGCGGCGGGAGCTGCCCCCCACCACCACGGGCTGTCCCCGGAACTCGGGGTGGTCCCGCTGCTCCACAGAGGCATAAAACGCATCCATGTCGAGGTGAATGATGCGGCGTTCCATCCAGGTGATCGTCGGAGGGGACCTCGATGGCCCCCTCCGAGGCCTCCCCGATG
>CAYJUC010000356.1:1227-4278 GCA_964372605.1 uncultured bacterium | reverse complement strand
CGATCTCCTCGGGAGAAAGCCCCACCTCTCCAAGAATCTCATCGGCGTGCTCTCCCAGGAGGGGCGGCGCCTCGGCGATGCGCACAGGGGTCTCGCTCAGGCGGATCCCGCTGCCGGCGAGGCGCACCGAACCCATCTTCGGGTGACGGAGCTCCACTTCCATTCCCAGATGGCGTACCTGCGGGTCGACAAAGACCTCGTCGAGGGTCAGCAGCGGCGCGGCGGGGACGTCGTGCGCTTCCAGCAACTCGAGCCAGTGGGCGCGGGGCTTCGTTCCGAAGATCTCTCTCAAGAGGCCGCTCAAAAGGTCGTAGTTCTTCTCCCTGGCCTCTTTGTTCACGAACCTCGGGTCCTCTTTCCAGTCGGGGTGCCCCACGGCCTCCGCGAGCCCCTGCCAGAACTTCTGGGGCGAGGAGAGGTGAATGACGAAGGGAAGCCCGTCGCCGGCCACGAAAGCGTAGACCTGGGCGAGGCGGAGACGGTTCTCCTTGCGAGGCGTCTGTCTGGTCGCCAGATAGCGGGCCGCGTTCTCTGAGGCGAAGGCGATGGACGCCTGGAGGAGCGACGTTTCCACCTTCTGTCCTTTCCCGGTGCGTTCCCTGGCGAGGAGCGCGGCCAGGATGCCGTAGCACGCGAAGACGCCGGTGACGTGATCGGCGATGGAGATGCCCACGCCGCTTGGGTTATTGAGATCCGTGAGGACGGAGAGCAACCCCCCCATGGCCTGGCCGATCGTATCGTATCCGGGCCTGTCCTTGTACGGGCCATCCTGGCCGAACCCAGAGATGGAGCAGTAGATGATCCGCGGGTTTGTGGCGCGCGTCGCCTCGTAGCCGATCCCGAGCCGGTCCACGATGCCCGGTCGCATGTTCTCGATGATGACGTCGGCATCCCTGGCCAGCTTGAGGAAGATCGCTTTCCCTTCCGGCGCCTGGAGGTTCAGCGCCAGGCTCCGCTTGTTCCGGTTCATGCTGCAGAAGGTGGGGCTGTAGCCTTCGTGGGCCCAGCCCCTGAAGGGATCGCCCTGGCCCGGGGCCTCGATCTTGATGACGCCGGCTCCGAGGTCCGCGCAGAGCATGGCGGCGAACGGGCCGGTGACGTAGCTGGCCAGTTCGAGTATCTTGATGCCGTCGAGCGCGCCTGCCATGCTGACGCGAAGTTTCGCACGGCGGATGCGGCTTCCGCAAGGGGGGAACAGTCATCAAGGAGGAGGGAGCCTTATGAGTCACCAGACGAAGCCCAGGATCGCGGTGTTTTCGGGGGCGACGGCGACCATTGCCAACAGCCAGCCGCTGGTCACCAGCAACAAGGCGAGGGAGAAATACGGGCTGCCGCCGCGGAGGAATCCGGACGGGACTCCCATGCGGTTCGATCTTGTGCGGCCCCAGCGTCTCGCCGCTCCCGTGACCGTCTACATCGAACAGTTCAGCGCCCATCCGCTGGAGCGCGACGCCGCCGAGCTCTACGCCCCGCCGGATGGATACCTGGACCCGCAGGGCGTCTTCCACAAGAACCGCCAGGGGCCCGACGACGTTCCGGTCTATGAGATCACTCTCCGCCCGGACGACGGTCTCTACTTGCTCCCCTACATGGCGCGTCAGGCGGATGGGCAGGCGTGGGAGGATGACGGGACGCACGAGTTCGCCCCGCCCGATCGCTGCCGGCAGCCTTTCTATCCTGATGCCTCGCGCATCCTCGAGGAGATCGATCGGTTCGGGATCGGCGCTGCAGGGGTCGGCAATCTCCTCTCCTGCCGGGCCGACTTTGAGTTCTATCGAGCAGTCCCACCCGGGGGCTACAAGAAGGGCCTGGCAGCCGCGGAGCGGGCCGACGCGGGTGACGGCGATATCCCGCCAGAGACCCTCGGCGCTGACTTCTTTCCCTACCGTCCCTTCTGGCTCTTTCGACAGCCTCCGCGGGCGGCCGCGGCTCGAGCGGCCAACGTGGTGCAACGAGCCCTGTCGAGCGGCAACTTCGCCGGAGCGATCTGGCTGGAGGGGAGTCCCAACGTCGAAGAGACGATCTACTGGCTCAACCTGCTGATCGACACTCCTGCGCCGATCGTCGGCAATGCCTCCCAGCAGCCCCACGGCGGCCTCGGCAACGACGGCGACCAGAACATATTCGACGCGGTCCAGTATATCGTCTCGCGCGTGTGGGCGGACGAGACCGGTCGCGATAGAGTCGGCGCCGTGGCCATCCAGAACAGGCAGATCTTCGCGGCCCGCGAGGTTCAGAAGGCCGACGCCCGCCCCGGCGGTTACACCGCCACGGGCGGCCACGGCGGCATCGTCGGGCGCATCAGCGAGGAGTTTCCGGCGACCCCGACCGTCGTGACTTTTGTGCCTGCCCGGCGTCACACCTACAATTCCGCCGTCAACCTCCGCCAGCTCCCCGGCACGGTTAGAGGGGTGCGCCGCGAAGGAGAGAAGATCGCGCCTGTGCCAGTACGGATCAAAGACGATCGGGGCGACCTGCTCCCCGGGGGGATTCCGAAAGTGACGATCGTGAAGGAAGCCTACCAGTACTCCAGGGACGCCGCTCTGGATGATCCGATCGGCGAAGTCGATATCCTGGCCCGCATCGAGGAGAACCTCCGAACGGCACCGCTGGCCGGCTTCGTGGGAGAGGGGATGGCCCCATACGGCATCATGAGCCAGGATGTGGATGCGGCGCTGCGCCGAGCCGTTTGGAGCGGCATGCCCGTGGTGAAGGTGGGGCGGGGGAACGCGGAAGGGTTTGCCCCGCGCATTCCGCCGTTCCTCTCAGGCAGCAACCTGACCGCGACCAAGGCTCGACTGTTGCTGATGGCGTGCCTGATGAAATTTGGCAGCCTGGCCGCGGCTGTCGATCCCGGCAATCCCACCCAGGCGGAGTTCGAGGCGACCATGGCCAGGCTGGAGGCGTATCAGGCGGTCTTCGACACGCACTGAAGACTCCACCATGGGAAGCGCCGCCTCAAGAAAAACGCTCTTGCCTTTCCGGCTGCTACGCGATATGTGTAAGTGACGATTCAGAAACAATCCCCGATGAAAGGAGTTACGCCATGGG
>CAYJUC010000356.1:0-1127 GCA_964372605.1 uncultured bacterium | reverse complement strand
GTACGCGAAATGCGCGAAGGTTATCCGTCAAGCTCACGACCCTTATCGCCGCGCCAGCCCTTCTGCTGGCGAGTCTGGCTGTGCCCCTCCATGCGCAAACCAAGATCAAAGTGGGACGGACGGTGGGAGCGAGCGGCTTTCACCTGCCTTCGTACATCGCTCTGGAGACGGGTATTTTCAAAGAGTACGGCCTGGACGTTGAGCTCATAGCCGCGGAAGGAGGTCCACTCGTCAAGGCGGGAATAGCCAAAGAGATCGACTATGTGCCGATCCCGGGTGGGGGCTCCATTGCGATGCTGAAGGGCGCTCCCCTCACGTTTGTCGTCGGTCAATCTCTGATCTCCCAATGGACGATCACGACGACACCGAACATTAAAACGGTGCAAGACCTGAAGGGGAAGACCCTCGGCCTGGGCAGGCCCGGCTCGGCGGACTACGAAGAGGCCACGATCGTGCTGGGGCGGTTTTTCAAGATGGAGGCGGGCAAAGACTACAAGGTCATCAGTTTTGCGGGAGAGCCTGATCGCGTAGCGGGCCTTATCGCGGGGTCCATCCAGGGAGCCATCCTGTCGTTCGGGCACGCGGCCAGGGCCGAACAGGAAGGGATGAAGATTCTCCTGCGGACGGGGGAGTATATTCCCAGGCTGGGCGGAACGTTCTTCACCCACAAGGACCGGGTCAAGGAAAAGCGCGACGAGGCAAAACGGTTTATCAAAGCCACGGCCAGGGCAGCCGAGTATATCAAGACGAACACAGAGGGGACGATGCAAATCATCCAGAACTACTTCGCGATAAAAGATCGCAAAGTCGCGGAGGCGTTCTACAAGCAGGTCCAGCAGGCGTTCAGCCCGGAGATTCCCCACGACTTGCTGCGCGTCCTGTTCGAGTCGCGGATGACTCCGGAGGCGGGCTGGCCTGCCGGGAAGCCGATGCCGGACATCGAGCAGTTCGTGGCCCGCGACCTTTTGAATGAGGCCCTGACCGAGATCGGCTGGAAACTGTCGAAGTAAGTAGTGCTCCGGACCCCCTCTCCTTACTCCTCTCCCCCTTCGAGGGGGAGAGGGCAGGGTGAGGGATCAGAAGGTCTTGACCGTTTCGGGGCGCCAGCGGTTCAAGTTGGATTCGAT
>CAYJUC010000355.1:0-4292 GCA_964372605.1 uncultured bacterium | reverse complement strand
TGCAGGAAGTGGCCGGCGTCGCGGATGACGATCATGGCGCCGGCGCTGGGGATCAGCTCTTCGAAGCGGCGGCCCGCGGCGAGCCCAAGAACCGGGTCCTTGTCAGAGAAGAGCAGGAGACAGGGCTTGGTCCAGCGCGCGAGTACCGCCTGGGCCTTGCGCGATTCTAGCGCGCCGGGATCGTCAGGTGTGATCGGCACCAGCAAGGGGAAGGCGTGCGCCCCTTCCTTATATGCCCGATCCGGGAAGGGCGCGGCGTACGCGGCGAGAATCTCCGGCGCCCTGGACGCCTCCTGCACGATGGCGCGCTTGAACAGGGCGGCCACGTCCAGGTCGGGATTCTTCGCCATGTAGTCGCGCCAGGCCATGAAGCCGGGGCCCGGCACGTCTCCAGTTCCGAGCGCGGTGTTCATCAGGACGAGCCGCGCGAAGCGCTCCGGCATCTCGCCCACGACCCTGAGCCCGATGAGCCCGCCCCAGTTCTGGCAGACCAGCGTGATGCGCGTGAGCCCCAGGTGGTCCATGAAGGCCACGAGGCTGTCCCGGTGCATCTGAAATGAATATTCCGACCGCTCGGTGAACTTGTCAGACTTGCCGAAGCCGAAGAAGTCGGGGGCGACCACCCGGTGCTCGCGCGCCAGCGACGGAATCATCTTGCGATAGAGGAAGGACCAGCTCGGCTCACCGTGAAGGCAGAGAATCACCTCTCCGGAGCCTTCGTCCACGTAGTGCATGCGAGCGCCGCTCAGGATGACGTAGTGCGGCGCAAACGGATAGGCGGGGAGGTTCTGGAAGCGTTCGTCCGGCGTGCGCTTGATCGGCAAGACTGTGGGGCTCGGTGAGCTCCTTCTGTCAGCGCCCTTGGGCTGATGCGGCGAGCTGCCGTGCCACCCGCTCGTGCTCCTCCCGGATGGGCGCGGGAAGCCGATCGCCGAACTGATCGAAGAGCTTGCGCTCGTCTTTGAGTTCTTGCAGCCAGCCGTCCCGTTCGTAGTCGAGCGCCGCCTTCACCGCGTTTGTCGAAATATCGAGGCCGTTCAAGTCCAACGCATCGGGAGTGGGGAGGAAGCCGATGGGGGTCTCCACGGCTTTCCCCTTTCCCGTGATCCGGTCCACGATCCACTTGAGGACTCGGACGTTCTCGCCGTAACCCGGCCAGAGAAACTTTCCGCCAGCGTCGCGGCGGAACCAGTTGACCCGGAAGATTTTCGCCGGCGCGGCCTGCCGCTTTCCGGTCTCGAGCCAGTAGGCGAAATAGTCGGCCATGTTATAACCGCAGAACGGAAGCATCGCCATGGGGTCGCGGCGCACCACCCCGACCTTCCCGGTGGCGGCTGCGGTCGTTTCGGTCCCCATGGAAGCGCCCAGATAGACACCCTGCTGCCAGTCAAACGCCTCGAGGACCAGCGGCACCACCCGCGTGCGCCGCGAGCCGAAGATGAATCCGGAGATGGGAACGCCCTCGGGGTCCTCCCACCGCAGCGAGATGGAGGGGCACTGCTTGGTGGGCACCGTGAAGCGGGAGTTGGGGTGCGCGGCGGGAGCGCCGCCCGGCTGGCACGGCTTGCCTTGCCAGTCGATAAGCCCGGCGGGCGGCTCACTGCCGATCCCTTCCCACCATGGCTCGCCCGAAGGCGTGAGCGCCACGTTGGTGAAGATGGTGTTCGACTGGATCATCGCCATCGCGTTCGGATTGGTCGCGACGCTGGTCTGGGGCACTACCCCGAAGAACCCACTCTCGGGGTTGATTGCGCGAAGCTGCCCCGAGGCGTCCACGTGGATCCACGCGATGTCGTCCCCCACCGTCCAGACCCGGTAGCCCTTCAAGGCCGACCTCATCATCGACAGGTTGGTCTTGCCGGAGGCGCTGGGCATGGCCGCGGCCAGGTACGTCACCTGGCCCGACGGATCCTCGATTCCCAGAATCAGCATGTGCTCGGCCAACCAGCCTTCGCTGCGCGCCTGGTAGGAGCCGATGCGGAGGGCGTGGCACTTCTTGCCGAGCAGGGCGTTGCCGCCGTACCCCGAGCCGATGCTCCAGATGAGCCGCTCTTCCGGGAAGTGCAGGATGAAGCGGCGGTCGGGCGAGAGATCGCCGAGCGAGTGCAGGCCTCCGACGAAGTCTTCGGCGTTCCGCATGTGCTCCAGCGCCACGCGCCCCACGCGCGTCATGATGTGCATGCTGGCCACCACGTAGGCGCTGTCTGTGACCATGATGCCGACGCGGCTGAATGACGAGCCGGCCGGACCCATGAGGTAGGGGATCACGAACATCGTCCGGCCGCGCATGCTTCCCTGGAAGAGTTTCCCGACCTTGGACTTGGCCTCGGCCGGAGCCATCCAGTTGTTGGTCGGCCCCACGTCTTCCTTGCGCGGGGCGCAGATGTAGGTGAGATGTTCCGTGCGCGCCACGTCCGTCGGGTTGCTCCGATGCAGGTAGCATCCGGGATACGTCTTTTGATTCAGGGGGAGCAGCGTCCCGTCTTTCAGCATTTCGTCGATGAGGCGGTCGTACTCCACCTGCGAGCCGTCACACCACACTGTGCGGGCCGGTTGAGTGAGACGGGTAGCCTCTTCCACCCATCGCTCGACGACGTTGGTTGCGCTCATTCGGATGCTCCTTATGTGGATGTTTGAAGAGAATGCGCAATTTAATGTACCGAGAACGCGGAGAGGAAGTCAACCCGAAAAGTCTGCGCAGGGCGTCATCTAACCCGAGCTTCTTCCGCCAGCCTGGCGGCGATTCGGTCGCGCAGCAGATTTTTTCGCACCTTCCGCGCAGCGTTGAGCGGAAGCTCGTCGATAAACTCCAGTCGCTCGGGCCACTTGTATTTGGCGATGCCTTTGGCGTCGAGGAACTGGCGCAGCTCGTCAAGGGAGAGGTCGGCGCCTGGGTAGACCACCGCGAACAGGCAGGGCCGCTCCCCGAGCCGGTCGTCCGGCATGGCCACCAGCGCGCAGTCGCGGACCTTGGGGTGCGCGTAGAAGATGTCCTCGATCTCCCGCGGGCTGATGGAGACGCCACCGCGCCGGATCAGATCTTTGATGCGACCGGTGATCCGCACATAGCCGCGCTCATCGACGGCCGCCAGGTCGCCGGTCTTGAACCAGCCGTCTCCGGTGAAGCTCTCGGCCATGACCTCGGGGCTCTTCAGATACTCTCTGAACAACATCGGGCCGCGCACGCAGAGCTCGCCGGGCTCCCCGGGCGGCAGAATCCGGCCGGCGTCGTCCAGGGCGACCATCTCCCATCCGGGCCGGCAGCCACCCACGGTCGTGGCGATGGTTTCCATCGGATCGTCGAGGCGGGTGACGGTGCCGCGATAGGTTTCGGTCATCCCCCACAGGGTGATCGGCGTGCAGCCGAAGAGGTCGCGCATCCGGTACACGAGGGGGGGTGGGTGCGTCGCTCCCGAGATCATGAACTTGGAGAGCGCGGTGAAGTCGGTGCTGGCCGCGCGCGGATGATTGACCAGGGCCAGCGCGATCGCCGGCACCCCGAAGACGAAGCTGACCCGTTCCCGCTCCACCAGGTCGAAGAACGGGCCGGGCGCGAAGCTGTCCAGCAACACCTGCGTCGCGCCCCGCGCGAACGCGACCATGATGGTGAACGTGCCGTAGGCGAAGGAGAAGGAGGAGGCGCAGAGAATCACCTCGTCGGGCCCGACCCGAAGCAGATCGCCGGTGGCAACCGCGTTGCTGACGGGACCGTCGTGGGTGTGGAGCACCCCCTTCGGCTTCCCCGAGGTGCCCGAGGTGAAGGAGAGCACGAAAGGATCTTCGGGCTTCGGGCGGCGCTTTTCCAGGTCGATGGCCGCCGGTCGGGCCAGGAGCGCCTCGAACTCCGTTTCGCCGGCAGCCGTCGCGCCGCGCGCTGTCACCACCAGCCGGAGGGAGGGGAGGCGGTCCCGGACGCTTCCGAACATCGCTCGATAATCGAAGTCGGCATAGCTCGGGATATAGAAGAACGCCTTCGCCTCGCCAAAGCCCAGGCAGTATTCGATCTCGCTTGCGCGGCTGATGATGTGCTGGGGGCTGATGATAGCCCCGATTTTGGCGGCCGCCAGGAGAAGGCACGCGTATTCCCAGACGTTCGGCAACTGGCAGGCGATCACATCGCCTCTCTCGATTCCCCGGGCGACCAGCGCTGTGGCGAGACGATCCGAGCGCTGGTCCAGCTCCCGGAACGTGATGCGCTGATCGCCGTCCACCAGGGCGACGCGATCGGGCGTGTCCCGCACCCAGCGGGCAAAGGCCGATGGCAGCGTGAGTCCCCGCAGGGCCGAGGATTG
>CAYJUC010000354.1:2718-4298 GCA_964372605.1 uncultured bacterium | reverse complement strand
CCCTCATGAAAGGAACTCGCTCTGCTCGATCAGCTTCCCCAGCAGCTCCGCGGCGCCCTCGATTCCGCCCGCGGCCCGGACGTCCACCCAGCGGATCTCGGGCTCCCGCGCGAACCACGTCCACTGCCGCTTGGCGTAGCGCTTCGTGTCGCGCTTCATGAGGTTCGCGGCGTGAGCCGGCGCGGAGCGTCCGCGGATCACCGCCGCGAAGTGGCGGTAGCCGATTCCCTGCATGGACGGCAGCCGTTCATCGTAGCCCGCATCGGAGAGCCGCCTGACCTCATCGCCGAGCCCCAGTAGGACCATCCGGTCCACGCGCGCCTCGAGAGCCGGGTAGAGGAACTCCCTCGACACGGTCAGACCCACCATCAGGAGGCGGAACTCCGGAGTGCTCTTCCGCCAGTGATCCTGGGGGGCGAGGGGCTCACCGGCCAGCCGATGGATCTCCAGGGCCCTGATCAGCCGGACCCGGTCGCGCGGGTGGATCCGGCGAGCCGCGTCGGGGGCGATCTCTCTGAGCCGCGCGTGGAGCGCCTCCGCGCCTTCCCGGTCAGCCCATGCCGCGATCTCGGCGCGGAAGGCCAAGTCCGCCGGAGGGGCCGGGAGGAGCCCGCGAACCAGCGCCCGGATGTAGAGCCCGGTGCCGCCGACCACCACGGGGAGCCGGCCCCGCTCCCGGATCCGGCGGATGGCCGATTCGGCCTCCGCCTTGAAGCGCGCCGCGTGATATCGCTCATCGGGATCCACCACGTCGATCAGATGGTGGGGCACGGCGTCCTGCTGGGCGGGACTTGGTTTCCCGGTGCCGATGTCCATCCCCCGATAGACCTGACGGGAGTCGGCGCTCACCACCTCGATGGGAAGGAGCCTTGCCAGCCGCGTCGCCACCTCTGTCTTTCCCACGCCGGTGGGCCCGGTGATCACCACCAGCGGCGGAAGCCGGTTCACCATGTGCGCCGGAGCTCCCGCTTGATCTCCCGGAGCGGGAGCCGGGAGACGATGGGCCGACCGTGCGGGCAGAAATAGGGAGTGACCGTGGCCGACAGATCTCTGAGCAGCCCGGACATCTCCTCCCGGTCCAGCGCCTGGTGGGCCTTGACGGCGGCGCGGCAGGCGAGAAACGCCAGCGCCCGGTCCATGGCTGGCGCGACGCGCCCGCGGTGGAGCTGACCGACCTCGTCCAGCAACGCTTCCAGAAGCCGGCGCGGCTCCTCTTCCTTCAAGAGCACCGGCACCGCGCGGAGGAGCGGCGCCGGGCTCCCGAGCCCTTCCAGGGAAAAGCCGAGCTGCTCCAGGGCCGGAACGAGATCGTCGAGTAGCGCCCGGCCTGAAGCGGAGAGCTCCAGGGTCTGCGGGAAGAGAAGCTCCTGGGACGGGAGGTGCCCCAGAGCCAGGTCGGCCTTGAGTCGCTCGAAGAGCACCCGCTCGTGGGCCACGTGCTGATCGATGAAGAAGACTTCTTCAGCGTTAGCCGCCACTACGAAGGTCTCCTGAATCTGCCCGACCAGGTCGCCGAAGAGGCTGGCCCCGTAGGCTGCCGGCGTCTCCTGAAACAGGCGCCCCTGCGCGCCTGCCTCCAG
>CAYJUC010000354.1:0-2618 GCA_964372605.1 uncultured bacterium | reverse complement strand
GCGACCACCTCGCTCGACCGGAGGGCGTCTTGAACCGCCACGAAGACGATCTCCTGAACCAGACGGGGGGAGCGGAACCTGACCCAGGCTTTCGTCGGATGCACGTTCGCATCCACAACCTTCGGATCCATCGCGAGCACCAGGACCGCCACCGGAAACTGATCCCGGGGAAGGAGCGGCCGGTACGCTTCCAGGATCGTCTGGATGAGCAGCGTGTCGCGCGCCGGACGGCCGTTCACGATGATCGTCATCTCCTCCCGACTGCCGCGGCTCAAGGCCGGTGAGGTGATGAATCCGGTGACCGAACACCCGCTCTCTTCCCGCCCGACCGCGATGAGCTTCTCGGCCAAGCCGAACCCCAGGAGGCTTCCGATCCGGTCCCTGAGGTCCGAGGTGCGGGGTGCGGTGAGCAGCGACTTACCGTTGTGGGTCACCCTGAGCCCGAGTCCGGGGTGAGCCAGCGCCAGATGGCTGACCACCCTGAGGGAAGCGGCCAGTTCCGCCTGTGGGCTCTTGAGGAACTTGAGACGGGCCGGGGTGTTGAAGAACAGGTCGGAGATCTCGACACTGGTCCCCTCGGGCCCGTCCACCTCCAGCCGATCGAGAATCGTTCCGCCCTCCCCTCTCACCAGACCGCCGCGCTCTTCCCCGCGCGCCCTGGAGAGGATCGAAAACCGGGAGACCGAGCAGATAGCCGCCAGCGCTTCCCCCCTGAAACCGAGAGAGACGATGCCATCGAGATCGGCCTCCGAGCTGATCTTGGACGTCGCGTGACGCTCGAGGGCCAGGAGAAGATCCTCCCGGGTCATCCCCGTGCCGTCGTCCGTGAGACGGATCAGCCGCCGGCCCGCGTCCTTGAGATCGATGACCACGGTCGAGGCGAGAGCGTCGATGGCGTTTTCCAGAAGTTCCTTGACCACGGACGCGGGACGATCCACGACCTCCCCCGCGGCGATCTTGTTGACGAGGTGATCGGGAAGGCGGTGAATCCGGCTCATCGGCGTTCCTTGACCCGCCCCTGCCATTGGGCGAGGAGGTTCAGGGCCTGGAGCGGGGTCAGCCCTTCGAGGTCGAGCTGTGCCAGCTCGGCCAGGACGGGATCTGGCTGGGCGAACAGCCCGAGCTGGATCGGCGCGTCGGTAACCGGGGTTTTGAGCGCGAGGTCGTTTCCGCGCGCCTCCAGCTCGGCGAGAAACCGCTTGGCGCGCTCGATCACCGGGCCAGGAAGCCCGGCAAGCCGGGCCACCTGAATTCCGTAGCTCCGATCGGTCCCCCCGGGCCGGACCTTGTGGAGGAAGATAATCTCATCGTTCCACTCGGCTACGGCCACGTGGAAGTTCTTGACGCGAGGGAGCCGCTCGGCAAGCTGCGTCAGCTCGTGGTAGTGGGTGGCGAACAGGACCTTGGCGCCGGGGAGGGCCTCGTGGAGGTGCTCGGCCGTGGCCCAGGCGATGGCCAGGCCGTCGAAGGTGGAGGTGCCGCGCCCCACCTCGTCCAGGAGAATCAGGCTCCGCGGGGTGGCGTTGTGAAGGATGCTGGCTGTTTCCACCATCTCAACCAGGAAGGTGCTCTGCCCCTTTGAGAGATTGTCCTGGGCGCCCACCCGGGTGAAGATCCGGTCGACCAAGCCGACCTGCGCCTCGCGCGCCGGAACAAACGCGCCCATCTGGGCCAGGATGACGATCAGCGCCACCTGCCGCATGTAGGTGGACTTCCCCGCCATGTTGGGCCCGGTGAGCATGAGCAGCTGGGTCTCGTGGCCATCCAGGGAGAGATCGTTGGGGACGAACGGGCGCTCCCCGCCGGCTTCGAGGACCGGGTGACGGCCATCCACGATCTTGATCGTCGAGCCGCCGTCCACCTGGGGCCGGGTGTGGCCCCGCTGATGCGCCACCTCGGCCAAGCCGACCAGCAAGTCCAGCGTCCCCACAGCCCGGGCGGTCCTGAGCAGGGCCGGCGCCTCCCGGGCGACGCTCGCCCTGACCTCCTCGAAGAGCTCGAACTCCAGCCGGTTGATCCGCTCCTCGGCCCCGAGCAGTGTGGCCTCGTACTCCTTGAGCTCCGGGGTGACGAAGCGCTCGGCTCCCAGCAGCGTCTGCCTGCGGATGTAATCATCCGGCACCGACTTGAGGTTGGCGTTGGAGACCTCGATGGCGTAGCCGAACACCCGGTTGAACCGGACCCGGAGCGAGGCGATCCCCGTGCGCGCTCGCTCGCGCGCTTCCAATCCGGCGATCCACTCCCGCGCCTCCCTGGCCTCCCGTTTGAAATCAGCCAGCGACTGGTTCCAGCTCTCCCGGATCAGCCCCCCCTCACGAAGTCCCAGGGGCGGACTGTCCTCCAGCGAGTCCTCCAGGAGCTTCGCCAGCGGCTGGAGCTCGGCCATCTCCTCCGCCAGGAGTGAGGCCAGCGGCGCGGTGACCGCGACCAGGCGCGACTTGATGGCCGGCAGCGGGGCCAGCGAGGCTTTGAGGCCGAGCAGATCCCTGGCGTGGGCGGTTCCCATGGCCGCGCGGCTCGTGAGGCGTTCGAGGTCCGCCACCGAGTCGAGCAGCTCTCGCAGCGCGGCGCGGAGCGCGGGAGCTTCGACGAAAGCCTGGATCGCCTCCTGGCGCCGG
>CAYJUC010000353.1:0-4306 GCA_964372605.1 uncultured bacterium | reverse complement strand
CACCGCGAACATGATGCACGAGCGCGCCGCCTCGCCGTTCAGGAGAATGGTGCAGGCCCCGCAGACTCCGTGCTCGCAGCCGACGTGCGTGCCGGTCAGGGCGAGGTCCTCGCGGATGAAGTCCACCAGAAGTTTCCTCGGCTCCGCCCGCCCTTCCCGGGCGACGCCGTTCACCGTCAGTCGTATCGTGCGTGGCTCAGGCATGTCACCCTCCGATTTTCGCGGCGGCTCTTCTGAGCGCGCGAACTGTAAGCACCTTCGTCAGATGGCGGCGGTAGTCGGCCGAGGCGTGGATGTCGCTATCAGGGGAGACCAGCTCGGCCGCCCGCGCCCCTGCCGCCTGGAAGGTCTGCTCGTCCAGGCTGCTCCCTTCCAGGATTTCCTCGGCGGCCCGGAGCCTGATCGGGATCGGATTGGCTCCCGCCGTGGCCAGCCGGGCCTTTGTGCACTTGCCGCGCTCTGCCACGACAAGCGCCGCGATCCCCGCGAGGGCGAAGTCGCCGTGCCGGCGGCTGAACTCCTCGAAGGCCCAGCCGCTGCCGCGCGGCGGAATGGGGAGCCGCACTTCGGTGAGAATCTCATCGGGGGCCAGGCTCGTCGTCAGATAGGTGACGAAGAACTCGGCGGGGCGGACCACTCGCTCCCCGCCGGGCCCCCGCACCACCAGCTCTCCTTCCAGCGCGCTCACCACCGCGGGGTACTCGGCCGCGGGGTCGGCGTGCGCCACGCTCCCCCCGATGGTGCCCCGGGTGCGGATGGGGAGGTGGCCGACCAGCTCGGTGGCCTCGGTCATGAGCGGAATGCGCGACCGCACCAGGTCGGAGTGCTCGATGGTCCGCTGGCGGGTCATGGCCCCGAACCGGAGCTGGCCGTTCTCCTCTTTGATATAGGCCAGCGCGCCGATCCGGTTGATGTCGATGAGCGCGGCCGGGCGGCTCAGGCGAAAGTTCATGAGCGGGACGAGGCTCTGCCCTCCCGCCAGGATCTTCGCCTCGCCGCCGTACTGCTTGAGGAGGGCCACGGCCTCCTCGGTGGTGGTGGGGGCGTGGTATTCGAACTGGGCTGGCTTCATGTTTGTCCCTTTCGGGCGCTCTCCATCAGCGCCCAGAGCTTGCTGGGAGCGAGGGGAAGATCGTTCACCCTGACGCCGAGCGGAGCCAGGGCATCCGACACCGCGTTGGCAATCACCGCCGGGACGGTCATGGAGCTGGACTCGCCGAGCCCCTTGGACCCAAGGGTGGTGAACGGCGACGGGTTCACCACGTGGTCGATCTCGATGGTCGGGGCCTCGCACGCCGTCGGCACCAGGTAGTCCATGAACGTTCCGGTGAGGAACTGCCCGTCTTCGTCGTACATGAGCTCCTCGTAGAGGGCCCCGCCGAGGCCGTGGAGGGCGCCACCGTAGATCTGCCCCTCGGCGATCAATGGGTTGATGATGGTCCCGGCGTCGTGGACCGTCACGTAGCGCAGGATCTTGATCTTCGCGGTTTCCGGATCCACCTCCACCGCCATCACCTCGGCGATGAAGCCGTAGGTGTTGGAGGAGTTGACCCGGTCCTGAAGGTCGGGAGCGGTGGCCACAGTAAAACCGAAGACTGCCGTGGCCTGGAGTCCCGGCTCCATCCCCTCGGGGAGCGACTCGGTGTTCCAGTGGGCCCGACCGGCCAGGTCCTTGATGCTGTACGAGGACCCTTTCCCGGACTTCGGCGCGACCCGGCCGTCGCGGAAGACCAGCTCGGCAGCCGGGGTTTCCAGCAGGTGGGAGGCGTAGCTCACGAGCTTGGCCTTGAGCTTGCGCGCGGCCAGCGCCACGGCGCTGGTTCCCACCGAGCCGAAGCGGCTCGAGTAGGTGCCGGAGGAAATTCCCCAGATCCGGGTGAAGGTGTCCATCTCGTCCACCACTGTCACCTCGCCGGGGGTAATCCCCAGCTCGTCGGCCACGATCTGGGAGACCACGGTCTGATGCCCCTGACCCTGGGGAGTGGTGCCGAGGATGGCCGTGACTTTCCCGAGCGGGTCGATCTTCAGCGTGGCCGCCTCGGTGGCGCCGGACTTGGGGAGATACTCCGGCTTGGCGCGGAACTGGGGGTCCAGGGCGACGGTGACGTATCCCATGTTGGAAACCGACGGGTCCACGGCCAGGGCCAGCCCGATGCCGAACAGGCGGCCATCAGCCCGCGCCCGCGCCTGCTCGCGACGCAGCTCGTCGTAGCGCGCCAGCTCTATCGCCTTCTCGAGGGCCGCCGGGTAGTCCCCGGAGTCGTAGAGCCCGCCGGTCGGAGTCCGGTACGGGAACTCCTCCGGGCGGATCAGGTTCTTCCGCCTCACCTCGACGGGATCCATCCCGATCTTCTCCGCCAGGAGATCGAGCATCCGCTCGGTCTCGAAATAGAGGTGGCCGCAGGCGTAGCCGCGGTTCGGGCCCGTGAGGCTCTTGTTGGTCATCACCACCGAGACGTCGACGTCGAGGTGCTGGAAGCGATACGGGCCGACCCAGTTGCCCGTGGGACGGAAGGCGCAGCCCGGCTCCGGGCTGCGGACGTACCCTCCCACGTTGTCGTACCAGCGGTAGCGCATGCCGAGGATCGTGCCGTCCTTCTTCGCCGCCAGCTCCCGGTATGTGACCCGGTCGGTTCCGCTGGAAGAGGCCAGGAGATGCTCGCGCCGATCCTCGATCCACTTGACGGGAAGGCCCGTCCGCATGGCGACGAGCCCCAGCAGGGCGAGATAGGGATAGATGCTGCTCTTGATCCCGAAGCTCCCGCCGATGTCGGTCGGGATGATGAAGCGGAGCTTGTTCTCTTGAAGGCCGAGGGACCTGGCCACCAGGGGGTGCATGATGAACGGTCCCATGAAGTTGGACCAGATGGTGAGGACGCCGCTCGTCGGGTCGTGGCTCGCCACGATCCCGTAGGTCTCGATGGGCGTGGAGCCGTATTTCGGGAAGCGGAAGCGCTCGTTGATGACGACCTCCGCCTCGTTGAACGCGCGATCCGGATCCCCGTAGGAGATGAGCCGGTGGCAGGCCAGGTTGGAGCCCACCTCCTCGTGGAGGACCGGTGCGTCAAGATCGAGGGCTCGCTCCGGATCGACCACGGCCGGGAGGGGCTCGTACTCCACCCGGACGAGGTCAAGGGCGTCTTCGGCAAGATAACGGCTCGTCGCCACCACCACGGCCACGGGCTCCCCGACGAACCGGGCCTTATCCATCGCCATGCAGTGATACCTGATCGGCGCCGTCACCCCCACCGAGAACGGGCGTGTGGCCCGGGCGGCCTCGCCGGTGACGACACCGACAACACCGGGAGCCCGGAGCGCCTCCGAGGCGTCGATCCCGAGGATCCGCGCGTGGGCGTGTGGGCTCCGGACAATGGCGGCGTGAAAGAGTCGGGTGAACGGAAGGTCGTCAATGTAACTTCCGCGCCCTGTGAGGAGCCGCGGATCCTCCACCCGCTTGAGCGGGCGGCCGATCCAGCGTTCGGTCGTTGCGGTTGCCATGCAGCCTTCGTCCTTCCTATGCCCCCCACCCTGCCCTCTCCCCCACCCGGGGGAGAGGATAAAGATGAGGGGGTCAGACCAGTCCGATCTCTTTGAGATGCCGCTCCAGGGCGGTGAACTCCGGGGCCGGGAGCGGCTCGAATGGTGGGTGCGGGTCGCCCACGTCCACGCCGACGATCCGCATCGCCGCCTTCATCACGGGGGCCAGGCCGTGATGGATCCAGCGCGCGGGGAAGAGCGTGAACTTCCGCTGCCCCTCGACCGCGGTTTTCAGATCGCCGCTCGCGTAGGCCCGCGCGATCTCCGCGGCGATCCTGGCGGCCGGCGGCGGCATGGTGGCGCCGGGCCCACCCAGGAGGAGCGTGGGGAGGAGCATTTCCATGGTGGTGAAGTACCGGGCGTGCCCGGCCCGGTCGATCTCTTCGATGAGCCGCCCCACTCGCCTGAGATCCCGGGAAGACTCCTTGAAGGCGGCCACCCCGTCGAGCTTGGCCAGCTCCACCATCGTTTGAATCGAAGCTTCGGCGCCGGGCCCGGGGTTATGGTAGGCCACGATCGGGAGCCGGCTCTCGCGGGCCAGCCGCTCGAAATAGCTCACCAGTTCCCGGGTCGTGGGCTGCCCTCCGAACGGGCGCAGCGGAATCAGGGCCTGAATCGCGGCGGCGCCCACGTCCTCGGCGAGCCGGGCCAGCTCCGCGGCGGCTCCGAGGTTCGGGTGGGAGACGCCGACGATCACCGGCACGCGGCCTCGCACGAGCCCCGCGGTGGTCTTGATCAGCTCTCTGCGCTCTTCGTGGGAGAGGAAGTG
>CAYJUC010000352.1:0-4308 GCA_964372605.1 uncultured bacterium | reverse complement strand
GCTCTCCGCGCGAATGAACTCCAGCGCGATCCGCCGGCGCTCATCGGCCCACTCGCCGAGGATAGTGTCAGGCGCCCCCTCCGCCGAGCGTAGCCATCATTAACGGAGTCCCCGGGGTCGGGCCCGAGGCCCGAGGGCGGCCGAGCCGGGCGTGGACCTGACATAAGATGCGCCCTCGGACGGGGCGCCGCGTGGGGATCCGCCCCTCCCACGGACCGCCCCCAATGCCGATGGCACAGCTAGGCGGCTTTCGTGGGCCGGGGCGCCTCTTTTAGCCGGCGGATGATCTGCTCGCACAGCCGCCGGAACGAGTCGTCCCCGACCAGTGGCGACCAGCGGACCTTCTCGTCGGGTTTCTGGCCGATCTCGAACCTCGGGAGCCACCACACCTCCGCGGGCCACGACCGGAGCACGTAGTTCTCCGCGGCCAGGGCATGCCCGATCGTGGCGGCGTACGCCTTCGCGTTCTCCGCCGAGTCGAAGCGGTAGAACAGCACCGCGTCGCCGTCCAGGAGGGCCTGGACCGAGAAGTCTGAGTGGCGGACCAGGCCCACACGAGGCGCCACCACGGCGTGCTCGTGTCCGTACCGCACGACGTAGCCGTGCTCGCGGAGAGCCTCGAAGACCTGGACGAACGCGGGCTCCGCGCCACGCTGATCTGGGTCGGCGGCTTCGCACGCTCCCCAGAACGCGGCGACGAACCAGCTGTCGGCGAAAAGCCGGGACCACTCAATCTGGTCGTCGGGGAGCCGAACCCAGTGCTCCCAGTCGGCGTGCTGCACATCGGGCTCGTCTTTGAGCACGAATCGTCCGTGGGCCAGGCACCGGGCCTTGACGAACCAGTCGTGCGCCAGGATCTCGAGGTCTCTGGAGTGCTCATGGCCGTGCGTATGGAAGAGCCAGAACCGGTGGCCGTCCAAGCGGATCACGATGCCCCGCCGGGCTCCGGCGGGTAGCGCGCAGCTCACAACCTCCTCTTCGACCGTGACCTTGAGGCCGAGGTCGGAGCGAAACGCCTGCAGGATCGGCCGGAAGATCCCCTCCTCGATTCCCCAACGGGATTCTTCCGGGAGCTTGAGCGAAGTCGTGTAGATCTCCGTCTCCGGCCGGTCCACCGCCCAGGAGTGCCAGCGGGCAGGGTAGGCGCGCAGCTTCCTGAGCCGCTTGCCTCTGAGCGCGCCCGAAGTGGCGTGTCCCTCCAAGTGCCAGGTCGAGCCTGTCTCGACGTCGACCAACTGGCGGTCGCGGAGCTCGAACCGAAGTACGCACCCGTCCACCCGCCGGTCGTAGGCCGCCATGGTGAAGCCGTTCGAGGCAGGGTCGCACCAGACGACGATCGGCAGCTCGCCCAGTTCGTCGTTCACCACGTTCCCGCTGTGCTTCACCTGTCGGTAGGGATAGGCGCGGACCCCTTCGGGCTCGTTGACGCCGTACACCATCTCCTGTTCCGGGAGCCGCCTGTCGAGGGTTGCCGCGAGCGTATCCTTGAACCACTCACGGTCGCGGCCGCCCATCCCGCGATGCTCCCACATCTCCTCGCGCCCGTGCCCCTGGCGCTGATCGCGATGCCAGGGGTCGTCCGCCACCTCGGCCATCACCAGCGTGTCCGGGTGCCACGTCCGCCACAGCTCCCAGGTGGTGTGCCACTGCGGGAAGTCGTCCAGCACGGTTCCTTCGAGCGCCCCGCGTATGCACACGGGCTCGCAATGGTTCCAGATGCTGTGCGTGAGCCGGTCCGCGATGATGAGCTGGGAGTTGTAGATGCCGAAGCCGAGGAACCGGAGCTTCCTGCCGTCGTCCAGGGACGCCTTCCAGGCGCCCGCCGTGTTGCAGCGCTCTCAGCCGCAGAAGTAGACAGGGGTGCCCTCCGCCTCGCCGTTGATGACGTGGTAGTAGTCGAGGATGTACAGCGGCAGGCAGTAAGGCCGGTCCACGACTTTGAAGCCGAGCACGTAGTCGTCGTCGCGGATGCCGGAGTGCTCGTCCGCCCGCACCCACTCGGGCTTGTCCCACGGCCGGAACAGGTTTCCGTGCCCCTCCGTATCGGGCTGCCGGAGGTATCCGTCCTGCCAGCCGACCAGGTTGGACACGATCTGCCTGGCTTGCTCGTCTGACCGTGCGCTCATCCCGTCACCCCTCCTCTGCGGTCGCGCGACCGCCAGCCTCCTCGCGGGCCTAAGCGCTCAGGGGAGGCGCGGCGACTTTTCGCTCGGCCTCCAGCTTCTCCCGGATGTCCTGTCGAAGCGCGGGCTTCGAGATCTTCCCGACGGGGGTCAGCGGAAGCTCAGACACGACCTCGAGCCGCTCGGGGAGCTTGAACTTGGCGATGCGCCTCTCCTCCAGGAGAAAGCGGCTCAGCTCGTCCAGGGTCAGGCCTTCGCCGGGCCGGAGGATCACATAGGCGCAGACTCGCTCGCCCAGCACGAGGTCGGGCATGGCGACGGCGGCCGCGTTGAACACCTTCGGGTGGCCCAGGAGGAGGCTCTCGACCTCCTCGGCGCTGATGTGTTCGCCGCCCCGGTTGATCATGTCCTTCTTTCGCCCCTCGATCACGATGTTGCCGCTCGGGTGCACGCGTACCATGTCGCCGGTCCGGTAAAAGCCATCGGGGGTAAAGGCCACGCGGTTGTGCTCGGGAGCCTTGTAGTAGCCACGGATCGTGTAAGGGCCCCGCACCAGGAGCTCGCCCACCCCGCCGTGCGGCGCCGGGTCCCCGTCGTCGTTCGCAATCTTGAACTCGTCGCCGGGGGACACCGGCCTGCCCTGGGTCTCAAAAATCCACTCCAGGGGGTCCCCCGGCCGCGTGGAGGTGACGAATCCCTCCGACATCCCGTATTCCTGCATGACTGCCTGGCCGAAGACGGCGTTCGCCTGCCGGGCCAACTCGGGCGTCATCTTCATGCCCCCCGTCGGCATCGCTCTGAGGGAGCTCAGGTCATGCTCAGAGCGCCTGGGGGAGTTGATCCAGTTGATGAGGACCGAGGGCACGAGCGGCGTGAAGGTCACTCTCTCCTGTTCGATCAGAGGAAACACAATGGCGGGATCGGGCGACGGCGCCAGGATGACCTTCGCGCCCAGCATGAAGGCCCCCTGTAGCCCCGGCGCCGCCAGAGGCAGGATGTGCGTGACGGGGAGGGCGAGCATGAGCACACTGTCGCCGGAGAACCCGGTCCCGGCGCCGGACGAGGTGGAGAGACACAGGAAATCCTCGTGGGTCCTGGCGATCACTTTGGGGGTGCCCGTGGTCCCGCCGGAGAGGAGGAAGACGGCCGGCATCAGCGGATCGGGGCGGCACGCTTCCAGGGCGCGCAGCCAGGTCGCCTCCTCGGGCGTTTCGAGCAGCTCGCCGATGGACAGCATGTCGGAGCGTCCGGGATCGCCGGCCGTCAGGACACGTTTCAACCGCGGATTCCGCTCCTTGATCTCGCGAGCCATTTCCACGTAATCGAAGCCGCGAAACTCGCGCGGAACGAAATAGGCGACCGCTTCGACGAACGCTGCGAAGTATCCGACCTCCGCGTGCCGGTAGGCGGGGAGGCAGGTCAGCGGGATCGCACCGATCTTCTGGCAGGCGAAGTACGCCGCGACGCACTCGGTGCAGTTGGGGAGCTGAAGGATGACGGGATCGTACGTCTTGACGCCGAGGCGCAACAGGTGGCAGGCCAGCCGCTGAACCAGGCCGCCCAGTTCCGCGTACGTGAGCCGTTGGTCGCCAGAGACGAGGGCCGTGCGGTCGGCGTATGCTCGAACGGACCGGTCGAACATGGCGCCGATGGTCACCCCTGACCAGAAGCCCGCCGCCCGGTAACGTTGAGCCAGCTCCCTTGGCCAGGGGACGAAGCCTTCCATGCTCCCGCGATGGCCTCCGTCACCCCCTGCTCGGAGAGGCCGAGGCGCCGGACCTCGCGCAGGTGCAGGTCCACCCCATAGGCGGCCAGGGCCAGCACCTCCTTCATCCGCCGGTCTAGCTTCCGGTCGGTGAAGGCCTCCCGCGTCGCCCCCCAAGAGCGTAGCCATCATTAACGGAGTCCCCGGGGTCGGGCCCGAGGCCCGAGGGCGGCCGAGCCGGGCGTGGACCTGACATAAGATGCGCCCTCGGACGGGGCGCCGCGTGGGGATCCGCCCCTCCCACGGACCGCCCCCAATGCCGATGGCACAGCGCACACAAACACCTCCACGCGAGCCGAGAGAGCCCGCCCGACTGACCGCAATGCTAGCCAAGAACAACGGCCCCGTCAAGGGGCAGGCGGACCAGGGGCAGACGGACCAACACCTGACGCTGCGTCCCGCCATCGGGCCGGGAGCGCG
>CAYJUC010000351.1:0-4312 GCA_964372605.1 uncultured bacterium | reverse complement strand
GTGGTCATGTACCTCGGCTGCAACGTCATGAAGACGCCCCACATCGCGCTCCTCTGCCTGGAAGTGCTGGATCGGATCGGTACGACCTACAAGGTCTTCGGCGGCCCGGCCAACTGCTGCGGCGTCATTCAGTTTCGAGCCGGCGATGCAAAGACGGCGGGTCGCATCGGCGGCAACACCGTGGCCGGATTCGCCGGCACCGGCGCGCGCCGCGTCCTGACGTGGTGCCCAACCTGCAATATCCAGCTTGGCGAGATCGTCCTGCCGGCCACGAACCCTGGCTTCGCGCTGGAGCACGTGGTTCCCTACATCGCCGACCGGCTCGACGCCCTGCGCCCCCATCTGGTCCATCCGGTCAACCGCCGGGTCGCCCTTCACGAGCATCCCGGCGTGACGGGCGTCACCGAAGGTGTCGTCAAGATCCTGAGCGCGATTTCCGGGCTCGAGCTGGTTGGGTTGGATCAGCCCCGCGTCGGCTACATGTGCAACTCGCTCTCGCCGGTTCCGGCCTACAAGCGAGAGCTGCACGCGCAGGAGCTGGCCGCCGCGGAGGCCGCCGGCGTGGATTGCCTCGTGGGGATCTACCACGCCTGCCATCGGGAGCTCTGCGCCCATGAGCGAAACTACCCGTTCAGGATCGTCAACTTCCTGGAGATCGTCGGCGAGGCCATGGGCGTGGAGCGGAGTGATCTCTTCAAGGAGTGGAAGGTGATGCAGGATGTGGACCGGGTCCTGGCGGAGATCGGCGCGCAGGTGGAGCCCGCCGGGCTGGATTGGGAGAGCGTGCGGGAGGTGCTGGTGGCCCACGTCCTCGGAGAGCAGCCGCTCCCCCTGGATCATAAATCCGCCCGAGAGCCGGCGCCCACAGGCGGTGAGCCGCCCTGCAGGTTCTTTCCGGAATAAGCCCGCCTAGACCGGATTATTCGTGTCGGCCCTCGGTACCCTCACCCCGGCCCTCTCCCTCAGGAGGGAGAGGGAGCCCTTTTGGTTCCCTCGCCCCCCGCGGGGGAGAGGGGCAGGGTGAGGGGGCGTGTGAGACGCGGTAAGCGAATTCATGAATAATGCGCGCTAGGCTCGTCCGCCCAGGCGCTCGGCCAGCCAGTCGGCCATCCGCGGCCGGACCACGTGATAGAGGTTGTGGCAGCAGTGATCCCCGTCTTTGGGCATGTCGAAGGTCACGTCGCGGTTCTGCCGCAGGTCCTCGCGGAGCCGGTCCACCTGCGCGGGCGGGATCAGGTCGTCCTGCCCGCCGTGGAGCGCGTACACCGCGCCGCGCACCAGCTCGGCCTGTCCCGACAGGTCGACGGTCTGCTTGAGGTAGGGCGCCGCCTTTCGCGCGTCGTCGTACCCCGCCACGAAGGCGAAGCCGCTCTTGGTGGGCTCGTGCATGTCGTCGTAATAGGAGAGGTCGTAGAGCACGCCCCAGGCGACGCAGGCCTTGAAGCGCGGGTCGTGGGCCGCGCTCTGCACCGCGTAGAACCCGCCCAGGCTCCGCCCCAGGACGCCCAGCCGGCCCGTGTCCACCTCTGGCCGCTTCGCCAGCCAGTCCACGACGGCTGAGGTAAACCGGTTGAAATCCCCCCGCAGCTTGACCTGGAAGTACATCTCCCCCTGGCCCGGGCCGTCGAAGGCGCACGTGGCCATCCCGCGGCGCAGGCACAGATTCTCGAAAAGGTAGCTCTCTTCCTTCGTGCTCTCCAACCCGCCCAGCAGTACCACCACGGGGGCTCGCCCCGCGCCTCCCCGGGGGACCCTCAGATACCCGGGAATGGTGAAGCCGTCGAAGGGGAGGTCGAAGCGCTCGGCCGGTGGGTCGAAGAACGGCGCGGCCTCCCGGTAGAGCCCGACCTTGCGGCGCTGGCCGGCATCGCGGGTCGGCGGGTCATGGAACCATACGAACTGCGCGTAGTGGTAGGACATGCATGCCTGCCAGAACAGCTCTCCGGCGCTCAATCGGCGCCCGCGGGCCACCGCCTCCCGGGCGAGAGCCTCATACTCGTCCCCCCGCTTGGCCCAGAAGGGGTACCACTGCTCCCAGCGCGTGACCTCACGCTGCGCGGCGAACAGGTCGCCCGCGGAGATCCCGTCGCCCACCATTCGGATGGAGGCGGCCTTCCACACCCGATCGACGATGGCGCCTGACATTCTGCTTCCTCCTCCCGCGCCGTCAGCGGACGACGGCCGCCACGGGCTCCCAGCAGGACACGATCTCCTCGGCGGCGGCCACCTGGCCGAAGAAGTTGTCGATGTTGCGCAGCGTGGCCTCGTGATCGGCCTGGGCGTAGGTGGCCGTGCAGTCGCTGGTGAAGACCACGTAGTAGTCGCGCAGGAAGGCCTGCCGCGCGGTGGTCTCGACGCAGACGTTGGTGGCGATGCCGGTCATGATCACCGTGCGAATCCCCCGGGAGCGCAGGGTCAGATCCAGGTCCGTGCTCTCGAAGGCGCCGTAACGGTGCTTGGTCACGATGACCTCGTCCGGCAGGGGCCGCACCCCGTAGAAGTCGCCGTTCCAGGCATTCGGCTGGCAGACCGGATGCTCCACGTAGTTGCCTTTCCGGCGGCGCATCGCCTGCTCCAGCCAGACCTCGGAGAGGTACCAGTTGGCGTCGGTGTTGTAGACGTTGCGGATCCAGACCAGCGGGACCCGCGCGGCCCGCGCCGCGTCCAGGAAGCGGGCGAGCCTCGGCACCATCGCCTGCGCCAGGGACAGGTCGCGGCCCTCGCGGTGCAGGGCGCCGCCTTCAGCGCAGAAGTCGTTCTGCACGTCCACGATCAGCACGGCGGCGTGCTCCGGCTGGACTTTCTCGCTCAGCGTTTGTAGCATGGCATCCCTCCTGTGTGTTCGCCGCGGGCGCGGCGCGCCCCCGCGGATGTCGGATCAGGGTTTCCAGATCATCGTCGTCACGTCGAAGGGCTGCTTGATCAGCTTGAATTCGACGGCCAGCTCGAGGTTCTTCCTGAGCGATTCGACGTTGTACTCGGTGGTGAAGATGGGGAGATTCACGGCGGCGACGATCTCCGGCTTCATGCCGGTGTACTTGGCGATCCAGGCGGTGCGCTCCTCCTTGGAGACGCTGTTCAGATGATTGGTCGCCCGGTCCATCACCTTCTTGAAGCGGCGCATGGTGTCCAGGTTGGCCCTGACCCAGCTCTCCTTGGCGATGTAGTGGGCGATGTCCATGCCGGGGATGTTCTCCTGGTACGGGTGCCCGATGCTGCGCGCCTTTCCCGTCTTCAGGGCGAACGTCGCGAACGGCTCCACGTTGAAGGCGGCGTCGATCCGCTTCTGGAAGAGCGCGTCGTTCATCTGGGGGAACGGCACCTCCAGGAACTTGACCGTCTTCGGGTCCACGCCGTGCTTCCGGAGCCAGACGTGCGTGTGGATGTAGTTCACGCTGTTGATCAGTCCGGCAGAAACCGTCTTCCCGGCCAGGTCCTTCGCGCTCCGGATATTGTCCTCGACCCGGACCAGCATGGCGGTGTTGTCCGGGGGCTGGCTGACCAGCCGAGTCTGGGCCGCCACGTACACGATGTCGAGACCGTTCCCCCGCGCCACCAGCGGCTCGAAGATGGAGCTGGCGCCGAACTCGGCGCTCCCACCGTAGACCGCCTCGATGGCGATGGCGCCCTGGGCGATGTTGGTCCAGGAGACTTCCAGGTTCTCCTCCGCGAACCAGCCCTTGTCTCGGGCGATGGCGAGCGGCGTGTAGTTGGTCAACGGCAACACGACCCCCCGTAGCTTGACCTGGGCCGCCGCCTCCCACGCGTCGCCGACGAACAGAAACGCCAGGATCGCCCATAGCCAGAGGGACCACCGTTTCGTTCGCATGTCGTTTCTCCTTTCTAGTTCACTCGGAGGGGGGCTTCGCCCCCCTTCCGAAACCTCCCCCCGAGGCAGTTCGAGCGTGGCGGGTGCGGCCTTGCCGCGAGGCAGGCCACCCGCCGCGCGAGACCCGAGTTAACCGCGCGGGCAAAGCCCGCGCTCGAACCGAGCAGGCCAGCGCTTGGCCTACACTGTGGCGGTTTTCCGCATCCTGCTACTGGCGGCCGCTGGTCTCGCGGTGCCAGCGGATGAGCCTGGTCTCGATGAGGAGGAACAGGCGGTTGAGCAGGTACCCGAAGATGGCGAGGGTAAAGAGGCCGGCGTACATCTCCGGGACCCTGAAGGTCCGCTGGGCCAGCAGCGTGAAGTATCCGAGCCCATCGTTGGAGGCGATCATCTCGCCGAGGATCGCCAGGATCAACGAGATGGCCAGACTGATCCGCATGCCGGTGAGGATCTGCGGGCTGGCCGCCGGCAGGATCAGCTCGC
>CAYJUC010000350.1:0-4350 GCA_964372605.1 uncultured bacterium | reverse complement strand
CGGCCCCGGAGCGCGAGGGGTTCTGGGTCCACCTCACACGGTTCAGGTACCGTCTCCACGTGAACGGCGTCCTCGGCATCGGCATCCCGGACCTGATCATCGCAACGGTCGCCATTCAAAACCGGAAACTGGTGTTCACCGCCGACGAGGATTTCACCCGAATGGCGCCCCACGTGCCTGTCAGGCTGTTCACTCCGTGAAGACGGCGATTTTAGCGGTGTTGAGTTCATGATTGACTCCAGGCCCCCACAGGGAAGAGGCGGTGGCAGTTAGCGGGAGCGGAAGTGGGGGATGACCTCCTTGGCGAAGAGCTCCATGTTCCGGAGGGTGAGATCGTGGGGGAGCGTGCCGAAGTGGAGCAGGGCGGCGAAGATCCCGAACCCCATTTCCTCCTGGTATCCGCGAAGCCTCTCGATGACGGTGGCGGGGCTGCCGAGAATCACGAAGCCGTCCTGCACCAGCTCCTCGAAGGTCCGCTCGCGGCTCTTGAGCTTGTCCGCTCGCGCCTGGTTCACGAGGGGGTCGAGGCTCAGGTAGCCCGGAGGAAGGTAGGCCTCCAACGGCCGCTTTGACAGCTTGTGGAAGAGGTAGAGGGCGGGCTCGCGCGCCTCCTCCCAGGCTGCGGCGTCACTCTCGGCCACGTAAGTGAGCGTCATCCAGCCAAGCTGCATCGGCGAGGCGGTGTACCCCGCGACTGATGCGGCGGCCCGATAGTCGTCAAACGCTTTCTTGATGGTCTTGGCCGGGCTATAGACCTGCAGGTACGGGTAGCGCTTCTGCGCCGCCCAGGTGATCGTCTCGGGACTCCCAGTGCCGGGAACCCAGACGGGCGGGTGGGGTTTCTGCAGCGGCCGCGGCCACGGGTTCACGTACCTGAGCCGGTAGTGCTTCCCCTCGAAGCGGAACGGCCCCGGCTCGGTCCAGGCCCGGATGATGAGGTCGTGAGCCTCGAGGAAGCGCTCCCGCGAGTGAACAGGGTTGACGTTGTTGCTGTGGTACTCGGCGCCTAGACCCCGGACGATCCCGTGGATGATCCGACCGCCCGTAATGACGTCGAGCATGGCGACTTCTTCTGCGACGCGCAGGGGGTGGTCGCGGAGCGGGAGAGCGTTGCCGAGGATCGCAATCTTCGCCCGGCTCGTGCGCCGCGCCAGCGTCGCGGCCACGATGTTGGGGGAGGGCATGTTTCCGTACGCGTTCTGATGGTGCTCGTTCACGCAGACGCCGTCGAACCCGAGGGCATCCGCGTACTCCAGCTCGTCCAGGTAGCGGTTATAGAGCTCGTGCCCGCGGGCGGGGTCGTAGAGGCTGTTCGGCAGGGTCACCCAGGCCGAATCGTACTTCGCGTCGAAGTCCGGCGGCAGGTGCGGCCACGGCATCAGGTGGAAGAAGTAGAATTCCATGATCACCTCCGTGTGGTCCGAGCCCTGTCAGGCCTGCCCTTGAGAAAGGCGGTAATGGCCTGGGCGCAGGCGTCCGGTGCTTCTCTGAGCGGGACATGGCCCGCTTCCTCGATGAACGCGAGCCGCGACCCGGGGATCGCCTTCTCATACGCCTCTCCCACGGCGCTCGGGATGAGCCGGTCGTGACGCCCCCACAAGATGAGTGTCGGCACGCGGATGCGTCCCAGGCGGCGCAGGAGCTTCGGGTTGTAAAAGTACGGATCCCACGCCAGCTTCGCCACCGTGACCCGCTGGCGAAGCTCCACCTGCAACATCTCCGGCGTGGGCTGGACCGCCAGGACCTGGTCGAGAACGGCCGGGTTATGGTAGACGGTTTTGGCGCGAGTCGCGGGGTCCATCATAAACAGGTCCGCCATCGGGGCGCCGTCCACTTGGATCCCGGCCGCGTCCACAAGGATCAGGCTCCGGAGTCGGTGCTGGTGGCTCACCGCAAGCTCGGCGGCGATCCACCCGCCCAGCGAACTGCCGAGGATGTGGACGCGGCGAAGCCCCAGCGTGTCCAGGAAATCCAGGTAGAAGAGGACGAGGTCATCGACGCCCTCCAGCCACTCGGGATCATCGGAAGCGCCGAACCCGGGATGCACCGGAGCCAGAACCGTGAATCGTCGCGCCATCAGCTCGTGAAACCGGAGCCACGCCGTTCCACCGCCGGCTCCGTGCAGGATGACCAGCGGCTGGCCCTTTCCGCCGCGCAGGAGCTGGATCTTCGTGTCCCCGACCCGGAGGAACTCCTCGATCGGTGTAACGCGCTGGTCAATTGTCATGGCTCGCCATTCTACGTGCGCCCCTCCTGTCGGGCAAGCAACAGTTCATCTATCCGTCGGCGAAGTGGGGCATGACCTCTCGCGCGAAGCGCTCCATGGAGACCATCGCCTTCGCGTGGTCGAGGCCGCCCATGGACATCCAGCAGATCAGGTAGTCGAGATTGACCTGGCTCTGGAGCATGGCGATCCGCTCCCGCACGCGGTCGGGGGGACCGTGAAGCCCCACCTGCTCCCAGATGAAGTCGTAGGTGAGCCTGCCGAGCTTCGGGAAGTTCTCGCGGTAGTGGCGGTAGGACTCCGGGATCAGCTCCCAGTTGCCGTCCGGGGGAGTGGTCACGGCCTGCTGGGCCTTGAGGAACCAGTCGTAGGCCGCGCTCATCACTCTCCCGGCTTCGGCGTCGGTCTCGCTGACATATACCGAGCGCGCTACCCGGGTCTGGGCCGCGGCCGGGTCGCGTCCGGCGGCGGTCCAGTGGTGCATGTAGAGGTCGTAGATCTCTTTCAGGTTCTTGAACGACTGCGTCTGGGCGAACAGCACGTTGAACCCTTCGCGGCCCGCCAGCTCCGCCGTCGGCGGGCTCACCGCGGCCAGCCAGATGGGCGGGTGGGGCTTCTGGACTGGCTGAGGGTGGACGGCCACGTTGCTCACCTGGTAGTACTTCCCCAGATATGAAAACCGCTCCCCCTTCCACGCTTCGAGGATGATGTCGAGCGCCTCGCGGAAACGGTCCCGGCTCTCCTCCATGGAGAGGCCGAGCGCCAGATACTCGCTCCACTGGTAGCCGCGGCCGACGCCAAAGTCGAGCCGGCCCCCGGAGAGGAGGTCGGTGAGGGCGGCTTCCTCGGCCAGCAGGAGCGGGTTGTAGAAGGGGAGGATGAGCACCGCCAGGCCGATGCGGATCCGCCGGGTGCGGGCCGCCAGGTAAGAGCCGAAGTTCAGGATGGACGGGCAGAGCCCGTAGCGCGAGAAGTGGTGCTCGGCGAGCCAGACCGAGTCGAAGCCCAGCTCCTCGGCGCGCAGGATCTGCTCAATGGCCTCACGGTAGACCTGCTCCTGCGTCTTGGACTCGTGCCACTGGAGAAGATGAAACAGGCCGAATCGCATCGGTCGCCTCCGGCTTCGCGTCAGAGCTCGATCACGTATCCGTCGCTACTCTTGGGCGCGCGATTTCCGATTGACGGCGGACTCTGACGGGCCCTTGAGGTGTCTGGTGAAGAAGGCCAGCGTGCCGGCCTCAGCTTCCCGAGCGGCTACCGGGTTGTACCACGGCTGATTTTCCTGATCGAAGCCGTGGGCCGCCCCCGGGAAGAAGATGCTCTCGAAGGGCTTACCGGCCGCCCTGAGCGCCTCCGCCAGCCGGCGCGCGTGCTCGACCGGCACCAGCTCGTCTTTCTCGCCGTGGAGGATGAGGACGGGCGCGCGAATTTTTGCGGCGGTGCGCTCCGCGGCCAGCTCCAGGCTCATGGGAGGGTGGCTGATGGGACTGTAGTATTCCACCACCGCCTTGAAGGTGGCTGGGAAGGCAATGGCGGCGAAGAAGGCCCGTTCCCCGCCCCGGGCGAAGCCCAGGAGGCCGAGCCGGTTCGGGTCAACGTCCCTCCGTCCTTTCAGCAGTGAGATAGCCGCGGCGATTTCGTTCCGGATGAGCCCGGCGGATTCGTCGGCTCCCGACCTGATCGAGGCCAGGTCGGGGAGCAGGGCGACGAATCCCGCGCCCGCCAGGCGCCGCGCGTGGGCCTTATGGCTCTCCCCCACCCCGGGAGCCCCGTGGAAGATCAGCACCGCAGGGTAGCGCCCACTCTCCGCCGGCCGGAGGAGAAGGGCCGTGATCGTCCGGCCATCCCTCCTCTGGAGTGTCGCCTCCTCGCTCTGGATCTCCGCGGCTCCACCGGAGCCCGCGCCGGCCCCCAGCAGGACCAGGAGTGCCGCCGCGGTGGTCCGCGGCAGCCAGACCCGTAGAGGATGCCTCCGGCGACAGTTCGCTCCCATGGCGAGGTGACGCCAGTATAGCACCGGCGGCGTTGACCCCCCTTCGGCCTCTGTGCCATAATTCCGTCATGGGGGTTCAGGCGCTCTACGCGCTCCAGAACGGCTTCATCGGCTTCGAGCGGAGCGGGCTGTT
>CAYJUC010000349.1:0-4353 GCA_964372605.1 uncultured bacterium | reverse complement strand
CACGCGGTGCTCTTCGACACCGGCCTGGTGCTTGAGGTGGCGAAGGAGAAGGGGTTGTTCAAGGAAGCCGGGCTCGACGTGGAGACCGTGGTGGTGCGGGGGGGCGGCGAGAACGTCCAGGGCGTGGTTTCAGGAAGTGTGAACATCGCGCTGGCCACCGGCACCTTCTCCGTCCTGAGCGCCTTCCAGAAGGGCGCGCCCATCAAGATCCTCGCCGCGGAGATGACCGGCATGCCCGACATCTTCTGGTACTCCATGGCGAACAGTCCCTATCGGAAGATGGAGGACCTGGCCGGCAAGCGCATCGCCTTCTCGAACCCGGGGTCGTCGAGCCACATGGGGGTGCTCGCCGTCATCGATCAGCTCAAGGCCAGGGGGCTTCCGGCCCCTCAGGCCGTCTCGCTGGGCGGGATGCCCGACGCGCTCACCGGCCTCAAGACCGGGCAAACGGACGCGGCCTTCGCCGTCCCGCCTCTCTTCTTCGACCAGATCGAGAAGGGTGACCTCCGGATCGTCATCCGGGGGAACGAGATCCAGAAATTCAATGACGTGACGATCCGGGTCACGTTCGCCAACGCCAGCTTCGCGGAGAAGAACCCGGACACGGTGCGCGCCTTCTTCAGGGCCTACCACCGGGCCCTGGACTTCATGTTCGACAATCGCGATGAGACTGCGCGGATCTGGATCCGGAACGGGAAGCTCAAGCTTTCGGAAGCGACGGTGCTGAGAGCCCTCGACTTCTACACCAGGTCTTCTGTGGCGTTCAAGCCGGTCAAGGGAATCCAGCTCACCATGGAGGACGCGATCAAGTTCAACTTCCTGAAACAGCCGCTGAGCCAGGCCGATCTGGACCGGCTGATCGACCTCAAGTATCTACCCTGAGGGGGGCTGCCATGATCCTATCCGTGGGGCGACTGCTGACGCTCGGAATCGGCCTAGCGCTCCTGGCGTGGGGGCCAAACCAGGCGGCGGCGCAGACCAAGCTGGTGGTGGCGACGCCGCACCAAATCTTCCTCGACACCGGCCTGGTGATCGAGGTGGGAAAGCAGAAGGGGTTCTTCAAGGAAGTCGGGCTCGAGATCGAGCCCATCGTGGTGCGGGGCGGCGGCGAGAACGTCCAGGCCGTGGTTTCGGGCAGCGTCCACATCTCTCTGGCCACCGGCACCTTCTCGGTCCTGAGCGCCTTCCAGAAGGGGGCGCCCGTCAAGATCCTGGCGGCCGAGATGACCGGGACTCCCGATCTCTTCTGGTACTCCATGGCGAACACGCCGTATCGAAAGCTCGAGGACCTGGCTGGCAAGCGCATCGCCTTCTCGAACCCCGGCGCGTCCACCCACATCGGGGTGCTGGCGGCCGTCGACTATCTCAAGGGCAAAGGCCTCGCCGCCCCCCAGCCCATCTCCCTCGGGGGACCGTCGGACGCGTTCACCGCCGTGAAGACCGGCCAGGCTGACGCGGGATGGTCGGCGATACCGCTGTTCATGGACCTCGTCGAAAAAGGAGAGGTTCGCATCGTCTTCAAAGGCGCGGACCTCGAGCGGCTCCGGGATGTCACGATGCGGGTCACCTTCGCGAACGCCAGCTTCGTGGAGAAAAACCCGGAGACCGTGCGGGCGTTCTTCAAGGCGTACCAGAAGGCGATGGACTTCATCTTCGAAAATCGCCAGGAGGCCGCCAGGATCTGGATCCCCTTCGCCAAGCTCAAGCTCTCGGAAGCCGCGCTGGTCAACATCATTGGCTTCTATGACCGGGCCAACGTGGCCTTCAAACCCGTCAAGGGGCTCCCCGTCCTGATGGAGGACGCGGTCAAGTTCAACTTCCTGAAGCAGCCGCTGAGCCAGGCCGAGCTGGACCGGCTGATCGACCTCAGATACGTCCCCTAACCCCTCACCCTGGCTCTCTCCCCCGCCGGGGGCGAGGGAACCGAAGGGGGCTCCCTCTCCCTCCTGAGGGAGAGGGGTGGGGTGAGGGTCAAAGGAATCGGGACGGATGAAGGAAGAAACTCGGCTGCTCCTCTGGCGGGTCCTGGTGATCCTGGCCGGGATTCTCTTTCTGGAGGTGGCGGTCAGGGGCCGGTGGATCAACCCGTTCTTCCTGGCCTCTCCCCTTCAGGCCGCCGAGGTCCTCTGGGCCCAGGTGGTGAGCGGAAAGGTCGTGGTCATGACCCTGGTGACCCTCGCCGAGATCGGGGCCGCCCTCCTCGCCTCCACGCTGGTGGGCGTCGCGGCCGGCTTTCTGCTCTGGCGCTACCTGGTGCTGGGACAGAGCTACGAGATGATGCTCGGCGCCCTGTTCGCCTCCCCGGTCATCCTCTGCTACCCGATCTTCCTCGTGGTGTTCGGTAGAACCAGCGCCGCCATCGTCGCGCTCAGCGCCATCTTCGGGCTGATCCCCATCGCCATCAACACCAAGAGCGCCTTCGCGCACATCAACCCGGTGCTGGTGCGGGTGGGGGCCAGCATGAATCTCTCCCGCCGCCAGATCTTCCGCCACATCCTGATCCCCGCGGCCGCCCCCACGGTCTTCAGCGGCTTCAGGCTCGGCCTCACCTACATCCTGAAATCGGTGCTCGGGCTCGAGTACATCGTCCAGGTGGGCGGGATCGGGATGTGGGTCTCCGACTCCGCCTACCGGTTCGAGATCGGAGAGGTGTACGCGGGCCTGCTCGGGACCATCCTGCTCTCGATCATGTTCCTCTACGCCATCAACCGGACCGAAGGCTGGGTGCGGAGGTAGCCGTGGAGCAGGTCGGGCAGATCGCCGCCAGGTCCCAGCCGATCACCCTCTGGCACCAGACTCCCGCGGGGGTGTGGGCGCTGACGCTCTCGGGAGGCGTGATCGTCTGGGAGCTGATCGGCCGGACGGGCATCTTCTTCCCCGATCTCTTCCCCTCGTTCATCGCGATCATGCAGGCCTTTTGGGAGCACGTCAGCACTACGGTGCTCTTCCCGCATCTCTGGGCCAGCTTCTACGCGGTGGGGGGCGGCTTCCTGATCGGCACGCTGCTCGGCGTTCCCCTGGGGGTGATCCTGGGCGGCCGTCGCGCGCTCATCGAGGTGTCGGAGCCGCTGATCCTCTACCTGGCCGTGATCCCGAAGATCATCATCTTCCCCATCTTCATCCTCTTCTTCGGGATCGGCGTCCAGTCCAAGCTGGCCGTGAGCGCCTCCGCGGCGTTCTTCCCCATCTCGCTCCTCACCATCGCCGGCATGCGGGAGGTCAGGCCGATCTATCTCTCCGTGGCCCGCTCCGTGAGGGCGCCCCAGTTCAAGATCGCCACCCAGATCTACCTGCCGTCGGTGATGGCATACGTCTTCGCGGGGCTCCGGATCGGGATGGGGGCGGCCGTGACGGGCGCCCTCCTGGCGGAGACCAAGGTGGCCCGGGCCGGCCTCGGGTTTCTGGCCATTGACTACTACGCACAGTTCCGGATCGCGGAGATGTACTCGCTCTTCCTCCTGATCTTCCTGATCGCCGCCGCGATCAACTGGGGGATGAACCGCGCTCTGGGACGTCTGGCCCCCCACCGCAAGCTCATCCAGGACCAGGGCCTGGCCTTTTAGGAGCGCGTCGGGATAATTGGGTGCTTCGAGCGCCGGCTTCGCCGGCGCAATTAACTCGGGCCTCGCGCGGCGGGTGGCCTGCCTCACGGCATGGCCGAACCCGCCACACTCGAACTGCACTGGGGGAGGTCTCGGAGGGGGCCGTCGAGGCCCCCTCCGACGATTTAGTCATGGGCACAACCGCCGGGTCGCCCCGGCAAACAAGGAGGAGTTCCATGAGGAAATCAATCGTGCTCCTGCTGGTCGGCCTGCTGCTGCCGTTGCTCTTCGGGTTCCGGCCGGCTGCCGCGGCCGAGATCACGGTGGTCACGGCGTGGGCGCAGAACTACGTCTTCAACGACGGCGTGTGGGAGCTCCAGCGCCGGGTCGAGCAGAAGTCGGGCGGCGCGCTCAAGCTCAAGTACAAGGGCGGGCCGGAGGTCGTGCCGCCGTTCGAGGCGACCGCGGCCCTCACGCGCGGGGTGTTCGACATGCTGAACACCTCCGGCGCCTACTACACCCAGCAGATGCCCGAGTCGGTCTTCCTCGACTACTTCGACGGGCCGGTGAAGCCCATGCGCGACGCCGGGGTCTTCAAGCTCTTCGACAAGATCAACCAGGAGAAGGCGGGGGTCAAGCTCCTGGGCGTGACGGCCGGCGCGGTCGGCTACTCCATCTTCCTGAAAAAGCCCATCCAGACACTGGACGAGTTTAAAGGCAAGAAAATTCGGGCCACGCCCACCTACGTCCCCCTGGTCGAGGGACTGGGCGCCTCGCCCGTCATCATGCCGCCCGGTGAGATCTACACCGC
>CAYJUC010000348.1:0-4362 GCA_964372605.1 uncultured bacterium | reverse complement strand
TGGAGCTCCTCCTTGGCTTCATCCACTCCCGCCACGTCCTGGAAGGTGACCTTGTTCTGCTTCTCCGAAACCAGTCGGGCGCGGGCCTTGCCGAAGGAGAGGGCCTTGGCCCCGCCGCCCTGCATCTGGCGCATGAAGAAGATCCAGACCCCGATGAAGAGGAGCATGGGGATCCACTGGAGGAGGACGGCGTACCAGGGGTTCGCATCCGGGGGTTTGACGATGATCCGGACCCCCCGGTCGCGGAGCATCTTCACCATGTCGGGGTAATCCACCGTGTAGGTGCGGAATGCCGAGCCGTCGGCGAGACGACCGGCCAGCAAATTCCCCTTGATCGTGACCTCCCGCACCTCGCCCGTCTCCACCTTGCGGAGAAAGTCGGAGAAGACGATCTCCTCCCGGGACGGCTGGTTGGCCTGAAAGAGGTTAAACAGGAGGATGATGATCAGGCCGATCACCATCCACAGGGCCAGGTTCTTGTAAAACTGGTTGGTCGGCACCTTCACCGCTCGCTCCTGAGTTCGGGGTTACCTCGGGGCGTAAATGCTCACAAATGAGCGAAAATATTATAGCACACCGTCGGCCGGCTTCAAGGCTTGGGGGAGGCGCGCGTCGCTCGCGCCGCCGGCGAGGGCAGAACCGGCGAACGGTCAGTCCAGCGGGATCTCTCGGGCGTACACGTCGAACGCGGACGCCTTTGCGCGGGCCAGGGCTTCCCGGATCTGGGCGGTTCCCCTCCCCGCCCCGCTGGCCAGGAGTGACTCGAAAAACCCGATATAAAAATGGTCGGGAAAGACCGTCACCGCCAGGCGGAGACGGAACCCCGGCTTGGGGAACGGGCGCCGGTACTGGAAGACCAGGCGCTGGCCTGGGTGAAGGCGACTGTCGAATACCTCTCTGGAGAGGTCCAGCGTCACCTCCCGTCCGATGATCGCCTCCTGGCGGCTTCCCGGCACCACCCGGCCCGACCGCTCGACCAGCTCTCCGCTCACGACCACCCTGGGCGTCACATAGGTGGGGAAGGCGTGACCCACCCGGCTGTTCGTCACCGTGAGCCTGACTGAGACCAGTTCGCCCGGGCGATAGCGCTCCTTGTCACCCTCCAGGCTGATCGTCAGCCCCGACCGCACCATCTCCGGATCGTGAATCCCGCGCCAGAGGTGCCGGCGATCCGGCATATGGCACTCCTGGCACTGGACCCCCTGACGCCCGAACGGGCCGGCTTTCCACTCGTTGTAGGTGTTCTCGAGAAGCTTGCCGTTCAGGGCGAAGCCGTCCTCGGGGAACTGATGGCATTCCTTGCAGAACTCCGCGCGAAGAAACGCGGGGGTGCGCGTCACGCCGTTATGCGGGAGCTCTCCCCGGGGGGCCTGCGACGAGAGCGACCCATCGCGCTTGGGAGGGCCGAAACGCTGATGGCGGCGGACGTGGCATACCGCGCAGGTGATCCCTTTGGCCTGAAGCTCCGGATTGAAGGCGGCGTTCTTCCGAAGTTCTCCCTTCACGACGAGCTGCTCCTGCTGCTCTGCCAGCGGGGCATGGCATCTCAGGCAGTCGAGGGCCGACTGCGGATCGTTCTGAAGCAGCTCCACGAGCTGTCCCCTGACCCCGGCGCCCAGGCTCTTTGCGTGGAGGCTCGTCTTCCAGTCATCAAGCTGGGCCGGATGGCAGGTCCCGCAGCTCTCGGGGAGGAGCGATGCCTCCAGCGGGTTCCATCGGGCCGGCGGCGGACCCTGGGGGGGGACGGGAAGCATCCAGTGTCTTTTGAGAAAGTCGCGCACGGCGCTCTCGCTCGATGGGGATTGCGCGGCGGCACCGGGAGGCGCCAGGGAGAGCCCCAGCAGGAGTGCCAGGAGGAAACTGGGCCTAAGGAGTCGTTGCCAGGGGCACGGTAGCGTGGTAAGGTTGGGGAGGATCACACGGACCGGAGCAAGTGATGGCGGATGAGCCGGCGGCGGTGCAGTGTAGGGAGATCGTAGACCTCCTGGCCGATTATCTGGACGGCAGCCTCTCATCCGACACCGCCAGAGCGCTTGAGACCCACCTGGAGGGCTGCTCGCCCTGCATCGGGTTCGTCAACACCTACCGCGGCACCATCAACGCCGCCCGAAAGATCCGCGAGGTAGAGATTCCCCCCGAACTCAGGGACCGCCTCATCTCCTTCCTTCGCCGAAAAATATCGTAAACTTCCCGGGGGCGCGCGAAAGGTCAGTGGCGCGCTCGCTGGATCGCCTGCCAGACCCGGCGGGGGGTCAGCGGCATGTCGATGTGGCGGATGCCAAGGGGAGCCAGGGCATCGAGGACCGCGTTCACCACCGCCGGGGTGGCGCCGATGGTTCCCGATTCTCCAACCCCCTTGGCGCCCAGCGGGTTCGCCGGTGAAGGCGTCTCGGTGTGATCCAGCTCATAGCCGGGGAGCTGGTCGTAAACGACTTCCTCCCAGAGCGCCTGACCGATCCCCTGAGCCAGCCCCGCGTGAATCTGTCCTTCCACCAGCACGGGGCTCACGATGGTGCCACAGTCATCAACGGCCACGCACAACGTAACGGCCAGCGCCCTGGACAGGGCCGGGTCCTCCCGCCGCTTGACCCGGGCGCCGATGAATTTCGGGGTGTAGAGCAGCACCTAACGCGTCAACGCGAGCGGTCACGGAGTTTCCGCGCGGCCTCGGTCCGCATCTGCTGCATCGCGCGGGTCTCCTGGCCGGAGTAGCGCTCCTCCTGCCACGGGTCGGCGCGGAGGTGATAGCCGTTGACCTCCCAGAAGCCCGGGGCGTTGACGTCCAGAAACTCGAAGCCGCGCACCCACTTCGCGCTCTTCCAGAAGTAAATCCTGGGCACCACCAGACGGCAGGGCCCGCCGTGATCCGGCTCCAGGTCCATTCCGTTGTGCTTGATCGCCAGGAGCACGTCGTCCTGGATCAGGTCCTCCAGCGCGATGTTCGTCGTGTAACCGGGGTCCGCATGGACCATGACCGCGACCGCTTCGGGCCTGACGCGCACCCGGCCCATGATCTCCCGGATGTGGACCCCTTCCCATCGGTTGTCCAGCTTGGTCCAGCCCGTCACGCAGTGGACGTCTGAGGCGACCTCGACCCGGGGGAGGGCGAGGAACTCCTCCCAGCTCCAGGAAACCTCCTCTTCCACCAGGCCGAAGCAGCGGAAGCTCCACCGCTTCGGATCAACCCGCGGGGTGGCTCCGTAGGTCAGGACCGGCCATTTGACTGTCAGGGCCTGCCCCGGCGGGAGCCGCTTCGCCGCTTCCGGATCGGTCTCTTTCATCTTGTCTCGTTCCGCCTGTACCGATCAGGCCGGGGCATCACGTGGCCGCATTTCGAGCAGGTCAGGTGGGAGTCGGCTGAGTAGAACTCCTCATAGGCCCGTGACACCGGATCTTCCTGGTAGTCCTTGACGTGCTTGACAGTCTCGTAGAGCTGGGCGTGGCACCGCTCGCAGAACCACTTGAACCGGTCCCGCTCATCATGCCGCCGCTTCCGCTCCAGGATCAGCGCGAAGGCGTCCGGGGGGAAGTGCGGAGAATGCGGCGTCCCCGCCGGGCAGTAGATGATCTCCCCCTCCCGGATCACCGCAACCTTGCGCTCGCCCTCGGGGGTGATGTAATGCAGGTTCATCTCCCCCTTGATCATGTACATGACCTCGTCGCTCGGATCGACGTGAAACTCGCTCCGGTACTCTCGCCCCCGAGCCACAAAGGCAATGGTGTCGTCCGCCTGCCAGAGGATGCTCACCGGCCTGGGGCCCTGCTTGATACCCTCTGTGATCTTTCCCAGGTTGACCGCGCCGAGTTCACTCATCGTGTCCTCCCCCCTGACTCTGCTGATCGTTGCGATGCCATTCACGCCCGAGCCGCGTCAGTCGTAGTCGGGGATCCGGGGCAGGCGCTTCATGGCCTCCTCGATCACCGACACCGCCAGGTAATCTTCGTACTTCGGCCGCTCCTCGGGCTTGATATTGCCGACCTGCACCATCCGGGTGATGGTGTACTCCACCTTGTCCCTGGGCAACCCGTCGTTCTGGGCCCAGACTTTCCCTTTCACCAGCTCGTCGTATGCCTGCTCAGCCACATCGCGTGGAATCTTGGCGTACTTCACCGCAATCTCCACCGTCCGGGCCTTGTTGGCGTAGATGAACCGGTTGGCCTTTGCCAGGGCCCGAACCAGCGCCGCGTACTTGGCCGGCTCGGCGGCCAGCTTCTTGTCCTGGGCGACAATGACGAGGAAGAGCTGGTTCGGCTCCAGCTCCCAGAACTTCACCAGGGTGTGCAGGGAGGGTTCCTTCTGCCTGGCCATGATCATCTGGTCCACGTGGAGGATGGCGGTATCGATGGCGCCGGCCAGCAGGG
>CAYJUC010000347.1:0-4365 GCA_964372605.1 uncultured bacterium | reverse complement strand
ACCCCCATGGTGACGAAGGCGACGGCCACGATGACCCAGCCGTAGAAGAAGGGCAAGCGCATGAGGCTGGGTGCGGGAGAGGGTGGAGTCAAGCGTGAGAGTTGGGGCGGTCGAGCAGGGGCCTAGCCGATGGGCTCTTTGACTTCCAGGCTGCGGAGGAACTTCTCCATTCGATGCTGGCTGGCGATGACCGGCTCGTACTTCGGGGGGTTCTCGGCGCTGCGGCACGTGGGCAGGCACTCGATCAGCGCGTCGTGGTTCGGCTGGAAGAAGAACGGGATCGACAACCTTCGGTTCGCCGCCGCGACCTCCCGCGGCGGGTTGACGACGCGGTGGAGCGTTGACACCCAGCGGTCGTTGGTCCAGCGCGCCATGAGATCGCCGATGTTGCAGACGAACGCGCCCGCCGGCGATTCCACGTCCACCCACGCGCCCGCCTTATTCAGCACCTGTAAGCCGCCAGGCACGTTCTCCGGCTTCAGGATGGTCACCACCCCGTAGTCGGTGTGCGCGCCCCCCCGAAGCTGACCGGGAGCTGGAGGTGTCCGCTGCTCTGGGTAGTGGTTGGCGCGGAGAGGGCTTATGGGCTTGTCGATGTACGGCCAGAAGTAGTCTTCGGGCAGATTCAGGGCAAGCGCGCAGATCCGCATGAGTCGCCACGCGAGACCCTGCATCACCCGGTAGTACTCGGACCAAGCCTCGCGAAAGCCCTCGGGTCGCGCCGGCCAGATGTTGGGGGCGAAGCTCGGGTAGGCTTCAAGATGCGTGTGGTAGTCGTCGTCGGGCACGTCCACGGGTCCGATCATGAAGAGCTCCTTCAGATCGGTCGTCGCTCGATCGCCGCGGCTGTAGGAGAGGTTCTCCGCGCCCATGCCGATGTAGCCCCGGCTTTGCTCGGGCCGCGGCTGCCGGACCCGGAGCTTCTCCTCGAGAGGTAGATCGAAGAAGGCGTAAGAGAGACGCAGCAGTCGCAGGACCAGCTCCTCCGGCACGCCGTGCCCGGTGATGGCGAAGAAGCCGATGTCGGTGCAGGCGCGATCCACCGCCTGCGCGACGGCGCCCTTCTTCTCGGGAGATCCGTCGACAAACGGGGCCACGTCGATCACCGGAACGCTGTTCATACGGGAGCCGGCGCGCGCTCCACGCGTCGTCCGCCAGGCCCGATATGATCCCAGGCAGGGGGGAACTCCAGGGTGGAGAACACCGCGTGGAATCCCAGGTTGATGGCCACGAAGATCGCCAGCTCCATCACCTGGGCCTCGGTGTAGTGCCGGAGCAGCTCGTCGTACCACGCCTTGGTGATGACGCGGGGGTCGGCCTGCATCTGGTCCGCGTAGCGAAGGGCCAGCCTCTGGGCCTCGGTCAGCTTCTGCGAGCGCTCGAAGTTCGCCGCGTCTTCAAGGTCAGCCTCGGTCAACCCCTCCTGCCGCGCCGCGGCAGAACGGACGTTCCCTCAGTAGATGCAGGAGACGTTCCAGGACATCTTGACCCGGATCATCTCCTTCAACTTGTGGTCCAGCGTCCCGCGATTGAAGCTCTCCACCCAGAAATCGTAGAACTTCTTGCACAGCTCCGGCCGGTGGGCCATCATCCGGAAGAAGTTCGGGTCCGGCGCCCCGCGCTCCTCGGCCAGCCGGATCTTTTCCCGGATCTCGGGATCCGTGATCTCGTCCAACTCCAGCATCCGCAGGTTTGGCATCGCTTCCTCCTCACTCGAGCTCCGGCGCGAAGGATATTGCGCTGCGCACGCAGGCAGAGTCAAGCGCGAAAGTTGGAGTCCGACCCTGCCAGGCATCGGCTTTCTCATTTGACAGACTCTTCATTCGCACTGTAGTATGCTGACGATCATGAGAGCCCGGCAGGCGCTTAAGGAAATCCTCAGCGAAATCCCTGAAGACCGTCTCGAAGAAGCCCTCTCCTACCTGAACTACCTCAGGTTCAAGGAGGAGTGGGAGGCGACCGAGGAGATCCTGAGGGACAAGAAACTCGTGCAGAGCTGGCAGCGCGGCAAACGGCAGGCCGAGCGCGGCCAGACGATTAAACGAAGCGTCGTCTCGACCGCTGTTTCGCAGTCCTCAAAAACACTCCGTTCTGGCACCCAAACGTAAAACGGCTCCACGGACCCCTCGAAGGCCGGTTTCGGCACCGGATCGCCAGCTTGCGAGTGATCTATACGGTCGATCAAGAAGCTCGACAGGTAACTGTGGGGGCCATCGGATCCCGCGGTGAAATTTACCGGTAAGGATACGGCAAGCAGAAACACCAGGGTGAGACCATCCTCAAATCGATCGGGATGGCCGCCGCCGTGGGATCGTGGAGGTGCTTCTATGATAACGAACGATTCAGAGTTGCTGGCCGCACAGGCACGAGTACAGGTGATCCAAGCGATGTTGGCTCACGCTCGCCGGACGTGCACGCCTGAGAGTTTTCATGATCAAGCTAAAGGCTGGCTCACTGAATGGCAACGGCTCGACGAGGAAATTCGGGAATATTTGTCTACACCTGCTACCCTCGCCAATCCGGCGTAAAGCAAGACATCTGCAGACCAGATCCGCTTGCGCTCACCGTGGGCGCGAAGTGTGGGACTTCAGAAACCGGCTATGCGGGCCACGAGCGCGTGCGGATCGGGCGGGAGGTCGTCGGCGCGCCAGGCGACGTGGCCGTCGGGGCGAACCAGGACGAGCCGGCGCCCGTACAGTTCGGTGATCTTTGGCTGGTTGAGATCCACGACCTCGAGCGGCAGCCGCTGCTGCTGGGCGGCCCGCTCGAGCGGTGAGGTGTCGGCAAAACGGCCGCCGAGGCGTAGGAGCGTGAATCCGCGCCCGAACAGGTCCAGGATGGATCGGCCGTCGGAGAGCCAGGCGTGTGGCGCTCTCCCGCCGGGCCTGGCGGATGGCACATAGGTGGTTGGACTGTTCGGCACAGGGTCACTGCCGTCCGGCACGCACAGGGGGGATCCTTCGTAACTGTACCCCAGCTCGAGCCCGGGCAGGCGCGTCCTGAACTCCTCGCCCCTCGGCGAATGCTCGATGAACCTGCCGAGCTCTCGCCTCAGTCGCGCGCTCTCCTCCGTGTCGTCGTCGAGGGCATCGGACAGCGGCATCCGGTCGTCGGTGGCTCGGATCTCCGAGGCGCCCGACACGTTGCGCTCGCCGATCGGCCGGCGCTCGAGGTCGTAGCTCTCCAGCAGTCCCGGTCCGGCCCAGCCCTGGAGCGTGGCGGCCAGCTTCCAGCCGAGGTCCACCGCGTCGCCCATCCCCGTGTTCATGCCAAAGCCACCCGACGGCCAGAGCAGGTGGGCCGCATCGCCCGCGATGAAGACGCGTCGATCACGGAAGCGCTCGGCGACGGCGTGGTGGCCCGCCCACTCTTTGGTGTCGAGCACCTCGAACGGGATGCCGTCGCCGAGGGCGGTACGCACGGAGTCGACCGGCTCCGGTAGCTCTTCGCGCCTGGCGGCGAACTGTGACGTCCGCCAGAGGTCGTGGCCATCCATCGCGGCCACAAACGCGCGGAGGTCCGGTCTGACGATCCAGTAAGCCACTGCGGGGCCGTGGCGGCAGTGCGAAAGGAGTGGTGAGCGGAAGAAGATCGTGAGTTGGTGATCCTGCGCGAACCGGCCCTGGAGCTTGATCCCCAGGGCATGGCGAACATCGCTGCTCGGTCCATCGCAGCCGACCAGGTAGTCGGCGGCAACCTGCTCTCGGCGCCCAGTCACTAAATCTACCAGGTCGGCCGTGACGCATTCCGCCGACTGGTGAAAACTCTCCATGCGGCACCGGAATCGCAACCGGACTGATGGGAACGACTGCGCTCGCTTCCGCAGCACGGGGTCGAAGAAGAACTTGGGGCACCAGATCGGGCCTTCCGGGCTCCACGGTGAACGGGCGGCGGGATCGCCGTTGCCGGGGTGCTCGAAGCGAGTCAGCTCGTGCCGGCTGAAGCCCGTCAGGTAAAGGTAGGTGTTCGGATAATCGCTCGGGAAGCCTTCGTAGCGCGCCGCGTCGGCAATGCCCCAGCGCCGCAGGAACTCCATGGTCCGCGTGTTGATGAGGTTCGCCGTGGGGAAGGGGATGGTCTCGTCGCTCTGCTCCACCAGAAGGCACGGGACTCCGCGCCAGCCGAGTTCGATGGCCAGCCCCAGCCCGCACGGCCCACCTCCGACAATGAGCACCGGGACGTGTGAGCCGGTCAATCTAGCGTTGCGCTTGCTCCCGGTAGAGCCCCAGCGCCTTCATGGCCGGGATGTCGTTCATCTGGAACAGGATAGCCTCCATTGTGGCGGAGCCGTTCTCGTGCTCATGCCAGGCCCAGGGTGGGACGACCAGGAAGTCGCCGGCAGTCCAGGCGAACGAAGCGCCGTTG
>CAYJUC010000346.1:0-4368 GCA_964372605.1 uncultured bacterium | reverse complement strand
GCTCCTCGGCGAGCCTGGCCAGGCGGATCATCTTCGGGAGCGGCTCGGTCGGAAACAGCCCGACGCCGAAGCTCAGAGCGTTCACCTGATGCACCTCCAACGGATGAAGCCCACCCCTCACCCTCTGCCCCCCTCACCCTCCCCTCTCCCCCTCGAAGGGGGAGAGGATTCAAGGTGAGGGGTGATCGTCGCGGCGCGCTCGGGCGGGGGGGTCTGCTGGCTCCTCCCTCCGACTCTGATCTCTCCGTCGATCATGACGACGGAGATGCCGGGGAGGTCCCCCTTGGCAAACGAATCCAGCCCGTCTTTGGCGACGGAGCCCGTGATCCGATCCAAAAGCACGATGTCCGCCGGCTTTCCTTCTTCCAGAATGCCCATGGACAGACCGTGAGCCCGGGCGACGTTGCCCGTGGCCATCGCGATCGCCGCTTCCGGAGGGACGTCGGCCACGGACGATAAAAACGCGATCTCGCGCAGCATCCCGCGCGGGATCACTCCGGTCCCTCCCGGGGTGTCGGTCCCGATGAGAACCCGGTGGAATGCGTTTCCGGCGTTCACGGCGCGCATCAGGTGGAGGACCATGCGCGGGTTGCCGGAGCTACAGATCTCCAGGTAAAAATCGGTCTCCGCCACGATCTCGGCCACCTCCTCCTCCGGCATCGGGATCGGCCCTCCGGTGATGTGGCCGACGATGTCGGGACCGAGCCGCTTTACGATCTCGACGCCGGCGAGCTGGCTCACGCCCGAGCGGGACACCCCGCCGGAGTGGATCTTGACCTTGATCCCCCGCTCCCTTGCCCATCGGACGTAGCGCCCGGCTTCGCCGTTCGGCAAGAGACTGTAGTCATAGAAGATGAACTTGACCAGCCGGATCCCCGCGGCCGCGATCGTGTCGAAATCCGCCTCTCTGAGTCCCGGGACCAGGAGGAGCGTTCCGGCGTACACTTTCACGCCAGACGGGCGCAGGTTGTCATAGCAGCGCTTGGCGACGAGCGCCAGGGAAAGGGCGGTGGTGGGATCGGGCGGGAGGGGGAGCCCGGGAAGATGAAGCTCGCCGGCGGAGATCGAGGCGGTGACGCCGCCGTGCATGTAGTGGGTGATCCAGGACAGCGCGTTCTGGGCCGGGGTGAATTCGCCGAAGGTCGGATGGGAGTGGGAGTCGATCAGGCCGGGGATGGCGGTGATTCCCCGGGCGTCGATCACGGTCTCCGCCGGGCGCCTTATTCCGTTCCCGATCTCTCGGATCAGCCCGTCTTCGATGAAGATGGAGTCGGCCAGCCTGAGCGGGGTCCGGAGGTCTCCGGTCACCAGCGTCCCGATGTTCGTGATCAGCGTGGAGTGTCGAGCTGGGCTCACGCGCTACCTCAGAATCTCCTTCAACCTGGCGACCCGTCGCGCTTTCACGGCTGGCCTCCGATCAGAGCGACGGTGCGGGGGCGCGGCCCAGCGCGTCTTCGCACCACGCAGCCGCGCTGAGGAGCGCTGCCTCGGCAAACGGGCCGGCGATGAGCTGGACGCCGAGCGGGAGCCCGGAGGGGCTGAAACCGCAGGGAAGCGTGACGCTGGGAAGTCCGGAGATGCTCCAGGGGGTCTGAAAGAGCGGGTCCCCGGTGGAGCCGAGCCCCTCCGGGGCGGGGGTCCGGGTGGTCGGCGTCAGGAGGACGTCGAAGCGGTCGAGGATCCCGGCCATCTCCCGGCGAAAGCGGCGACGGATTCTGAGCGATCGCAGATAGAGCGCCCCCGGGATAAGTGCGCCGGTCTCGATGATCCCGCGGATTTTTGGACGGTAGAGGGCGGCCTTCTCCGCGTGGAGGTCGGCGTGGAAGTCGGCAGCCTCGACCTGGATGATCGTCCAGCTCGCGGCGTGGACCACACCGAAGCTGGGAGGGAGCTTCGCCTCCTCCACCACGGCGCCGGCCCGCGCCAGCCGCTCCACGGCCTCGTTCGTCACGCGGGCCACGTCGGCGTCGGCCCGCTCGAAGAAGAACTCTCGCAGGAGACCGACCCGAGGGGGTCGCCGTCGCTGGATGGCGGCGCCGTAGTCCGGAACAGGCTCCCTGGACGAGCCGGGATCGTTGGGGTCGCGGCCGGCGGTCACCTGAAGGAGGAGGGCGATATCCTCGACGCTCCGCGCCATGAGCCCGACGTGGTCCTGGGTCCACGCAAGCGGGACGATCCCGTAGAGGCTGATCCGCCCGTAGCTGGGTTTGAGCCCCACGAGGCCACAGAACGAGGCCGGGCGGACCGCGGAGCCGGCGGTTTGCGAGCCCATGGCCAGCGGTACCATCCTTGCGCCCACCGCGGCCGCGGAGCCGCTCGACGAGCCGCCGGGAGTGTGGGCAAGGTTCCAGGGGTTCCGGGTCGGCGCCGGGTCGAGCGTCGCGAACTCTGTGGTGTGAGCCTTGCCCAGGAGAATGGCGCCCGCCGCCTTGAGTCTGGCCACGGTCGTCGCGTCATAGGCCGGCACGAATCCGGCGTACACCTTGGAGCCGGCTTCGGTGGGCAGCCCGGCGCTGTAGAAGATATCCTTTGCGGCGAACGGGACGCCGTGGAGGGGGCCCCGGAGCGAACCATGCGCCGCCTCGTCCGCGAGCTGCCGGCCCGCGGCCCGCGCCCCGTCTCGATCGAGATAAGCCCACGCCTGGACCTTTGGCTCCAGCGCCTCGATGCGCTGGAGCAAGGCCTCCACCAATTCCACCGGCGAGAGTTCCCGTCGGCGGATGGCTGCGGCCGCTTCGGTGGCTGTCAGCTCGTGCAGGTTCATCTCTCGCCTCCTACTCGGCCCGATCCGTGTTGAATGACGGTCCCTCGTCCCGGTCCAGGGGGAACAGGGCGACGTCAGCCAGCTGGCCCGCCGTGTCCTCGATGTTCGCGCGGAGCGCCTCGGCCCGATCCGCTCCGAAGCGCCGGGTCGCCTCCGTCATGAGACTCTCGGCAAGGGCCTTTCGTCGCGCCTCTCGATCCATGGTTCCCATAGCATCTCTCCTTGCGTTAACCTTAATCCACCAAATTGATTCTCCCTCTCCCCGCAGGGGAGAGGGCAGGGTGAGGGGAAAAAGCCGCTTCACCCCGCCGAGAAGCCCGTGATCCGTCGTTCGCGGCTGGCAGCAAAGCGGCCATGAGTGTAGCCTCCCTCGGCAGACTATGCAAGCGCCCCTTGCTCTCTCGGGCGCGGTATAACGTCCGCGCTAACCGGCGCGCGCGGTTTTTGCGCGCGTGCGTGTTGAGCGCGCAGTTAGAGGCCGAGACTGGTGCTCTGCATAGGCGTCGAGAAGCCGGCGGATCATTCGCTGATACTGGGTGTTATGCTTCCGCGCCTCGGCCTTAAAGAACTCGACGCTGCTCCTGCTCAACGTGATGGTGACCTTGACCCCCTCGTCCCGAAAGACGAGGTCCTCGGGACGGGGAAGGAAGTCAGGGACGATCTTGAGATTCCCGAGCGGTTCGTCTTTGTATCTGATTTTCTCGCTCATAGATTCCTTTCCCCCTCCGCCAGTAACCAGCCCCGAAGATGCGGATTACGTCCTCGCGGTACGTAAATCGGACCGTCAGTATTCCGCCTTCAACCAAACCGAAGCAGTAGTACCGTCTCTCGCGTGAACTATGGGACAAATCTTCCGCGATGACACGGCTCGGGTCAGCGAACGCAAACTGCGCTTTCGCGAAAGAGACCCCATGCCTCTTTTGATTTTCCTGGTCCTTCTTTGGATCCCAATCGAACCGGACCACTCGGAGAGGTTAGCACGAACCGGTCCGTTTAGCCATACGTTCGTATGGCTGTAATGTATGCGTCCCGCGCCCCGAAGGGCGAAAGCGAGTAGGCGTTGCGAAGCAACGGCCGCCTCCATTACTTCTTGTGTAGCTGAATCACGTTTGGCGCACGGCCTTCGTCGCCGCGTGAGTCGGCGGTCCGACGCAAGAGCCTCGGTACGACGTTCCAACGCTCGCCGCTGTCAGTAATGACGGTAACGGACTTCCGGTTGTACCGCGTCAGCATGCCCTCCACGACGGCACGCCCTTCTGGTTGAAACGATACGCGGTCCCCGATCTTGAACTCCAACATCTGGGCGTGCGCACGCATCTGATGCAACAACCTCAGCCGCTCGACGATCCGGTTATTCAGGTCGATGAGTTCCGCTTCGGTGAGCTTGTCGATGTCGATCTCCATGCGCACTCCTGTGATCTACGAGGCGCCGCACGCACGACCTCCCGCTTCAAAGATTCCGCTGAACGCTGCCGCTCAGCGGCCGGCCCAGCCGGTCCGCTGAAGCGGGCCGTTAGACAGAACAGCGTTCAGTAACTGATCTCCTGCGCTAAAGGCCAGACTAATCGTCTGTAAAAGCCATCTGCGGATGCCGGGATACGCCT
>CAYJUC010000345.1:1415-4383 GCA_964372605.1 uncultured bacterium | reverse complement strand
CGAGGAATGGCGGCAGGCGGTGATCGACGAGGTCAGGGAGCTGCTCAAGGCGTAGAGCCGAGTCTGTGCCGGCGCACGGCTGGATCGGGCTCGTCGTTATCGGGGCGGCCGAGGGGCTGCTGTTCCTCGGCCACCCAGTGGTGGGCCGGTGGTTCACCCCCATCGTCTGGACCGGATACATCCTGTTCGTCGACGGGCTCGTCTTCCGCCTGACCCGCGGCTCGCTCCTCACTACCCGCCGCTCCGAAGCAGTCATGGTCTGCCTGGCCTCCGTTGGCTGCTGGTGGCTCTTCGAGTTTTACAATGCGCCACGCTTCTGGCGCGGCGGGGCGGACCGCCCGGGCCTGTGGTGGCAGTATGTGAACCTGGAGCCTGACCTCTGGCTCAGGCGGATCGGCTATGACTGGGCCTTCGCGACTATCTTTCCGGCACTTTTCCTGACCGCCGAGGCGCTCCGGGCCACGCTCTGCTCCGGCCTCACAAACCGGCGGCCGCTCAGGTTGCCGGGGTGGGTCCGACCGGTTGCGGTGGCGCTCGGCGCGGCGGCGGTGTTGCTCCCGCTGCTGATCGTCTCGCCGTGGCTGGTCCCCCTGGTCTGGGTGGGGTATGTGCTCCTGCTGGAACCGATCAACGAGCGGCGGGGCGCCCCCTCGTGGCTCAGAGAGGCGGCGCTCGGCGACTACCGCACGCTCGTTTCGCTGCTGGCCGGCGGGCTCGTGTGCGGCGTCCTCTGGGAGTTTTGGAACTACTGGGCGCTGACCAAGTGGGTGTACGCGCTGCCGTACTGGGGGGAAATCAAGCTGTTTGAGATGCCTGTCCTGGGCTATCTGGGCTTCCTGCCCTTCGCCCTGGAGGCCTTCGCCATGTACCACTTCCTCCGCTCCCTCCTCATCTCGATCCGGAAATGACGCCGTGGCAGCGCCCTCCCCAAGAACCCCACGGGGAAGATTCTTAAGAAGGAGCTTCGCCTTTTGCGTTAGAATACAGGCTGAATTGGTTGAGCCTCAAGACACCGCACCGTTAAACGGAGGAATTTATGAAGCGTTTAAGCGCAATCGCTGGCGTCGTGGTGGCCCTGTTTGCCCTCGCACTCTGGACCGCGGACGCCTGGGCCCGCGCGGGGGGTGGTGGCTTCAGCGGGAGCCGGGGGTCCAGGAGCTACTCGGCGCCGGTCAGGCCTGCGCCAAGTCCGCTGAGCCCGAGCCGACCCGCCGCGCCGACCTCGCCTCAGCCGGCTCCTCAGCGCCCCGGCGGGATGTTCGGAGGGTTAATGGGCGGGATCGGGGGATTCCTGCTCGGTGGGTTGCTCGGGAGCATGCTCTTCGGGGGGATGGGAAGCGGCCTCGGCGGACTGTTTGGCGGGATCGGCCTGATGGAGATCCTGATCATCGGAGGGCTGGCCTACTTCGCCATCCGGTACATGCGGCGACGCCAGCAAGCCGAGCCAGCTCTGGTCACCGCGGGTGCGTCTGCCGCCGGGTCGGTCTGGAGCCCCGGGGATCGGGCCGCGGCCACCGCCACCGTGGAGGCGCCGGCGGTCAGCGACGACCTCGAGCGCGGGGTCCGCAACATCCGGCAGATGGACCCTGCCTTCGATCCCGCGACCTTTGCCGAAACGGCCTCTGATTTCTTCTTTAAAGTACAGGCCGGATGGATGTCGCGCGACATGGGGTCCGCGCGCGAGATCCTGACCCCCGAGATGTATGCCGAGATGCAGAAGACGTGCGACCGCCTTCGGGCCGAGCGGCGGATCAACCGGCTGGAGAACATTGCGATGCGCTCGGCCGAGGTCACCGAGGCCTGGCAGGAGGGCGGCCGGGACTACGTCACGGCCCGCTTCCTGGCGAGCCTGCTCGACTACACGGTGGATGAAGCCACGGGCCGGGTAGTGGAAGGGAGCCGGACAGAACCGGTGAAGTTCGAGGAGTACTGGACCTTTGTCCGCCCGGTGGGCCGCGGCCCCTGGAAGCTCACCGCCATCCAGCAACCCTAATCCCCCTCACCCCGCCCTCTCCCCCATCAGGGGGGGAGGATTAAGGTGAGGGGGGAGGATCCGCCGGGCTTGCTGGCGCAAAGGCGGCCGCCGCCGATTTTGCCGTTCTCCAGGAGCCCCGCGAAGAAGGCATAGAGCTGACTGTATTCCGCGTAGCGGGCCCGGCCGAAGCGCGCCACCCCTTCGTCCTTCAGCTTTTGGTGCTTCGTCAGACGCTCTCTCATGATCCACCGCCACTCCCCGGTGAGGTCTTCCGCCTCGATCCCGGCAAACCCCGCCCGCGCCAGGAGCTGCTGATACCCGTCGAGGCTCTCCACGTGAACTGCCGCCATCCACTTCTGGAGCTGGCTCCGCTGGCGGGGTGAGAGCTTCGGTCCGGCGGTCCAGTCGGTGAAGGCGAGCCGTCCGCCGGGCGCCAGCACCCGGAAGCACTCCCGCACACACCGCTCCTTGTCGGGGATGTGGAGCCATCCTTCCTGGCTTACGACGGCGGTGAAGCTTCCGGAGGCGAAGGGAAGCGCCGCGGCGTCGCCCCGAACGTAGGTGACCCGGTGGGTGAGGCCGACCAGCCGGGTCAGCCTGGTCGCCCCACGGCAGCGAGACTCCGTGAGGTCGATCCCCGTGACCCGGCAGCCGTATCGCCAGGCCAGGAAGCGGGCCGGGCCGCCGAGGCCGGCGCAAACATCCAGAACCCGGCTCTCTCCGGCGATCCCCGCAGCCCGGGCCAAGGCCTCAACAGCCTCCCGCCCCCCGTAATGGTCTTGATCCAGATCGAAGAGGTCCTCCGGCGCGAGCGTCCCAGGCGGCTTTCCCCTGCGGGCCAGAGAGGCGAGAATCTGCGCCTCGTTGATCGGATGGTGATCATAGTAATCGATCACCGGAAGGCGATAGTCCACAGCGTCCCGTCTCCCTCGATCTTTGACCTTGGGCGGGCACCCGGGCTGCCGCCCCGCCCGCCTATCAGCAGCGGCGGGC
>CAYJUC010000345.1:0-1315 GCA_964372605.1 uncultured bacterium | reverse complement strand
CGCCCGCCTATCAGCAGCGGCGGGCACCCGGGCTGCCGCCACGCCCGCCTATCGGGTGCAGCCGGCCTGTGAGGATACGGGAAAATCATGGCCCGCGGCAAGCCTTGAAGCAATCCCTCGACTGTGATACAAAAAAGCTGGTCCGAGTAGGTTGTCCGAGGCGAAAACCCGTCCATCTTTGCAGGGAGAGTTATGAGCACACTCGTTAAGGCCGGTCTCGAAGATGCCGTGGTCGCGACCTCAGAGATCTGTTTTATCGATGGGAAAGAGGGGCGGCTCCTCTACCGGGGGTATGACATCGACGATCTTGCCGCCCACTCGAGCTTCGAGGAGGTCGCCTATCTCCTCTGGAACGGCGCGCTCCCGACCAGGAAGGAGCTGGAGCGCCACGTCCAGGCCCTGGCCGCGGCGCGGCGCCTCCCGCCCAAGCTCCACGCAATCTTGAAGTCCCTGCCGCGGAAGACGCCGCCCATGGATGTGCTCCGCACCGGGGTGTCGGCCCTCTCGGCGTTCGACCCCGACGCCGGGGACAACTCTCGGGAGGCCACGCTGCGCAAGGCGATCCGCCTCACGGCCCAGATGCCGACCCTGGTGGCGGCGTGGGAGCGGATCCGCCGGGGCAAGGATCCTGTCTCCCCGACCCCCCGCCTCTCCCTGGCCGCCAACTTTCTCTACATGCTCTCGGGGAAGAAGCCGGACGACCTGGCCGTCAAGACCTTTGACGTGGCGCTGATCCTCCACGCCGACCACGAGTTCAACGCCTCCACCTTCGCCGCCCGCGTGACCGCCGCCACGCTGTCGGACCTCCACTCGGCCGTGACCTCCGCCATCGGGGCGCTCAAGGGACCGCTTCACGGCGGCGCCAACGAGCAGGTGATGCTCATGGTTGAAAAGATCAAGGACCCGGTCAAGGCGGAGGCGTGGATCCGGAAGGCCCTGGCCGACAAGGCGCGGATCATGGGCTTCGGGCATCGCGTCTATCGCGTCGAAGACCCGCGCGCGAAGCACCTGCAACGGCTGGCCACCGAGCTGGGCCGCCGCGCGGGGAGCACCGCCAACGTCGAGATCCTGAACACGGTGGCCCGCGTCATAGTCGAGGAGAAACACCTCTACCCCAACGTCGATCTCTTTTCCGGCGCCGCTTACGCCGCCATGGGGATCCCCACGGATCAGTTCACCCCCATCTTCGCCTTGAGCCGGGTCGCCGGCTGGTCCGCCCATGTCCTGGAGCAGCACGCCAACAACAGGTTGATCCGCCCGCGGGCGGAGTACACGGGTCTGACGCGCGCCACGTACGTCCCCATTCAGCAGCGCT
>CAYJUC010000344.1:0-4430 GCA_964372605.1 uncultured bacterium | reverse complement strand
GAGAGAGGAGCGGAGGCTTCGAGGGGAGGGTGGCCAGGAACGCTTCGGCCTTGACTTGATCCCGCCCGGTTCCTCCCGCCAGCGAGATGCCCGGCATCCCCGTTTCCACAGCGCGGGCGACCTGCCGTCCGATTGTTCCGAGCCCGAAGATTCCCACACGGATCATTGCACGCCTCCCATACACCCCCTCACCTCAATCCTCTCCCCCTGAGGGCCCTGAGGGGGAGAGGGGAGGGTGAGGGGGACTCGTGAGCTGCTGAGCCGCTTTTTCGAGGATCTCGCGTTCGGTCTTGTAGCTGGCAAGCGCGATGGCCTCACCCAGGGAGACCCACCGGACCTCGGTCATCTCGTGGTCGTGATCCGCGACATCTCCCTCCTGATAGCGGAGGAGATAGAAGCTGACCTTCTTGTAGACCCGTCCTTCCTCGCGCGTCCGGGACCAGTACTGGATATCGCCGAGCTTGGCCTCGACCTCGCCCAGGAGCCCCGTCTCCTCCCGCACCTCCCGCCGCGCCGTGGCTTCCGCCGTCTCGCCCGGCTCGATCAAACCCTTGGGGAGGCACCAGACCCTCCGCCCGCCGAAATCGGTCCGGCTTGCCAGGGCCACCTCGACCCCCGCCTGGCCCTTCCGGTAGATCACCCCTCCGGAAGAAAACTGCCGGGTAATTCTGCTGCGAGCCATCGAGGACCCCAACGTGCTTCACATCTCGGGTTCGGCCTCAGCCGCGGCCGGCGCTCGCCGCCTTCGCTGCCAGAGAGACACGGCGACGGAAGCGGCCGACAGCGCCAGGAGACCTCCCGAGATCGGCCGGATCAGGAAGAGCCACGGATCGGCGTCGGTCATGACCGCCCGGATGTAGTTGACCTCGAGCTGGTCCCCCAGCACGACCCCGAGAATGATCGGGGCCAGGGGGAAGCCGAACTTCACCATGAGATAGCCGATGATCCCGAAGAAGAAGAAGGTCCAGACGTTCTCGATGATGTTGTTGAGCGCGAACGAGCCGATGGCGCAAAGAACCAGAATAATCGGGGTCAGGATGGCCTGGGGAACCAGGATCACACGAAGGAAGTACCGGAGCAAGGCCCACTCCACCACGACGGTCAGGAAATGGGCCAGGAAGTAGGCGGCGAACATCCCGTAGGCCACGCCCGTGTGGGTGGTGACGAAGAGGGGACCGGGTTGGATCCCGTGGATGATCAGGGCGCCCAGCATCACCGCCGTGACCGCGTCCCCCGGGATTCCGAAGGCCATCATGGTGATGAGCGAGCCGCCGATGTTGGCGTTGTTCGAGGATTCGCTCGCGATGATTCCGTCGGAGATTCCGGTGCCGAACTTCTCCGGGTGCTTGGAGAGCTTCTTGGCCTGGTCGTAGGCCATGATGTTCGCGGCCGACCCGCCGATGGCGGGAAGGATGCCGATCCAGAGCCCGATCAGGGTCGACCAAACGAGGTTCCAGGGCTGGCGGAGGATCTCTCCGATGATCTTTAAGTGATTCACCCGCAGATCCACGTTCTTTCCGAGAAGGGGGCCCTGCCCCCCAGCTCCCATGGTTTCGACGTCTTTCATGAGCTGTGAGAAGGCGAAGATTCCGATCAGGACCGGGAGGAACTGGAATCCTCCGAGGAGAAAGTCGGTCCCGAAAGTGAACCGGGCCACCCCCATCAGGGGATCGCCCCCCACCGCGGTGACGAGGAGCCCGAAGACCCCCGAGAGCAGGCCCTTGATGAGCGACTGCTCCGCGAGACTCGCCACGATAGTGAGCGTGAGGACGAACAGCGAGAAGTACTCCCAGGGACCGAACTTGACCGCGAGGGCGGCGAGCTGGAGCGCTCCTACCACCAGGGGGATTCCGGCGAGGAGCCCGCCTAGAAGCGAGGCCCAGATCCCGAGCCATACCGCGCGCCCGGCTTCGCCTTTGCGCGCCATCGGGAAACCTTCGAAGGTGGTGGCGACGGCTGAGGGCGTTCCCGGGATCCCGAGGAGCGTGGCCGAGATCAGCCCCCCGGATTCCCCGCCCACATAGACCCCGATCATAGTGGCCAGGCCTTGAAGCGGAGTCATGCCAAACGTGAAGGGAAGAACCAGGATGATGGTCATGGTGATGGTCACCCCGGGGATCGCCCCTCCGATGAGCCCCGCGACGACCCCGGCTCCCATGTAGAGGAACGTCTGGGGGGCGAGGATGGCGAGGGTCGCGTTGAGGAAGGTCTCCATCGAACTGTGGCCGCTAAAAAAGCGTGCCGCGGGGGAGGAGCACGTGGAGGTAGAGCTGAAAGACCACGTAGGTCCCGACCGAAGCGCCAACCGCGACCGCCAGAACTCCGGGAAGGCGCCGGAGGCCGCGGCGCCCGAGCAGCCACTGCATCACGGTGACAAAGAGGAGGGTTGAGAGAAGGTATCCAAGAAATGAAAGGACCAGGGTGTAGAGACCGAACAGGAGAAAGGAACCCAGGATCAGCCGGTAGCGGGCGAACCACGTCCGCCAATCCCATTGGCCGACCCTGCGGTGAGCGCGCACTCCCGAGATCACGAGCAACAGGCTCAGCAAGAGGAAAACCGAGAGAATAACGCGGGGGTAGAAGGCGGGACTGATGGGGATGAGCGGTGGGTGGGGAATCTCCCGGGTCTCCAGGAGCAGAAAGAGACTCAGGAGGGCAAGAAGGCCCCCCACCACCGCGTCCCGGCGCATCGCGGGCTATTTCTTGCGGGTGTAGCCCAGAAGCTTCGCCAGCTCAGCGTTCAGGGTGTCGTTCTTCTCCAGGAAGTCCGAGTACGCCTTCCGCCCCATGAAGCTCACAGCGGTTCCCTGTTTCGTCATGGCCTCGACAAACGCGGGGTCCTTGGCCACTTTCGCGCAAACCTCCTCCAGCTTGGCCAGCGCGGCCTCGGGGGTGCCTTTGGGGGCCAGGAACCCTCGGTTCAACGCGTAGGTGACGTTGATCCCCAGCTCCTTCAAGGTCGGCAGCTCCGGCGCCTCCGGGTGACGCCGCTCGGTGGCGATGGCGAGGAGCTTCATCTGTCCTGCCTTCACCTTGTCGAGCTGGGTGAGGTTGGTTTCGCCCAACTCGATGTGGCCACCCATCAGAGCTGTCATGCGCGGGGCCGTCCCCTCGTAGCTCACGTACTTCCACTTAATCTTCGTCTCGTGCTCGATCATGGCCGGGAAGAAGTGGCTCGTGGATCCGAGGGTCGCCCCGACCTTGATCTCCCCGGGGCGTTTCTTGGAGTCTTCGAGGAGCTCCTTCATCGTTTTCCACGGGGAGTTCGGGCTCGCGGCAAGAATGGACGGTGTGGAAGTGGTCAGGCAGATGGGCTCAAAGTCCCGGTGGCTCACGTCGGACACGCCGGTGTAGTAGGTGGTGTGGATGGAATCATGGGTGGAGTAGATCGTGTAGCCATCGGGGGGTGAGGCCTTGGCCTCCCGGGCCCCCTTTGTCCCGGAGGCTCCGGTGATGTTGGCGACGACGATGGGCTGGGGAAAGTATTTCTTGGCGATCTCAGCCCACACCCGCTTGATCGCATCGGTGTCCCCCCCGGCGGCCCACGGCACGATCATCTTCACCGGCCGCTCGGGGTAGGCGGCCAGGCCGAGAGAAGTCAGCGAGCCCAGCAGGACAGTAGCAAGGACAAGAGCCAGCATTCTTTTCATAAGAGTCCTCCCCGGCGGTTAAGAGCCAAATGATGCCTTATCGTAACAACCTCGCCCGCGGGAACGCAAGCAACGCGTGCTATCATGCTATCATGGGCCGGAGACGAGCTGATGAAGTCCGCCGCCGCGCTCAAAGCGCCCCTCGAACGGCTCTACCGCGAGTTCGACTATGCCGGGCGTCTGGCCCTGGACGCGATTCAGTTCCCCCTTCGCTATCCGGACCCGGCTGACCGCGAGGTGGTGGCGCTCCTCGCCTCATGCCTCGCCTATGGCCGCGTCGATCTCTTCGCTCCCCAGGTGGAGCTGATTCTCGCCGGGATGGGCGCCTCGCCCTTTCGGTTCATCCTGGGGTTCGACCCGCTGAAGGACGCCGCCCGCTTCCGCGACTTCCGCTATCGCTTCAACCGCCCCCGCGATATCTCGGCGTTCTGTCTCGCCGCCCAGCGGCTCCTGACCCGTCACGGGTCGCTGCGGGCGTTTTTCCTCCACGGCTACTCGCCCGGCGATGCCGATGTGGGGCCGGCGCTGGAGCGGTTCGTGGATGGCTTTCTCTCCCAGGACCTCCGCCCGGTCTTCCCCCGAGGGCGGCTTTCGCGCGGCTACCGCCATCTGTTCCCCCGTCCCTCGGCGGGTGGGCCGTGCAAGCGCCTCCATCTCTTCCTCCGCTGGATGGTGCGCCGGGAGCCGCCCGACTTCGGCCTCTGGCGGGAAGTCCCGCCGTCGAAGCTCTTGATGCCCATCGACACGCACGTGGAGAACATGAGCCGCGCCATCGGCCTC
>CAYJUC010000343.1:0-4440 GCA_964372605.1 uncultured bacterium | reverse complement strand
AGCTGACCACTGCTTCGCCGTAGATCTCGTCGGGGACCCCGATGGTGGCCGCCTCGGCCAGGGTGGGATACTGGAGGAGCACGTTGGTGATCTCCATGGCGGCGATATTGACCCCGCCCTTGATGATGATGTCCTTCTTCCTCCCGGTGACGAAGATGTACCCGTCGGGATCCCGGTACGCCAGGTCGCCCATCCGGAGCCCCTCCTTCGGGAACTCCTGGACGGTGTTGGCATCGATCAGGTGTCCCGAGGACACCTGCCTGCCGCTGACGACGACCTCCCCCTCCTGCCCGGGCGGGCACTCGTTTCCGCTTTCGTCCAGGATGCGGGTGTCGACGTGGCGCATGGGGGGGCCGACGGACCCGTGCTTTCGCCTGGCCGGGTGGTTGCCCGCCATGAAGCCGGACTCGGTGGAGCCCATGAGCTGGACGATGGGGATCCCGTAGCGGGCCTCGAACTCCCTGTGCTTCTCAAGCGAGAGGGGCGCCGTGCTGCTGGTCATGAAGCGGAGGTGAGGCAGCTCCGCCTTTGTGATCGGGACCGGGCGGCTCAGCAGCATGTTGATCGCGGTTGGGATCCCGATGGCAACGGTGACCCGGTGGTTCTTGATCCAGTCGAAGAAGTGGCTCTGCGAGAACCGCCGCGCGAAGACGAGGGTCGCGCCTGCCTGGATCGACGGCCCGATGGAGGCGATCTGGGGCGAGGACCAGCTGAAGTGCCGGTAGTCCAGGATCGTGTCCGCCTCGGTGACCTCCAGCCGATCGACGGTGGACTCGCTCTGGCAGAAGTAGGCGTCGTGGGTCACCAGGACGCCCTTTGGCCGGTCGGTGGTCCCGGAGGTGTAGTTGACGAAGCAGAGGCCGTCCTTCCGCACGGCAATCCCGGGAACCGGCGAGTCAGGAAATTCCGCGAGCAGGGCGAACAGGTCGTCCTTGGACGGCCGCTCCGCGTCCCACGCCCCGAAGGCGATCCACGGCGCGGCCCCACCCTCCCCCAGCGGCCGCGGGTCCTGGGAGAGGTCCCGGCTCCAGAGGGCGAGCTTGGGCCGCACGTCCTGGAGGATCTGCCGCACGTTCTTCTCCCGGATCTCCAGGTTGATGGCGTTGAGCGTGGCGCCGTATCGCTGGACGCCGAAGAAGATGATGAGGGCCTCGATGGAGTTTTCCGCCAGGACGGAAACCCGGTCGTTCGCTTTGATCCCCCGAGCCCGGAGGAAGTGGGCAAGCCGGTTCGTGACCCGGTTCAGCTGGTCGAAGGTGATCCGCTTCCCCTGATCCACGCTCTCGATGTAGACCTTGTCGCCGAGGCGCCGGGCCTTGTCGGCGAGGATGGTGTTGAAGTCGGTGAATACTCCCCTGTACGGCGTCATAGCTGGTCCCTCTCCCTCGGAAACGCCCCTCACCCTGACCCTCTCTCCCACCGGGCGCGAGGGAATCGAAGGGACTCCCTCTCTGGACACCCCCTCACCTTACATCCTCTCCCCCTTCGAGGGGGAGAGGGAAGGGTGAGGGGGCGCGGAAGGCTGAGGGGGAACGGAAGGGTGAGAGGGCGCGCCGGCGGCGGCATACTGGTAGGCAGTGACGTCAATCCCGAACAGCCGCGCGGGATTGTGGGTGAGGATTTTCGCCTTGGCTCCCGGCGGAATGTCTGTCCGCTCGGCGATCTCCGCCAGACAGTTCTCGCGGGACTCCGGGTGGGGCATGTCCGCGGAGGCGACGATCTGATCCTCTCCGAGGATCTCCATGACGGTGGGGAGCAGCCGTTCGTCCCCTTCCACGCTCACGAAAATGTTCCCGCCTCGCAGGTATTCCCGGGCGTGTCGCTGCGGGACGGGGCGGCCGTTGTACCGGGTCACCTCGTAGTAGCGCGCCATGCGGTCGACCATGTAGGGAAGCCAGTCGCCGCCGGCCTCCAGGAACGCCACCCGGAGACCGGGGAAGCGGTCGAGAACGCCGCCGCCGGTCATGCTGAAGAACCCCATCAACACGGGCAGGGTGAAGCTGATCATGAAGGACTCGTAGACGTCGTTGCAGCTCTCGAGGAGCCCCGGATGGCTCCAGCCGACGTGGACGCAGAGCGGGAGATCGTGCTCCACCAGCGCGGCGTAGATCGGGTCGTGGGTCGGGTGGTGAAGCAACTTGTCACCGGCGGTGCCCAGGCTGAACGCGCCGGCCGCGCCCAGCTCCTTGGCCCGGCGCACCTCCGCCACCGCCTCAGGCACGTTGCGAAACGGGATCAGCGCGCCCCACTTGAGCCGGCGTGGAGCCTGCGAGCAGCGCTCGGCGAGCCAGGTGTTGTAGCTCCGCATCAGCGCGGCCTCGAAGTCCGGGTCGGGGGTGAGATGGGTCAGCACCGCGGTGGGGAACAGCACCGAGATGTCGATGCCGAACTTGTCTATGTCGCGGAGCCGTTGCGGCACGTCCTCGAGCGTCTGGCTTCCGGGCGTGAAGGGCTTGCCCCTGGCCAGCGTGGACGACACCGGGCTCCCGCTCTGCGTGCTCCCGGGCATGCCGGGACGCGCGTGGATCCGGCCGTCGATCAGCCAGTAGCTGTCGTTCCGCGGCAGGCCGGGAGTTCCCGACAGGTTCAGGTGAATCGGCCGGCGATCGCGGTACTCGGGCTCGAGATACGACCAGGTGGCCTCGCACTCCTCGACGTGCGAATCCGCATCGATGACCGGAAGTTTGTCCATGTCTCCCTCCACCGGCAAACGAGATTAGTGCACGGGTCCACCGTTGTCAAACCAGCCAGCCGCGACGCGACTTCAGCCCAGGCGATAGAGGCGGCGGGCGTTCTCGCGCAGGATCTTTCGCTTGGCGTTCTCCGAGATGTCTCCGCGGTCCTTGAGGACCTTGATGTTCTGGGGGAACTCGTTGTCCCAGTGCGGATAGTCTCCGGAGTAGATCAAGTGGTCCTCGCCGAGATACGCGAGCACGTAGGGGAGTATGGCTTCGCCCGCCTCGCAGTGGACGTAGATCTGGCCGTTCCGGAAGAAGCGGCTCGGCGGGCCGGACAGGGCCGGCGCCTCGACGGCGCCCCGCTTCTCGTACTCCTCGTCCACCCGCTCGACAAAGTAGGGCGCCCACCCCGCGCCGGCCTCAAGGCAGGCAAAGCGAATCCGCGGAAACCGCTCCAGCACTCCCGAGAAGATGAGGCTGGTGAGCTGCCGCATCTGGCCGAAGGGGTGGATGAGGGTGTGGGCCTCGATCATCCGCTTGAACGGGTCGATCTCCGGGCCGCCGGTGAGGCTGGCTCCCGTGTGCAGCGCGAGCACGCACTGGAGCCGCTCGGCTTCCTCGTAGATGGGGGAATAGTACGGGTCACCAAGAAGCGGATAGCCGGGCGTGGTGTGAGCCGGAAGCACGCCGCCTGGCATCCCCAGCTCCACGACACCGCGCCGCAGCTCCCGCGCCGCCTCCGGAATGTCCTGGATCGGCAGGAGCGCCATCGGATGGAGGCGGGGGCTGGCTTTCCGGTACTCCGCGTGCACGAAGCCGTTGTACGCCCGGCAGAGGGCCACGGCCATCTCCGGCTCCTGCACGAAGCTCGCGGCCAACCCCATGGAGGGGTAGAGGACGACCTGCTCCACGCCAGCTTCATCCATCAGCCGGAGAAACTCGGCGGCGCTCGAGTCGAGGCGGCCGAAGCGCCCGCCCAGCGAAAAATCCCAGGTGTTCCTGGGGAAGAACAACCAGGGGCGGTCCGGCCAGGCGTAGCGCCGCCGGAACGGCTCGTCGAGATACTTGAGGAGATCCTCCCGCTTCTCCTGGATATGGGAGTCGCCGTCCACCACCATGAAGTCCGCCATCGCCGTCCTCCCTACTCATCCTCTTCCCAGCGGGTCGGCAGCACGCCGCCGCCATCGACCAACTTGTCGTCGCCAACCTGAGCCATGGTCTTGAAGGCTTCGGCCCAACCGGACCGCGGTCGTGTTGCCGGACCGATGACCAGGCGACCCTCTTCTACGGAGATCTCCACATCACCGGTCAGTCCCGTCTGCTGGATAAGAGACTTTGGGATGCGGATACCCTGGGAATCACCGATCTTCACGATGCGGGCTTTCATCATGCGCCTCCGTAACCGCTGGCCACATTGTAGGCACAACGCGTACGGTGGCAAGCAGAATCTTCCGCGCAAGGCCGGTTGCTGCAAGCTAATTTAGACGGCAGGCGGCCGGTGGTCCGACCGCTCGCTGTGTCATTGAATGACCTCACCCGTCCACCGATCGCGGTGAGCCCAGAAGGGGCACCGCGGGCACACCTGGCCCTCGGGGTACTCAACGCCCTCCTCGTGTGGGCAACCGATGATCCGGTCCGTCATGGCCACCGACCTCACCTCGTGCCGCCGAAGGAACTCAAGCACTTCCTCGCCTATCCGCGGATCTCGCCGCGCATCGCCGTCCTCGACCACCCAACGCTCCAGCGCGATCGGCTCGGTCCC
>CAYJUC010000342.1:0-4453 GCA_964372605.1 uncultured bacterium | reverse complement strand
CCACCCGCCGCGCGAGGCCCGAGTTGATTGCGCGGGCGAAGCCCGCGCTCGAACCGTGCGGGCCAGTGCGCGCGATCCGGACCATGACGGTTTTTCCGCATCCTCCTACTCCTGGTCAGGCGTGGGAATTATCGGAGCTCGAACTCGACCTGGGTCGAGCCACCGGCTGCGATGGCGATCTCCCTGGCAAGGGTTACAGGCGGTCCGTACGCCGGACGCCCGTCTTTGTCTCGCCCCTTCTCCACCCAGGGTTCGTGCCACATGGTGAGCTTGTACTTTCCGGGCGGAATACCGTCAATGGTGAAGCGGCCCTCCTCATCGGTCACGGCGGCATACGGGTGATCCAGCGTGATCATCCACCCCCGCATGTGGACGTGCGCGTTGCACTTGAGCTCGGAGACCCCGGCCCGTTTGATCCGCTTGGCGATGTCGATCTGCTGTCCTTTGTTCGGGAGGGCGAGGTTGAAGGGGTTGGCCCCGGTGGCGTTCACGTTATGGAGCACCTCGTCCCCGTTGACGACCTGGGCCCGCTCAGCGAGAAACGTCAGCATCACATGGGGGAGGAACACGCACTTCGCGTTGTCCAGGACGACGGTCTTGCCGGCGAACTTCTTGCCGGCGGTGATCCCCTCGATCCAGACCACCGCGTTTTTCACGCCCTTGCCGGCTCCCAGGACGAGCGCCTCGTTGGGCTTGGATCGACCGCAGGAGTCCTGGTTCTTGATCACCCGCACGGGGTCGAGCTTCGGCAGGGCGCCGACGAACTTCACGGCGCCGGTCACCGAGCCACCGTCCTTCACGGGAGTCACCTCGTACGTCCAGGCAGGGCCGGCAGGGAGGAGCGCCACGACCACGACGGCGAGTATGCGAGCGAACGCTCCCAACGCCTCCCTCCTCTCCTATCCTAACGAATGCTGAAAAACGCCAATACTGTTACGTCTCCTGGTTCGAGCGCGGGCTTCGCCCGCGCAACCTACTCGGGCCTCGCGCGGCGGGTGGCCTGCCTCACGGCATGGCTGAGCCCGCCACGCTCGAACAGCATCGGGGGGAGGCTTCGGAAGGGGGGCAAAGCCCCCCTCCGAGAGACTACACGGCCTTCCGGCGGGCCATCCAGACCGCGCCAAAATACGCCAGGATCGCGAACCCGACGGTGATCGAGAGTGACGCGGCCAGGGGCGGGAGCTCTCCGGCGAAGGCGGGACCCGGCAAGTAGAGGCAGCGCCGGAGCGCGGCCACGCCGTAGGTGAGCGGGTTCAGCCGCATCACCCAGACAAGCCAGAGCGGGAGGCCCGAGGCCGGGAAGAAGGCCCCGGACAGGAGCCACATCGGGATCAGGATCAGGTTCATGATCGCATGGAAACCCTGGGTGGAATCCATCCGCCACGCGATCAGGAGCCCGAGGCTGGTCAGCCCGAAGGCGAGGAGAAACATCACGGCCGCCACCGAGACGACCGCTGAGAGCGTCAGGGCGATGCCCGCGACCGGCGCCAGGAGCAACAGGAGCAGCCCTTGCACCAAAGCGAGGGTGGTGCCACCCAGGGCCTGGCCCAGCACGATGGTGGAGCGCGTCACCGGCGCCACGAGCACCCCTTGGAGAAACCCCTCCCGCCGGTCTTCCACCGTGGAGATGGTGGCGAAAATGGCGGTGAACAGGACGATCAGCGCCATGATGCCGGGGTAGAAATATTCGAGGTATCCCGTCCCTTCCGGAGTCCCGGGGGGCCGGAAGGACGCGCTCAGGCCGGCCCCGAGGAAGAGCCAGAGCACGAGCGGCTGGCCGAGCGCCCCCACCACGCGGCTCTTCTGCCGACCGAACCGCACCATCTCCCGCCACCAGAGCGTGGTCACCGGCAGGAAAACCCTGCTCATGACGCGCCGCCGCCCCAGAACCGGTGGCCGGTCAAGTGGATGAACACGTCCTCGAGAGTCGGCCTGCCAAAGGTCACGGACGTGATCTCCCCCGGCAAGGCTTCCACCAGCTCCCGGGCGAGCTCGTGGCCGCCGGTCCCGGCGACCCTGAGGCTGCCGTCCACCAGCGTCACCTCACGCCCGAGCTTGTCCCGCAGCTTGTCGCGCAACTGCTCCGGATCGCGGGCACGGATCACCACGACGTCCCCACCCACACGCCGCTTCAACTCGTCAGGGACGCCAAGGGCCACCAAGCGCCCCTGATCCAGGATCCCGACTCGATCGCAGCACTCCGCCTCGTCCATGAGGTGGGTCGTCAAGAGCGCGGTGACCCCTTCCTGCCGTCGCAGCTGGTCCAGGTAGGCGCTGAACTCCCGGCGGGCGCCGGGATCGAGCCCTGTGCAGGGCTCGTCGAGGAGCAAGAGCTCCGGGCGGGGAAGCAATGCTTTCGCCAACTCGGCCCGCCGCTTGAGGCCGCCGGACAACGTCTCCACGCGGTCGCGGGTCCGGTCACCCAGATCGAACCGGTCGAGAAGCGCGTGAGCCCGGCTCCGGAGGGCGCTCCCGGAGAGCCCGTGGAGATGCCCATGGTGCATGAGGTTCTCGATCACCGTCAGCTTCGGGTCGAGGCTCGGATGCTGAAACACCACGCCCAGCCGCTTCCGGACGGGGCCCGGCGCCCGCGCCGGATCGTGGCCCAGCACCGAGGCGCGGCCCTCGGCAGCCGGCATCAGCGTGGACAGGATCTTGAACAGCGTCGTCTTGCCGCTCCCGTTGGGTCCGAGGAGGCCGAAGATTTCTCCGCGGGACACGCTGAAGGTCACGTCGCTGAGCGCGCGCCGCTCCCCGTACCGGAAGCCCAGGCCCTCGACCTCGATCGCGGACCGATTCATCCCCGATCCGGTTGCGCTCGTCATCATTGCGGGGGGGAAAGGCGGTAGAGCATCCAGTAGACGACGACCCCGGTGACCGAGACATAGAGCCACAACGGAAGCGTCCAGCGGGCAATCCGCATATGCTTCTCGAACTCCGCGTTCCAGGCGCGATAGATGGTGATCAGAGCCAGCGGAACGATCAGCGCGGCCAGGGTGATGTGGGAGATCAGAAGGGGGAAGTAGACCGCGCGGATCACCCCCGTTCCGCCGAACGGCACCGAGCCGACCTGATAGTGGTAGATCAGGTAGGAGACCAGGAAGAGGGAGGAGACGCCGAAGGCCGTCAGCATGCAGAGCTTGTGGGCGGTCACTCTTTTCCGCCGGATGAAGAAGTATCCGGCGGTGAGCAGAAGGGCGCTCGCCCCGTTGAGGAACGCGTTGACGGCGGGCAAGGCCGAGCCGCCATCATGGCGGCGGACCGCCCCCTGCTGGCCCAGCAGCACCGCCCCCACGCCGAGGACCACCAACGACGACAGCGCGCCGATCACCGGCAGAACCAAGCGATCTTTCATCAGGAGCGCCGCGGCCTCGGGAGCCGCCCCGTGCCCAGATCGATGCGAATCAGCGCTTCTCGACGGCCGCGGGCTTGGCCACCCCGGTGGTCTTGTGCGGGACCGCGGAATGGTCCGGGAGCAGGATGAACACCAGGAGGGCCCCCAGAAAGAGGGGCGTCGCCGCGATCAGCGCCAGGGTGCGGGGCTCGAACCTGAGGTGCATGAAGTACGTCGCGACCATCACCGCCTTGGCCAGGGCGAGCGCGATCAGGGAAACGACGATCAGGACCCTCGCCATGGGCGTGAAGATGACGGCGATCTCGACCACCGTCAGGATAAACAGGTAAAGCCAGATCATCCAGTAGTTCGGGCTCGCGTGCTCTTCCGCCATGTGCCCCCTCCGCATCTCCTCTTCGGTGTTCCCCTGCTTCGAGCGCGGGCTTCGCCCGCGCAACCCTTTTCTGGGGGAGGCCTCGGAGGGGGCCGTCGAGGCCCCCTTCGAAGTTTATAGGAGATAGATGAACGTGAACACCATGATCCAGACCAGATCCACGAAGTGCCAGTAGAGGCCTAAGATCTCCACCACGTTGTACGTCCATCCCGGTCCGAGAACGTTGGCGGGATTGGACACCAGAAACAGCATGGCGAAGAGGTAGATGACTCCGCCCGTGACGTGGAGACCGTGGAACCCCGTGATGATGAAGAAGGTGGTGCCGAACAGAGAGGCCCCCCAGGGATTGCCCCAGATCTTCAGCCCCTCCTGGGCCAGCTTGGTCCACTCGTAGGCCTGGAGCCCGAGGAACCAGGCGCCCCCGATGGCGGTCAGGAGGAGATACATCTTCGCCTTGCCTCGGTCCCTGTCCTTGACCGCCTCGAGCCCCTTGACCATCGTCACGCTCGAGCAGATCAGGAGGAAGGTCATGAAGGCGGTGAGGTTGATGCCGAGGTGCTGGAAGGGGTTGGGCCAGTCCGCGCTGCCGTACCGCAGGGCGCCATACCCGGCGAGCAGCGTGCCGAATCCCATGGCGTCTCCCACGAGAAAGATCCACATCCCCAGCTTTCCCCAGCTCTCGGGGGTGAGGGGAGACTCCGCCGGCTCCACCGTCGCATGCATCG
>CAYJUC010000341.1:0-4478 GCA_964372605.1 uncultured bacterium | reverse complement strand
TCGTACTCCACGGTTACCGACGGAAAGGAATCACGCATCCAATCCAGCGACCGCCAGTGAGTGGTCGCGTGGAGTCCGTTCAGCAGCCCAGCGAATCCCAGCAGCATGGATCCCGTGCAAACCGAAGTCAGCGTTTCGACCTCTGCGGCACGAGCGCGCAACCAGTCGAGCATGACCGGGTTGTTCAGCTCCTTTCGTGTGCCCCAACCGCCGGGGACAACAAGAATATCGAGGCGCGGACAGTTCTTAAATGTGTAGTGAGGAATGACTTTCATGTTGCCTGTCGTCGTGACAGGGTCGAGATTCTCAGCCACCAGCAGTACTTCAAAGGGTGAGGGCTCTTCTCGCCGTTTCTCCTCGTCAAGGCGAGTGACAGAGAAAACCTCAAACGGCCCGCAGAAATCGAGGACTTCGATGTTCTCAAAGAGGACGATGCCAACGCGTTTTCTTTCCATTGTTCTCCGTTCCCCTGAGTCTAGCGATCGGCATCACCGGCGGACCGCTCGGCCCGACGCTTTCGATAGCACGGCTCGTGGCGCATCCGCCGGCGGAAGCATGCCGTGGGGATGCTGCGTGCTTCCTTCAGGCGCTTTTCGCTCGTACGACAAGAGCGACATCGCAGTCAAGGACGTGAAGAAGCGAGAGCAACTGATCAACGGACTTCCGGTAGTTCGTCTGATCAAGTAGGCGGTAGAACTGCGTGGCGGAGGTCCCGAGTCGTCGGATAATCTCGCGCTTCGCGAGAGGGCTGGTGTCGACTCGCTTCTGAGCCTCGATGGTGAGCTTGTAGAGCAGCGCATCACGAAGGAAGCTCGGATCCTGATTGTATTCCAGGACCTGCTCGATATGTACGGTCCCCTCTTTCCCGGATTCCAGGACGTAAGTGAACCCTTCCCGCCCGAGTTCGGGATCGACGAAGATTCGGGCAATTCCGTTGTCTCGCGTCGGCGCTGGGCTGACCTTGGCGTATGGGAGCAGGAACGTCCTCGTCGACGTTTTGACCTCGAACGCTTTCTTCCGGTTGTTGTGAGAAACGCTGCGGATCTTCATAGGATGCCCTCAGACTCAAGCTGATTGATGAGCGCAAGAACCTTCCGCGAGGCTTTTCCCTTCATTGGCTTCTTGTTCTCAAGGTCCCACTTGACCACCAGCTTCCCGTCCCGGTACACATGCACGTGGCGGGGAGTGTGGTCGCCTTTCCAGGTGACGAAGGCGTACCCGCCCCGACCGATCTTGCCCATCTCGGAATGTTACCGCCGGAGGTAACGACTGTCAAGCTGCCAGTCCAGGCTGGATTTCCTGCCCGCCGCGGCTCAGCCACCCATGAACGCCCCGACCAGGCTGATGCGGTCGCCGGGCTTCAGGGGGGAGTCGAGGGTATGGGAGATGCCGAGGACCGCGTCGTTGACCAGGACCTCGATGTGCGGGCCCAGGTCCCGCGTTGGAGGGTCCCACAGGGCCCGGTCCGGCTCCGGATGGCGGGCGGAGAAGCGCTTGAGGACCGCCCGGACGGTCTCGCCCGACGCGACCGGCTCCGCGTACTCCCGGCGGCCCGAGCCGTCGCCTCCCACGAAGCGGGTGACCCAGGACATCACCTCAATCGTGGCGTGCACGCTCTGGGTCCGCCCCACCACTACGCCCCCCAGAGGTCCCGGCCGAGCCAGTCGAGCCCGAGGCGCTGCAGCGTCTCCGGCAGCGGCTTCCCGGTTCGCCGGTCGTAGCCGACGGTCTCGTACCAGACGGCGAGCATGCGCTCCCACTGCTACATGACGGACTGCCCCTTGGCCGGGCCGTCCACCGCTTGACTCCCGGCACCTGCTCACGCCGACCAACGCTGGAGTTCAACCGCGCCGGGCGAAGCCTCCTGAGCCCCCAGCCTCAGCCGGTCGTTAGACAGCAACTCCTCTATGTTGTGCAGACCTTACGGAAATATCTAAATACAACAATGCAACACGCTGCGCCCAGCACAAATGTAATACTCACTGGCAATAAAGATATTACATTTTCCAATACGCCCGCGTACGGCCACGCCCCCCTCTTGATTGCCTCCCAAGTGTTAAATGCGACCGCAGCCACCATGACGAGAAAGAGCGAGTAAATTATATACTGTGACCAAGCCTTCCGACGGAGCAGCCCATAGATTCCAACCAACGGCATGAGTGCGAATATGACGTTTACCCAATTTGGCGAATGAATAAACCAATAGCCGTTTCCCAATCCGTAGAGACAAAGTATTGGTACAACCAGCCATATTGATTTTGGAATCTCCATCGCTCGCCTAACTACTTCTTGGTCTGGTTAACGGATTGGCGCCGACCCGCCGCCGTCTCGGTTACGCTGGGTTGCATCATCGGCAGCCGGCTCCACGCCCTTCTTAGGCTGCTCCACTCGAAAACCGAAATCCACGAGGACCAGTGAGGTCACGTAGCCGCGGCGATCCCCCAGTTCGCGTTCGCGGAGATCTCCACGGGGCTCACCTTTAAAATCCAAGTCGATTTCGAGGTTCTCGTTAAACAGTAGTCGGCAACCCGATGCAGTCGGCTCGATGGCGTTGAAAGTGTAAGTTCCGATGCGCGCTCGGTCATGAACCGTTACTTTGTGGACCGCCCTGACAGTCACTACGGTCTCGAGAACCGGGTAGTAGTCCCTGGTGAACACCAGCCACTTCCTCTTTCTTACGACTCGAGTGGAGTCATGCAGCGGACGGAGAAAGACGCCTCGCCAGATTCCGACGTCTGGATCGAAAACGGCAGTGTCGAGATCGAAGGGACAGTCATGCAGCCGCGAACATTCATCGCGGAACTGATGGAACGTAGTGAATTCGGTGCAGGGGACGTTTCCCATGGCCAAGCAGCCTAACGTCCAGGCTCAGACGCGCGCCGCTTGTGGCGCGTCCCTTGGAACGCAAGGTTGGGGGTAGGGGAAACCAGCGGCGCGCGACCCATGCCGAGAGAACCTCAGCGAGCTTACCAGCCAGACCACCAACGCCGAACACAAGAGAAACCACGGTGTTTGGTAAGTACGCGGTGATGCCAACGAAAGCCACGAGAGCGTCAGAAGCATCCCACGCCCCGACATCGGCGGCGGACTCACCGAGCACGCAGCCACCAAACTTGCGCATTAAGAACCAAAGCGCTAGCCACCCGACCAGAGCGCCGAGGAACTTAAGCCAGCGCTGATGTCACCATCAGGCTCGGGGCGGCTGGCGTTCGCCCTCGCCGGGTGCGGGTAAGAAGATAGCCACCGCGTTGCACCCATAGAGGGTGCTCGCGACGAGCGCGGTGATGTCCTATCTTCGGTGTAAAAATGGAAAGGCGTAGGGTACCCTTCCGGTAGCCACACCGGACCGTCCCACGGGACGGAGAAAGGAGCCCCTACGCCATGCAGAGGATACCACCGAGTACCCGGATGCGGGAAGCCCTGACCGCCCAGCTCCAGGCTGCCCCGCTGGGCCACCCCCTCCGCCAGTTCGTCGCCCGGGCGGCGGAGGACCTGCTCCAGGTCGGCCTCGAGGAGCAGGTCGCCGCCTTCCTGGGGCGGGGCCACTACGAGCGGGGCACCACCCCGCGCGGCTGGCGGAACGGCTCCGGCACCCATCGGCTGAAGACCGAGGCCGGCCCCCTCGCTCTCCGCCCCCCGAAGGTGCGCAGCACCCCCGAACCCTTCCAGGTGCAGCTGCCCGCGGGGTGGGCCCAGACCACCCCCGAGCTGCGCGCCCTGGTCACCCGCGCCTACGTCCGGGGCCTCTCCGCCCGCGATATCGAGGGCCTCTACACCGAGGTCTTCGGGGGCCGCTTCTCGCGGCGTACTGCCAGCCGGGCGGCGAAGAGCCTCCAGGCCGACTTCGACGCCTGGCGCCAGCGCGACCTCAGCGCCCTCCAGGTGGTCTCCCTCTTCCGGGACGGCCAGTTCCATGCGGTGCGGGCGGGGAGCACCGAGAAAGAAGGCATTCTGGCCGCCTCCGCCCTCCTGGAGGACGGCCGGGCGGTGCTGTTGCACCTTGGCCTCGGGCCCCGGGAGAGCACGGATGCCTGGGTGGCCTTCCTGCATGACCTCACGGCCCGGGGGCTGGGGGAGCCGCTCCTCCTCATCCTGGAGGGCCACCCCGGGCTGCTCCGGGCCGTCAAGCAGGTGTTCCCCCGGGTGCGCCGGCAGCGCTGCCAGGTCCATAAGATGCGGAACATCCTGGCCACGCTCCCCCGCCTGACCCAGCGGGAGCTCAAGCCCCTGCTCCAGCAGGTCTTCCTCGCCCCCGATCACCGGACGGCGCTCCGGCGGGGCCGGGCGCTCCTCGCCCGGTTCCGCGCCCGGTTCCCCTCGGCCATGGAGTGTCTGGAGAAGGACCTGGGGGAGTGCTGCACGTCCCTGTGCTTCCCCGGGGAGCACCGGAAGCGGATCCGGACCACGAACCTCCTGGAGCGGACGTTCGGGGAGAGCCGGCGCCGGACGAAGGTGATCCCCCGGTTCCCCGGGGAGCG
>CAYJUC010000340.1:0-4502 GCA_964372605.1 uncultured bacterium | reverse complement strand
TCGCCCATCACCTGGTTCACGGTCCCCTCGTAGCGGTGGACGGCCTCCATCATGCGCTCCAGCACCGGGTCCAGGATCTTCCGCGCCTCCTCCGGGTCCCGGTCAGCCAGGAGCTCCATCGAGCCCTTGAGATCGGCGAAGAGGACCGTCACTTGCTTCCGCTCCCCTTCGAGGGCGGCCCTCGAGGTGAGGATACGCTCGGCGAGGTGCTTGGGTGTGTAGGTCTCCGGCGAGGCGAAGCGCACGGGCTGAGTGGGGGCGGCCCCCGGCGCGCCGACCGCTTGCCCGCACTCGTTGCAAAACCTGGCGCCTCCCGGGAGCTCGGCACCGCACGCCGGGCACCGGACCGACAGGCGCGCCCCGCACTCCAGGCAAAACTTCGAGAGCGCGGGGTTAGCGTGACCGCACTGGGGACACGTCATCGTGCCACGTCTCAGAAACCCATGCCCGCTCGCCGTTCGAGCGCGGGCTTCGCCCGCGCAATCTTTGGGGGGAGGTTTCGGAAGGGGGGCCGTGCCCCCCTCCGAGGGTTCTAGGCGGCAAGCCGGAGACCCGGGATGTCGCGGAAGTCCTCCGGGTTCAGCGTCCACAGTGCGGCCTCATGCGTCAGGGCGCACGCCGCGATGGCCAGGCCGATCACCCGGGCCCGTGGCCGTCGTAGGGCCCGGTACAGGCGAGCGGCCAACGCCGCTTCCTCGGCTCCGAACGCGATCGCTCGGGCACTCGGGCAGAGCGCCTCCTGGGCCTCGAGATCGTCGGTGCTCCGCGGGCCGCGCAGCCACTCGTAGAGGACGAGCGCGCTGAGTCCAAACGTCTCGCCCTCCTCAACCCAGCCTCGAAGCCGGACGGCGCTCGTCCGCTCGCCGCAGAGCGCAGCCACGAGGGCCGAGGTGTCCAGATGGATCAGGGCTCGGCCACCGAATGATGCCGGCCCCCCTGCCGCCGGCTGGCGCGAATCTCGGCCAGCTCCGCTCGCACGCGGGCAGACATCCGGCCGGGAAGGCGGGCGATCACGTCATCCAGCACTCGCAGCAGCCGGCGCCGCTCACGCTCGCTGGGCCGCCCCACACGGCTCGCATAGTCGCGGATAGCGGCCCGGACGACCGCGCTCTGCGGCTGGTCGAGACGCCGGGCGGTGTCCCGCAGGCACCCCACGGTCCCATCGTCCAGCGTGAACGTCACTTTCACCATACCCATACCATATCACGGGTCCCGGCTATCGGGGTCAGCCCTCGTCCTCCAGGTGCGGCTCGATGGCGATCTCGACCGGGCGCCGGAGGCTCCGCGCGACCGGGCAGTGCTGCTGGTGCGCGGCGTGGGCCCGCTCCGCGGCCTCCCGCTGGTCGGGGCGAAGCCGGGCGCTCGCCTTCGTCGAAGCGGACGGCAACAATCCGACCCCCGGGCTTTGCTCCACACGCACCCCCGGCCGGCCTCGGCCGTCCGGTGCAATCGGAACGGAAGCCAACATCGTTCAGCTCGCCTTCCTGATCTCCGCCCCCGTCTGCTCCAGCCAGAACCGCATGTCCATCTCGCGGTACATCGTTGTCGCAGTGGTGAGGTGTTCATGGGCTTGCTCCCGCTTGCCGGTGCTGCGATAGAGCTTGCCGAGACCGAGGTGGCAGTGGGCAACGAGGGGGCGCATCCCGAGTTCGGTGGCCAGGGCCATTGCGGCGCTGTAGTGCGCTTCGGCCGTCGCCACGTCGGGACGGTGATGATGCGAGGCAATCTCGCCAAGGAGGCGGAGGGCCCACGCCTCATAGCCGCGTTCACCGCGCTCGCGGACGAGCATCACGGCGCGGTCGGCGCAGGCGCGGGCGTCCTCGACCTGGTCCGCGAGCAGGTACGCCTCGCCGAGCTGCACGACGCTGATTGAGTGGAAATATCCCATCCCCGCGGACTCGTAGGCTGTCAGGGCCTGCTGCAGCCAGGAGACGCCCTCCCTGATGCGCCCCGACAAGGCGCACACGTGACCCAGAGACGCCATCGCGATCGGGGTCCAGGCCGTGATGTTCCAATCGCGGCACTGAGCGACCGCGCGTTCGAGCAGGCGGGCGGCCTCGCTCAGTTCCCCCCTGACGCTGTTGAGATATGCGAGACTCAGACATGCCCAGACGATGCTGAACGGGTGATCGAGCGCTTCGGCAATCCGGATGGCTTCTTGTCCGTGAGCGTCTCCCTCGTCGAACACTCCGCGCTCGGCGAGGGTGCGCGTCAAGTACGACCGGGACAGTTCAGCGGGAAACTGCGCGAGACCGAACCGTTCACGGGTCCGATCGCCTTGTAGCGACTGCATCAGTCTCCGACAGACGTGTTCGGTCCCTCGATAGTCGCCCGAGAGGTGGCAAGCCAAGAGAAGGTAGTACTGAGCTGCGACCTGGAGCGGAACATCGCTGAGCATCTCCCCGATCGCCTCGACCCTCTGTGCGAACTTGCGCACGTCGGTGGCGTGACCGCCAGTTTGCAGCTGATGGCTGCACATATAGGCCGACACCCACCCGAGTCGCCGCTGATCGTCGAGCGTCCTGGCCAGGGCTTCGGCTTCGCGGAGATACCCCTCGATCCTCCCGAATTCTGCCAGCGGGAAGAGCGCGTTTCGAAGGTCGAAGCGGACATCGATGGCCTGCTCCAGCGTCTCGCGGGTCTCGGGGCGATGGGTCAGCGCCGTCAATGCCTGCTCGAAGTAACCGAGCGCCTCCCGGTGGGCCGAGCGGGCGGAGGCCTTGGCCCCGGCCTGCCGGAGGTAGGTGATCGCCTTCTCCCACAGGTCGCCCCGAAACGCGTGGTGGGCGAGCCGCTCGACCTGCTCTGCGAGGCGATCGCGATGGAGCGCCTCGATCGTCTCTACGATTCGGGCGTGCAAAGCTCGCCGACGCTCCTGGAGGAGGCTACCATACGCCACCTCGTGAGTGAGGGCGTGCTTGAAGGTGTACTCCAGCTCGGGGAAGAGGCTCGCCTCGTAGAGGAACTCGGCAGCCTGAAGATGGGTGAGGCCGCGACGGAGCTCTTCTTCTGAAAGCTCGGCGATGGCCTGGAGGAGGCCAAAGGGCACGTCCTTGCCGATCACCGCGGCGGATTGAAGAAGCCGCTTCTCCTCCGGGGGGAGTCGGTCCACGCGCGCCGCCAGCACCGCCTGGACCGTGGCCGGCACCTGGATACTCGGAAGCGCCTTCGCCAGGCGATAGCGGCCCCGCTCGCCCACCAGGACCTGCGTCTCCACCAGGGTCCGGACGCTCTCCTCCAGAAAGAAGGGGTTCCCCTCCGTCCGCTCGATCAGAAGCAACCTGAGCGGCCGCAGCGCGGGGTCCGCTCCCAGGAGGGCTTCGAGCAGCTCCTCCGCACTCTCCGGCGGCAACGGGTCGATCCGGAGCTGCGTGTAGTAGGTCTTCGACCCCCAGCCGTGCTGGTACTCCGGGCGATAGTTGACCAGGAGGAGGATGCGGGCTGTGGGGAGACTCTCGATCAGGCCGTCGAGGAAGGCCTGGGTCTCGGAGTCGGTCCAGTGAAGGTCCTCAAAGACCAGGCAGAGCGGCTGAACCTGGCTCTCCCGGAGCAGCAGGCGCTTCACCGCCTCCAGCGTCCGCTGCCGGCGCTGGGGAGGATCGAGGGCCTGCCACGCTGGATCCTCCACCGGGACGTCCAGGAGGGCCAGGAAGGCTGGAAGCGTCGGCTCCAGCGCCCGATCCAGGGTGAGAAGCTTCCCCGTGACCTTCTCCCGAATCTTCCGGTGATCGTCCCGCGCCTCCACCTGGAAGTAGCCCTTGAGCAGATCGCTGACCGGGAGATACGGCGTGGCCTTGCCGTAGGAAACCGAGCCGCTCTCGAGAATGAGCCACCCCTGGGTCCGATGGGAATGCGTGAACTCCCAGAAGAGACGGGACTTGCCGACCCCGGGCTCGCCCACCACCCCCACGACCTGCCCATGGCTCGCGCTGGCCTTCTCCAGCGCCTGGCGAAGGGCCTCCAGCTCCGTCTGCCGCCCCACAAAGCGGGTCAGCCCGCGCGCGGCGGCCGCCTCAAGCCGCCGGCGGGCGGCCCCCGCCCCCACCAGCTCGAACACCTCCACCGGCTCCGGAAGCCCCTTGACCGGGACCGGACCGAGCGAGCTGACCTGGATGAACCCCTCCGCCAGCCTGAGTGCCTCGGCCGTGAGCCGAATGCTCCCCGGCGTCGCCAGCTGCTCCATCCGCGCCGCCAGGTGGGTCGTCTGCCCCACCGCCGTGTAGTCCATGTGCAGGTCGCTGCCGATGGAGCGGACGACCACTTCCCCCGAATTGAGCCCCACCCGGATCTGGACCTCGATCCCGTCGGAGCGGCGCACCTCCTCCGCGTAGCGCTTCACGGACTCCTGCATCCGAAGCGCCGCGTAGCAGGCCCGCACCGCGTGGTCCTCGTGAGCCAGGGGCGCCCCGAAGAGGGCCATGATCCCGACAGAGCGCGGGTACCAGCGGGATGCGCGCACTCGGGACAGAACTTCGCGGCGGGCGGGAGCTTGGTGCCGCAGT
>CAYJUC010000339.1:0-4513 GCA_964372605.1 uncultured bacterium | reverse complement strand
TCCCCCGCCGGGGGCGAGGGAACCGAAAGAGCCCCCTCTCCCTTCGGAGGGAGAGAGCTGGGGTGAGGGTGCCGGGTGGGGACGTGAATGATCTGGGTTAAAGCTTCTTGGCTCGCCCGTCGTTCGGCCTGACGCTGGCCAACCGCGCCGTCGTTCTCGGCGCTATCCGCGCGCGGGACCTCATCGAGTTGGCGGAAGAGGCCGAGGCCGCCGGCGCCTTCGACGCCTTGTGGGTGGGCGACAGCCTCCTCGCCAAGCCGCGCCTGGAGTCGGTCGCCCTGCTCTCCACCCTCGCGGGCGTGACCAGCACGCTGCGACTCGGGGTGGGCTGCCTCGCGACGTTCGTCCACCGTCATCCGGTCCTCTTCGCGCAGCAATGGGCGAGCCTCGACGTCCTCTCCGAAGGCCGAGCGTGGCTCACCGTCTGTCTCGGGGGCCCGAACGAGCAGAGCGCGGCCCAGGCGCTGGAGCACGCCGTCATGGGGGTCAGATCCGGCGAGCGAATGGAGCGGCTGGAGGAAGGGATCGTCATCCTCAAGAAGCTCTTCCACGAGAAGAGCGTCTCTCACCACGGCCGCTTCTACCAGTTCGAGAACGTGACGGTCCAGCCCCAGCCGGCGCAGAACCCCTGCCCGATCTGGATCGCCAGCAACCCGACCGGGCTCACGTGGAAGGGCGGCGCCAGCGCCCCGTCCGCTGTCGTCGAGCGCAACTTGCGCCGCGTGGCGCGCTACGCCGACGGCTGGATGACCAACAAGGTGAGCCCGGATGAGTTCCGCGCGCAGTGGGCCCGCATCACGACCCTGGCGCGCGAAGAGGGCCGCGACCCCGCCCGACTGGGGAGCGCCCTCTACCACAACATCCACATCAACGAGGACCGGCAGGCCGCGCTGGAGGAAAGCAAGCGCTTTCTCGACACGTACTACACGGCCAACTTCAGCGCGGCCTTCGTCGAAGGCTGGACGGCGGCCGGCAGTCCGAAGCAGTGCATCGCGGAGCTCAGGGCCTACCTGGACGCGGGGCTCGGGCACATCACGCTCAGGCTGACGTCCTGGGACCAGCGGGGGCAGCTCCGGCGATTCCTCAATGAGGTGGCGCCCGCCCTGGGAGCCCGGTAGTGCGGGGCCAACTATTGGCAGCTGGACCCCCTCACCTTAATCCTCTCCCCCTTCGAGGGGGAGAGGGGAGGGTGAGGGGGGGAACGAAGGGCCGGTAGTGCTGAGGGGGATCGACCACCTGGTGATCGCCGTTCCCGACCTGACGACCGCGATCGGGAATTACGAAGCGCTGGGGTTCACGGTGGTGCCCGGCGGCCGGCATCCCGTCGGCACCCATAACGCGCTGATCTCGTTCCAGGATGATTCCTACATCGAGCTGATCGCCTTCTACCAGCCGAACCCCGAGCACAAGTGGTGGGCGCCGCTCCAGCGGGGCGGCGGGCTCGTCGACTTCTGCCTGCAGACGGACAACCTTCTCGGCGACACGGCTCTCTTCCGGACGGCGGGGGTCGACATTGACGACCCGTCGCCGCTCGGCCGCACGCGGCCGGACGGCTACCAGCTCAAGTGGGTGCTGTCGATCCCCCGGGGTGCCCACCGGGGGGTCGCGCCGTTTCTCATCCAGGACGAGACCCCGCGGGAGGAGCGCGTTCCCCGGCAGATGGTTCACCGGAACGGGGTGATGGGGATCGGCAGAGTCACCGTGGCGGTGGACGACATCGAGAAGGTCGTTCCCTGGTACGCCGCGGCTCTCGGGCAGCCGGGGGAGGAGGTTCGCAACGAGGAGCTGGTCGCAGCCGGCGCGCGCTTCGTGATCGGGCCCCACGTCTTCGACTTCCTGGCGCCCCGGTCGGCGGGGAGCCTGCTCCGGAGCTGGCTCTTGGCCCGGGGCGCCTCGCCGTACGCGGCGACCCTTAGGACTGCTTCCAAGATCACAGCGCCGCTCGACCAGACGAAGACGCTGGGCGCGCGGCTCTCTATGGCGTGAGACAGAACGGCGATGAGCGAATTGCCGGCGGATTATCTTCAGATTCCCGAGCGGCTCAACATGGGGGAGTGGCTGGTGGACCGTCATCTCCGAGAGGGACGCGGAGGGCAGGTGGCGGTTTACGGGGAGGATCGAAGCTACACCTACGAAGAGATCCACCGGCTCACCAATCGCTTCGGCAACGCGCTCAAGAACCTGGGGGTGGGTCGCGGCGACCACGTGCTCCTGCGTCTCGGGACCAACCTCGAATGCATGGTCGCAATCCTGGGCGCGCTCAAGATCGGGGCGGTGCCCATGCCGACCAGCTTCCTCCTGCGGGAGCACGAGCTGGAGATCATCCTCCGGAACAGCGACGCGGTGGCGGCCGTCACCACGCCCGTGTTCCTGCCGCCGCTCGAGTCGGTTCGCCCGCGTTGCCCGACGCTGAAGCATCTGATCCTCGTGGGGGAGGCGGCTGGCTACCCGAGCTATCGCACGCTCCTTGAGCAGGCCTCGCCCGATTTGACCCCGGCGTCCACCCAGAAGGACGAGCCGGCCTTCATGATCTATACCTCTGGGACCACGGGCGAGCCCAAAGGGGTTGAGCATGCCCACCGGTGGATCATCGGGACCGGGGATCCGCTCACCAAAGTGATGATGCGGCTCGGGCCGGGGGACATCTGCTTCCAGCCCCAGGACTGGAGCTTCATCTACGCCCTCGGGTGCAACTTTCTCTACCCCTTCCACGCCGGCGCCGCCGTGGTCCTGCCGCGAGGCCGCTTCGACCCCGAGGAGGCGTTCGCCACCATCGAGCGCCACCGGGTCACGGTCTTCTGCGCAGTCCCGACGATCTACCGGATCATGCTGGCGGCGCCCGACGCGGAGAAGCGCTTCAACCTCGGCTCGGTCCGGATGGGAGTCAGCGCCGGCGAGCCGCTGCCGGCCGACACCTTCAGGGAATGGCGGGAGCGGTTCGGCGTGACCATCTACGACGGCATCGGGCAGAGCGAGAGCCACATCTTTCTGGCGAATCGGGTTGGGGCGCCGATCAAGCCCGGATCCATGGGTCGGCCGCTGCCGGGGTATGAGGTGGCGATCCTCGACGACGACGGGAAGCCCCAGCCCGTGGGCGAGCCGGGCCATCTGGTGATCCGGAATAATCATCCCGGGTTGACGCTCGGCTACCGGAAGAGCCCGGAGCGCTGGGCCGAGGTGAATCGGGGCGGATGGTACTACACGAAGGACTACGCCTACGTGGACCAGGACGGCGATTACTGGTACGTCTCGCGCTCCGATGACCTGATCAAGAGCCGGGCGTATCTGATCTCGCCGAAGGAGGTGGAGTCGGCGATCATGGAGCACCCGGCGATCCTGGAAGCGGGAGTGGTGGGGGTCCCGGACGTGCTCACCGGGCAGAAGGTGAAGGCCTACGTCACGCTCAAACCCGGCCAGGCGCCGTCGCCGGAGCTGGCGCAGGAGATCAGAGAGCACACCAAGCGAGTGATCGCCCCCTTCAAGGCGCCCCAGGAGGTGGAGTTCGTAACCGAGCTCCCCAAGACCCTCACCGGCAAGGTCCTGCGCCGGCAGCTCCGCGCCAAGGGGTAGGGCAGGCCAGAGAGCCACCATGCGAAACAGGGCTGTCTGGCTCATCCTCATCCTAGCCCTTGGTCTCCTTGCCACCTCGCTCCCCGCCGGCGCACAGCAGCCGAAGAAGGTGCCGCGGATCGGCTACCTCGCGATCCGGTCAGGCCCCTCGGACCTGGAAGAGGCGTTGCGGCAGGGGCTGCGGGACCTGGGCTACGTGGAGGGCCAGAACATCATCCTTGAGTATCGATTTGCGGGTGGGACGGATCGGCTACCCGAAATGGCAGCCGAGATAGTCCGTTTGAAGGTCGACGTCTTTGTGGCATCGGCCACGCCGGCGGTCCAGGCTGCCAAGAACGCGACGAAGACGATCCCCATTGTCATGGCGGCGGCTGCAGATCCGTTGGGGACTGGGTTCGTCGCCAGCCTTGCCCGACCGGGTGGGAACATCACGGGTCTGTCCATGATGATGCCGGACCTCGCGGGAAAGCGGTTGGAGTTGTTTCGCGAGGTCCTCCCAGGCGTCGCCCACGTGGCTTTCCTGGCCCACGGGGCAGACCCGGCCCACCGGCGGTTCCTGGAAGAAACGCAGGCGGCCGCCCGGAAAGCCGGGGTGCAGATTCAGTCGGTGGTGGTACGAGGTCCAGACGAGCTCGAAGGCGCCTTCGCGGCGATGGTCAGAGAGCGGGCGGGCGCCCTGATCGTTCAGCCGCTTTTTGTTATCGTCCCTGAACACCGCCGTCGCGTCGTGGACCTCGCCGCAAGGAGCCGCTTACCGGCGATCTCGGACTTCAGGGAGTTTGCGGATGCCGGTGCCTTGATGTCCTATGGGCCAAATCGTCGTGAAGTAATCCGCCGCGCTGCTATCTACGTGGACAAAATCCTCAAAGGCGCTAAGCCAGCCGACCTGCCCGTCGAGCAGCCCACGCGCTTCGAGCTGGTCATCAATATGAAGACCGCCAAG
>CAYJUC010000338.1:0-4520 GCA_964372605.1 uncultured bacterium | reverse complement strand
TTTTTCGGGGCGGCGCTAGCTGATGCCGTAGAGGCGGGCGCAGCTGTCCCAGAGGATCTTTCGCTTGCTTGCTTCCGGGATCGGCAGATCGAGGAACTCCTCCACCGAGTGTGGAAACTCCGAGTCGTGATGCGGGTAATCGGTCGAAAAGACGATATTGGTGTCGCCGATCTCCTCTACGACGTAGCGTAGCTCTTTCTCTTCGCCCTCGCAACCGACCCAGCAGTTCCTCCGAAAGTACTCGGTCGGCCGAAGCGTGAGGAACGGGGCGTCCCACTCCCGGTAGAGCGCAACGTCACGCTCCATGCGAGCCAGCCAGAAGGGGACCCAACCGGTGTTCGCTTCCAGGAACCCGACGCGGAGGCGCGGGAAAGCCTCGAACACCCCTCCGCAGATCATGGAAATCATCGCCTTCATCATGCCGATCGGATGTGAGCAGGCATGGCGCATCAGCCGGTTGTCGCCGAACTCGGACCCGTCCTGGATGAGATCTGACCCCGTGCCTTCGTGGAACCCCACCGCGACGTTCATCTCCTGAAGCTCCGCCCAGAGCGGGCGGTACGACATGTCGTGCCAGGGAACGCCGTTGACGAAGTTGGGGCGAAGGTAGACCGCGGCGGCCCCGAGCGCCTTGACGGCTCGCCGGGCTTCGGCCACCGCCTCGCTTACGTCGTGAGCCGGCAGCATCGCGGCCATCTTCAAGCGCTTCGGATCCTGCCGGCAGAAGTCGGCCAGCCAGTCGTTGTAGGCGCGGCAGACGGCGGCGGACAGCTTGGGATCGACCCCGTTCATCCCCAGGGGGACGTAGAGCGCCGCGGTCCCGTAGAGCACCGCGACGTCGATCCCCTCCAGATCCATGGCCTCGATCTGTGACGCCGCGTCGTAACCCTGTGCGCGCATGGCCGTGGTGGCGGCGTCCGTCCGCCGGCTCATCCCCACGTAGCGGTCGGAGTGATTCGCGTCGCAGGTCGGGAAGACTTTGCCCTCGAAGAGGTACCGGCTGACGCGCGCCGTGTCCGAGACCCGGACCAGCTTCGGAGCGCGATGGCGGAAGGCCGGCTCCGTGTAGCGCTCCCAGAGGTCGGGCGGCTCCACGACGTGCAGATCGGAGTCCATCACCTTGAAGCCGTTCTTCATGAGTCAGTCAGACCTTGCGCCGGGCTAGACACGTCCCGGGCGCTCAGCCCGGCGCCCGTGCCGTGTTCGGATGGCCGGCCGGGGCGTGCTCTCCGGGGCCACGTGCGCCAAGGGAAGGGCGGTCCGGTACTTGACCTGCTTGAGCGCGAAGCTCGACTTGATGTTCGCGATTCCCGGAATCCGGGTCAGGTGGTCCATGAGAAAACGCTCGTAGGACGCCAGGTCTGCCGTCACGACGCGCAGGAGATAATCGGCCTCGCCGGTCATCAGGTAGCACTCCATGACCTCCGGCCGTTGCCTGATCGCGGCTTCGAACACCTGGAGGTTTCGCTCGACCTGTTTTTCGAGGGTGACGTTGATGAAGACGCTCACCGGGAGGCCGACGATGCCAGGGTCCAGCAGCGTCACGTAGCTGCGGATTACTCCCCGCTTCTCCAGCTCGCGCACTCGCCTCAGGCAGGGAGACGGCGAAAGGGCGACGGACCGGGCCAGCTCCTTGTTCGAGAGGCGGGCGTTCTCCTGGAGGAGGCCGAGGATCTTCACATCGGTGCTGTCCAAGCAGGTGTCCTCCTTAGCGCAACTTCAATTCCCGGAAAGTTTAGCATAAAATTGCTGAAAATGAGCTGTTGATAAGCGAAATAGCAATGAAATAGCCGAAGATCGTAGTCTACAATATCACCGTTGGCGGAGCCAGCGTGATGGTCGAGCGGCGATGGACGGAGGCGGACGTGGTCGTCCTCGAGCGAATCGAGTCACGAGTGCTCTGGCTGGGCACGTACATGGTCCACTACGCCAACCACATCCGCCCCAACCCGGACCAGTTGAAAGTGGGTGGCCATCAAGCGAGCTCTGCGTCCGTCGCAACGCTCCTGACCGCGCTCTACGCCTGGTTCCTGCGCGAGGGCGACCGCGTGGCGGTCAAGCCGCACGCCTCGCCTGCCTTCCATGCGATCCAGTACCTGCGCGGCCGGCTGCCCGAGGAGGCCCTGAGACAGTTCCGCGCCACGGGCGGCCTGCAGGCGTACCCGAGCCGGACGAAGGACCCGGACGGCGTCGACTTCTCGACCGGGTCGGTGGGACTCGGCGCGGTCGCCGCACTGTTCGGCGGCCTGACTGCCCGGTATGTCGAGGATCACCGGGGCATCGCGGACAGCCGCCGCTTCGTGGCGCTCGTCGGCGACGCCGAGCTGGACGAGGGCAATGTGTGGGAGGCGATCGGCGAGGCCCACATCCAGCACCTCGGCAACGCTCTCTGGATCGTCGATCTCAACCGGCAGAGCCTTGATCGGGTGGTCCCGGACGGCAAGGCCGAGCGCCTTCGCCAGGCGTTCAGAGCGAACGGCTGGCACGTCATCGATCTGAAGTACGGCCGCCGCCTGCGGGCCGCATTCTCCCGGCCGGGGGGCATGCGCCTCAATCAGCGAATCGACGAGATGCCCAACGGCGAGTACCAGGCGCTGCTGGGGTTACCGCCCCCGGCGGTTCGGAAGCGGCTCCTCGATCACGACGAGGGGGGCGTGGATCGCGCGCTGGCCGCGGTCCTCGAGGATTTGGACGACGCCGAGGTGCACGATCTCGTCCGGAACCTCGGCGGCCACGACATGGCGGCGGTTCTGGAGGCCCTCGACGAGGCGCAGCGCATCAATGACCGCCCCGTGGTCATCGTCGCCTACACCATCAAGGGCTGGCGGCTTCCGTTCGAAGGCGACCCGCTCAACCACTCGATGCTGCTCACGGCGGCCCAGATCGAAGCGCTGCGGGTCGAGCTGAGTATTCCTGATGGCCAGGAGTTCTCCCGTTTCGCCCCGGGAACGGCGGAGTGGAGGATGCTGACGCGGGGCGACGGCGAGGCGTCTCTGTCGCCAACGGTCGAGGTTCCGCCCCTTCCGCCGGCGCTCGAAGAGACCTACCCGGGGACGACCTCGACCCAGGAGGCCTTTTCGCGCGTGCTGTCGCGACTCGCGCGTCACCCGATCGCCAACCACGTTGTGACCGCGTCGCCGGATGTCGCGGTGTCCACGCACCTGGGCGGGTGGATCAACCGGCGCGGCGTCTACTCCCATGTTCCGCTACCCGACTACTTCGCCGCGGGCGACATTCCGCGCGCGGTGCGCTGGCGGGAGTCGCCGGCGGGCCAGCACATCGAGCTGGGAATCTCGGAGAACAACCTGTTCCTGCTCCTGACTGCCCTCGGGCTCGCCCGGGGCCTCGTGGGGTACCCGCTGATCCCGATCGGCACCATCTACGACCCGTTCGTCTGCCGGGGTCTGGACGCGCTGATTTACGCGCTTTACTCCGGGGCCCGCTTCATCCTCGTCGCCACCCCGTCGGGCATCAGCCTCGCTCCAGAAGGAGGGGCCCACCAGTCGAGCATCACGGCTGCCATCGGTATCGAGACGCCAGGCATCGACTATTTCGAGCCCACCTTCGCCGTCGAGCTCGAGTGGATCCTGCTGGACGCGATAGCGCGCCTGGCGCGGCCCGGGCCGGCAGCCGGGATCTACCTTCGACTTTCGACCGTCCCGGTGGATCAGCGCCTCTTCCCCGCGCACCGGCCCGACCTGCGCCAGCAGGTCCTCCAGGGCGGGTACCGGATCATCGACCGCCGCCAGGAGCCGGAGTACGAACCGGAAGAGAACGTCGTTCACCTGTTCGCGATGGGAGTGATGGTCCCGGAGGTGATGGAGGCGAGCGAGGCGCTGCGCGCCCGCGGGATCCTGGCCAACGTCTTCAGTCTCACAGCCCCTGGACGGATCTACGCGGACTTCGCGCGGGCCCGTCGCGGGTTCCGCCAGGGGCGGCCGACCGAGGAATCGTGCCTCGAACGGTTGCTCGAGCCGCGAGAGCGCCGCGCCCCGATTGTGACCGTGGCCGATGCCAGCTCGCACGCCCTGAGCTTTATCGGGAGCGCGTTCGGCGGGCGGTCGATCGCGCTGGGCGTCGACACGTTCGGCGAGAGCGGAAGCCTGCGGGATTTGTACGGGAAGGCGGGCATCGACCGCGACACGATTGCCGGCGCCGCCGAGACGGCGCTCGTCGACCTCGACAGCTACCCGTGAGCATCCAGCAGCGGCACCATCGGTTTTGCCCGCGCTTTGCAGCTGGGCGCGCCTCGCAGCCCAGGGGAATATGCCCGGCAGGACCGCAAGCTCACACAGTCAATCAGGGGGGCTGATCATGCCTGACGTGCTTGGCTATCGCGGCAAATGGGGGGTCATCGCCCCGTCCACCAATACCGTCGTCGAGCCTGACTACTACATGATGGCGCCGCCCGGCGTCACGCTCCACGTCGGCCGGATCTACATCAAGGATCAGGACCTGTCGAGCAACGCGGCGTTCGAGCGCCTCCTCGAGCAGGTGCGGGAGTCCATCGCCCGCGCCAT
>CAYJUC010000337.1:0-4541 GCA_964372605.1 uncultured bacterium | reverse complement strand
AGAGGGAAAGGCGTGGCTACCGGGCTTCGAGCGCGGGCTTTGCCCGCGCAACCCCAGGGGGGAGGTTTCGGAAGGGGGGCAACGCCCCCCTCCGAGGTAGAGATAAAGGTAGGGATCATCGGGGGCAGCGGCTTCTACGAGCTTCCGGGCTTGACCGACGTGCGCTGGACCAGGGTCACCACCCCCTTCGGCGACCCCTCTGACGCCTACTGCGTGGGGCGGCTTGGTGATCGCACCGTGGCCTTTCTGCCTCGCCACGGTCGGGGTCATCGGATCATGCCATCGGAGCTCAACTTCAGGGCCAACATCTACGGCTTCAAGAAGCTGGGCGTCGAGTGGGTCGTCTCCATCAGCGCCGTTGGGAGCATGCGGGAGGAAATCCGCCCGCTGGACCTGGTGATCCCGGACCAGTTCTTCGACTGGACCCGGCGCCGGGTCTCCACCTTCTTCGGCGAGGGGATCATCGCCCATGTAGGGATGGCCGACCCGGTCTGCGCCGACCTCGCCGGCAAGCTGGAGCGCGCGGCGCGCGCCACTGGCGCCACCGTCCACCGGGGTGGCACCTACCTCTGTATCGAGGGGCCCCAGTTCTCCTCCAGGGGGGAGTCGAAGATCTACCGCCAGTGGGGAGTGGACGTGATCGGCATGACCAATATGCCGGAGGCGAAGCTCGCGCGGGAGGCCGAGCTCTGCTACGCCACGCTGGCGCTGGTGACCGACTACGACGTCTGGCACGAGAGCGAGGCGGCGGTGAGCGTGGAGGGAGTGGTGGCCACCCTCCTGAAGAACGTCGCCACCGCCAAGGAAGTCCTGAGCCGGCTCATCCCCGCGGTGGGACCACCCCGCAGCTGCCCGTGCCCGTCGCTCCTGGAGAACGCGGTGATCACCAACCCCGCGGCCTTTCCGGCGCGAAGCCGGAAGGCATTGGACCTCCTGCTCGGAAAGTACTACCCTCAGGGGAAACCACCGCGCGGTGTGTCGCGGCCGGCGCGGAAAGGACGTCGTAGTGGTTGACCTTTTGGTTGTTGGCTCCGTGGCCCTGGACAGCGTCAAGACCCCGTTCGGTCAGGTGACCGAGGCGCTGGGAGGGTCCGCCACCTACTTCTCATACGCTGCCAGCTTCTTCACCAGCGTCGGAGTGGTGGCCACCGTGGGGGAGGACTTTCCGTCCGAACACCTGGACCTTCTCAGGGGCCGGGGCGTGGATCTCTCGGGACTCCAGGTCGCCAGCGGCCAGACCTTCCGCTGGGTCGGCGAGTACGGCTACGACCTGAACGAAGCCCGCACCCTGGCCACCCACCTGAACGTCTTCGCTGACTTCAAGCCCCGGCTCCCCGATCGGCTCCAAACGCCGTCGTTCCTCTTTCTCGCCAATATTGATCCGGAGCTTCAACGGGAAGTGCTCCAGCAGGTGGCGCGCCCGCGGCTGGTGGCGCTGGACACCATGAACTTCTGGATCGACGGAAAGCGCCAGGCCTTGCTCGAGGTGGTGGGGGAGGTGGACGCGCTGGTCGTCAACGACCGCGAGGCGCGGCAGCTCGCCCAGGAAGCCAACCTGATCAAGGCGGCCCTGACCCTCCATGCTTATGGCCCAAGGACCGTGGTGATCAAGCGGGGCGAATACGGTGCCCTGATGGTCAACGGCGGGAGGTTCTTTTTCACCCCGGCCTACCCGCTCGAGTCGGTCTTCGACCCGACGGGGGCGGGGGACACCTTTGCCGGCGGCTTCATGGGCTATCTCGCGCGCCAGGGACAGCTGGACGAGGCCACGCTCCGCCGGGCCATCGTGTACGGGTCCGTGATGGCGTCGTTCACCGTGGAAGACTTCTCCCTGGAGCGGCTCAAGCGGCTCAAGGAGTCGGAGATCGGCGCGCGCTTCGAGTCCTTCCAGGAGCTGGTCAGCTTCGAGGGGCAGCCGTGAGCGCCGAAACTCAGGCCAAGTACGAGCGGCTGGTGGCGATCGTGAAGGAATTGGGGAGCGTCCTCGTGGCGTTTTCCGGGGGAGTGGACTCTACCTTCCTGGCCCGGGCTGCCAGGGACGCGCTCGGAGATCGGGCGCTCCTCGTCACAGCCGACTCCGAGACCTACCCCTCCGCCGAGCTGGAGGAGGCCCGGCGCCTGGCGGGGCTTTTGGGGATGCGTCATCTGGTCGTCGAGACCCGGGAACTGGACAACCCCGACTATGCCAAGAACCCGCCCAATCGCTGCTTCTTCTGCAAAGAAGAGCTGTTCACGAAGGTGAGACCAGTGGCTCTACGCGAGGGTGCGGCCCACATTATCTATGGCGCCAACATGGACGACCTGGGCGATCACCGTCCCGGGATGCAGGCCGCCAGGCAGATGGGGGTGCGCGCCCCGCTGATCGAGGCGGGGCTGACGAAGCGGGAGATCCGCGACCTGTCGAAGGATCTCGGATTGCCAACCTGGGACAAGCCGTCGTTCGCGTGTCTCTCTTCCAGGTTCCAGTACGGGGAGTCCATCACGGCGGAGAAGCTCCAGCAGATCGACGCGGCGGAGGCCCTGATCCGCGGCCTGGGCTTCCGCCAGTTTCGGGTGCGCCACCACGACAGTCTGGCCCGGCTGGAGCTGCCGCTCTCGGAAATCAGCCGGCTCTGGGAGAACGGCCTTCACGAGGTGATCGCCAAGGGCCTGAGAGAGCTGGGCTACGTCTACGTCACGGTGGACCTCCAGGGGTTCCGGAGCGGGAGCGGAAACGAGGCCCTCCGGTGGACCGGGAAAAAATAAGAGCACTCCTCGAATCTGTCCGCTGGGGCGATGTGACCGTGGAGCAGGCCCTGGTCCGTCTCCGCGACCTTCCCTACGAAGACCTTCGCTTCGCCAAAGTGGATCTTCATCGGTCGCTCCGGGGCGGCGCCCCCGAGGCGGTCTTCTGCCAGGGGAAGACGGCGGAGCAGGTCGTGGCCATCGTCTCCAGCCTGGCAGCCCACCACGACAACATCCTGGCCACCCGGGCTACCCAGGAAATCTACGACGTGGTTCGGGATTCGGGGCTCGGGGCGCGATACCACCCCGAAGCGCGCATCGTCGTGGTCAATCCGGCGCCCGTGGAGGGGTTCGGCTTGATCGCCGTGGTCAGCGCCGGGACTTCCGACATTCCGGTCGCAGAGGAGGCCGCGGTAACGGCGGAGACGCTCGGAAACCGGGTGGAGCGGATCTACGACTGCGGGGTGGCGGGGCTCCATCGCCTGCTGGACCATCACCACGTGCTCAATGAGGCCAACGTCATCATCGCGGTGGCCGGGATGGAGGGCGCGCTTCCGAGCGTCATCGGCGGCCTGGTGGACCGGCCGGTGATCGCCGTTCCGACGAGCGTGGGCTACGGCGCCTCATTCGGGGGGATCGCTGCGCTCCTGGCCATGCTGAACAGCTGCGCCCCGGGCGTCAGCGTGGTCAACATCGACAACGGCTTCGGCGCCGCAGCCCAGGCGAGCCAGATCAACAAGCTCATCGCCAAAATCCGCTAACGTGAAAATTGCGTACTTCGACTGCCCGAGCGGGGCCAGCGGCGACATGATCCTGGGCGCGCTGGTGGATGCGGGCTGCCCGCTGGACGACCTTCGCGCCGAGCTTGCCAAGCTTCCGCTTCAAGGCTATCGCCTGACAGCGCGGGAGGTCAAGCGAGGCGCGTTCCGCGCCACCAAAGTGGAGGTGGAGATCGATTCGCACGGTCACCCCGTCCGGCGCAGCCTCTCCGACATCCTCGATCTCCTCGAACGATCGAACCTTCCGGCGCCGGTGACGGCGCAGACGTCTCGGATCTTCCGGCGGCTCGCCGAGGCCGAGGCAAAGGTTCATGGGACCACGGTCAGCGAGGTGCACTTCCACGACGTCGGCGCGGTGGACGCCATCGTTGACGTGACCGGCGCGGCGGCGGGCCTCCACCTCCTCGGCGTCGAAGCCATCCATCTCTCACCCCTCCCCCTGGGCGGCGGGATGGTGGACGGGCCCCACGGGAAGATCCCGATCCCCGGGCCGGGGACCGCCGAGCTGCTGCGCGGGTTCCCGGTCTTCGACAACGGGATCAAAGCAGAGCTTGTCACGCCCACCGGCGCCGCCATCCTGACGACGCTGGCGGCCAGAGCGGGATCGATGCCGGCCATGACGATCCAGGCAGTGGGCTACGGGGCCGGAACCTTCGAGCTTTCCATCCCCAACGTGCTGCGCTGCTTCCTCGGGGAGAGCGCCGGGAGCGCTCAGGGCGGGGTGGAGACGATCGCTCAAGTGGAGACCACAATCGACGACATGTCCCCGCAGCTCTACGAGCCTCTGATGGAGCGGCTGTTCGAGGCCGGAGCGCTGGACGTCTTCCTCACCCCCGTGATCATGAAGCGGAGCCGCCCCGGCGTGGTTCTGACCGCCCTCTGTGACCCCTCGAGGGTCGGAGACCTCTCCACGCTCCTCTTCCAGGAGTCCACTACCATCGGCGTGCGCTGGACCGAATGGCGAAGGGAGCGCCTCGAACGGGAGCTGGTCACGCTGACGACGGCCTACGGCCCCATGACCTTCAAGCTCTCGCGACT
>CAYJUC010000336.1:0-4557 GCA_964372605.1 uncultured bacterium | reverse complement strand
CGTGGGGCCTGGGGAGCCCTCACCCTGCCCCTCCCCCCCGCGGGGGTTGGGGCAACCGAAGGGGCCCCCCCCCCCTCCTGCGGGCTCGGGGGGGGGTGAGGGTGCCCGGCGCGGACGCGAATTAATCCGGGTTGGAGAGCGAGATGGAGAACCCGCAGAGCGTCGAGGAACGGGTCAAGTCCGTCGGGCTGGGTGCGGGGGCGCTGGTCGTGGGGGTCACCGCGGCGGACGCCTTCAACGAATACGTCCCGGCCGGGCATCGCCCGGAGGATTTCCTCCCGGGAGCCAAGAGCGTGGTGGTCGCCGGAGGCAAAGGCCCCACGGCCGGCGCGTGGCGCTCCCCCAACAGCGAAGTGATGGAAGCCATCGGCTACGATTTCAGGGAGAACATCGCCGTCCACGTGATGGCCGACTTCATCGAGCGCGAGCTTGGCTACTACGCCATCCAGGCGCCCTCTCTCTCCACCAAGGGCCACCAGCCTCCCATGAGCATGATGCTCGCAGCGGTCCTGGCCGGCCTCGGAACCCGGAGCTTGGCGGCCAACATCATCCTGAACCCCGAATACGGGATGCTCTACTACGCCGCGCTGATCACCACGCTGCCGCTCCACCCCGACCACCTGCAGGAGAAGGATGTCTGCCCGGCCCCGTCGTGCGTGAAGATGTACGAGAAGCTGGGGACCACCCCCTGCATGCGCGCCTGCCCCGCCTCGGAGGGCGGATGCCTGGACGGAACCATCGAAAACGGCCGGATCGCTCACTCCTTCTACAACCGGGAGCGCTGCCACACCCGCGCCCAGACCTACGGGATGGGGAGCTTTCAGAAAGCGCTGCTCGAGATCGTCAACGAGGACGACACCGAGACGCGGAAGACCATGATCTACTCCGACTTCTTCACCCGGAGCACCACGGCCCTGGCGTTCTACAAGGAGAGCGTCGCCCAGTGCTTCGAGTGCATCCGGGTCTGCCCGATCGGAAAGATCCACCGGATCGACAAGAAGTGATGGGAGAGCCGGCCAATGGCCATCGAGACCGTTGACGCCAAAGCCCGGATCAAGGAGCTCGCCCTGAAGCGCGGCGCGCTGGTGTGCGGGGTCGCGGGGGTCAAGTCGTTCGACGCCGTCGCTCCCGAAGGCCATCGGCCCGGAGACCTTTTGCCCGGTGCCCGGTCCGTCGTGGTCGTGGGCGGAGCCCCGCCGCGCGCGGGGGACTGGATCTCTCCGATCCCCGAGCACCAGGAGACCATGGGCACGAGCCAGCGGATCGAGCCCATCGGGCGTCAGATCGCCTACCACATCGAGGAGGAGCTCGGATACTACGCGCTCTTCGTCCCCGGCGGGGTCAGCCGGGGGAATCAGCCGTTTCTCTCTCTGATGCTAGCCGCAGAGCTGGCCGGGCTCGGCAGCCGGAGTCTGGCGGGCCCCATTCTCCACGCGAAGTACGGGATGCTCTACTACGCCGCGGTCGTGACCACGCTCCCGCTCGATCCGGATCCGCCCCTGGAGACGCCCGTCTGCCCTGCCCCGTCGTGCCTGGAGATGTGGGAGCGGGAGGGCACGACCCCGTGCATCAAGGTCTGCCCGGCGAGCGCCGGCGGCTGCCTCGACGGTCGCATCGAGAATGGCCGGTTCGTCCGAACCCAGTACGACCGGAACCGATGCCACACGCGGGTCTACACCAACTGGGTGGGAGGGTTCCAGAAGGCGCTGGAGGCCGTGCTGGACGAGCCGGACAAGGAGCAGCGGAAGATGATCCTCCACGGGAGCTTCTTCACCAAGAGCCTCTGGTCCATCACCTACTCGGGGCAGTGCCAGGCCCAGTGCTTCGAGTGCATACGGGTCTGCCCGGTGGGGCAGGAATACCGGACCAAAAAGTAGGAGCCACGCGCATGGGATTCTTCACTGTCTCTCCGGAGCTTTACCGGCAATACAAAGACCAGATCCTCGAGCTGGCCAACTCGTTCCAGCGGGACGTCAACGAGCACCTGCCCCCCGGAGAGCGAAAGCGCGGTCTCTCCGACCGCGAGATCGCGGAGCGCCTCGGGCTGGAGGAGCGCGTGGTCACCGAGATCCGCTGCGTGGCCGAGCGCGATTACTACAGCCTGGACGAATGGGAGAAGGCGATCCAGTTCAAGAAGCAGGCCTGCCGCGAGTACGTCGAGACCAAGATCATCCGCTTCCTCAAGCCGGAAAAGTGAGAAGGAGCAGCAGATGAAATCAGCGTACGGCAGGGTCATTCCCGGGGAAGATGCGGAGCTGACCCACGTCGGTCCCGGCACGCCGATGGGCGAGCTGCTCCGGAGACACTGGCAGCCTGTCGGGGTGTCGGAGGAGCTCACGGATCTCCCCAAACGAATCCGCATCCTGGGCGAGGACCTGGTCCTGTTCCGCGACAGGAAGGGGCGCCCCGGTCTCCTCGACCTCCATTGCAGCCATCGCGGGACCTCGCTGGAATGGGGCCGCGTCGAACACGAAGGGATCCGGTGCTGCTACCACGGCTGGCTTTATGACGTCCAGGGGCACTGCGTCGAGATGCCGTGCGAGCCTCCGGGTTACGCCCAGCGGCGAAAGATCGAGCACCCCGCGTATCCGGTCATGGAGTTCGGCGGGCTCGTCTTCGCGTATATGGGGCCGCCCGACAGAGAGCCGCTCTTCCCCATGTACGACATCTATGATCTCCGCCACGGGCAGGACGTCGTCCTCCGAGGGATGCGGATCTGGGGCGACTGCTCCATCGGATACGTGCGGGACTGCAACTGGCTCCAGCACCTGGAAAACGTCCTGGACCCCTGGCATCTGTTGATCCTCCACACCATGATCAGCGGCGCCCAGTTTACCGGGGTGCTGGGTCTCTCCCAGCGGCCCCAGATCGACTTTGAGGAAACATCGCTCGGCGCCCGGTACCACGTGGAGCGCGATCTCCCGAACGGCAACAGGCTGACCCGGTACGTCGAGGTCGTGCTCCCGAATATCTACCTGGTCTCCAATATTCACGAGCGCGGCGACAGGCTCATCGAGAACGACAGACCCTCGGAAGTCTCTTGGGCCGTGCCCATCGACGACACGCACGTCTCGGGCCTCAGCATCGTCGCCTGGCCGCTGGTGGACGGTAAGCCTGACCCGAACTTCCGAGCCAGAACAGACACAGTCACCTACGATGAGCGCGGCAACAAGATCCGCCCGGGAGATCAGCGCAACCGGTCCTACGAGGAGCGGCAGCGGCAGCCCGATGATATGGAGGCTCAGGAAGGCCAGCGCCCCATCGCGGTTCACGCGCTGGAGAATCTGGTCTCTTCCGACAAGGGGGTGAGCCTCCTCCGCAAGAAGCTCGGACAGTCGCTGAGCCTGATGCGGGAGGGCAAGGACCCGCTGAACATCGTGCGGGACCCCGAGAAGAACCGTGCGATCGAGACCCACGCCTACAACACGGTGCGGCCCATTCCCGCTGCCGGGAAACGAGAGCTCGCCTCCCGTCCGGCGTGACACTTCCCGCACCTTCAACCCCGGACGGGCGTGGCGGAGTGCCCGTCATTGCTCAACCCCGGACGGGCGTGGCGAAGCCCGGGTGCCCGTCATTGATCAAAGGAGGTCAGGCAAATGGCTAACGAGAAGGAGAGGCAGGAACCGACGCCGTCAGTCAGGGAAACCAACGAGGTTGGCGCGATCCTGACCGCGGACGATTACTTCAAGGTGGTCCGAAAGACGAACACCCGCCCGGCCTTCTGGAAATGGAAGGACGTGAAGGGCACGCTGGACCGGCTGGCCGAGGACCCGATCCGCGAGGCGGAGCGGCGCTTCTGCACCCTCGTCAACAGCGACACCGAAGAGCTGACCGGCGCCAGCCCGTACATCTTCATCGGGATCCAGCTGATTCACCCGGGCGAGCTGGTGCCGAAACACCGGCACAACTCGGTGGCGATCTATCACATCCTGCAGGGGAAGGGCTACTCGGAGGTCGAGGGGGTCAAGTACCACTGGGAAAAGGGCGACACGCTCACCTGCCCGGCGTGGGCCTACCACGAACACATGGCCGAAGGCGACGAAGACACCATCATGTACGTCGTCCAGGACATGCCCATGCTGACCGCGGGACGGATGCTCTTCTGGGAGGAGCCGGCGGGCCAGGAGAACATCCGGCATGCCGTCTCGGGCGCGAGCCCCTCCTGGAGCGTGACGCGCAAGGACACCAAGTAGCGGCGGGGTCGAAGAAGACGTAGAGCAATCGCTGTGGAACTACTTTGGATCTCATGGATGAGAGGGGTAATAGTATGGGGATACAGAAAATTCACCTACATGGCTGTCGAAGCGTGGCGCCTTCAAACCGCATGGATCGTGAGTCCTGTCAGAGATCTTGAGAGCCACGAGACGCAGGGGCACACGGTAGCTCGGCACATCTCAATATCGCCAACCGTCTTACGCCGCCGTATCGCCGATGAAGGCAGGCGTGCAGTGTCCAGCTTCTGGGATATCTATGCCGCCAAAGCCTCCATCAACTATGCTATACGTCCAGTTACCGAGGGAAATGTCCTCCTGAGGTAGACTAATGGTGCCCCCTCGT
>CAYJUC010000335.1:0-4560 GCA_964372605.1 uncultured bacterium | reverse complement strand
CCCGGCCGTCGTTCTCCACCCGCGGGAGATCCGCCGACCTGGGATGGAAGGTCGTGGCCCAGATCCGGGAGACGAAGAATTTCGTCCGGACCCAGCCGCTCGGGGAGGTGAACTCTAGATTGGTATTTCGAAAGCCGTTGACCCTGTGGTGGGGCGGGGCGTCGGGTTTGGGCCCGCCCACGCCAGCGCACCCCGACGCCAGAGCGCCGGCCAGGAGGAGGGCAGAGAGCCGGAGGAGGCGCACGCCTCTCAGGCGTTCGGGGTTCTGGTGAGGCTCCCGGCGGCGGCGCCCGGCCCGCCGGCGGTCCAGGGTTCCGAGTCCGCCGCCGCGACGTCAATCTCGGTCTCGTGCCCCAGGATCGTGAGGCCGAGATCGCGGATCATGGCGAGATCCACCTCGGGGGGCTGCCCCTTCGTCGTGAGGTAGTCGCCGACAAAGATCGAGTTGGCCACGTGCAGGCCGAAGGGTTGAAGCCAGCGGAGCTGCACCTCGCGTCCCCCAGCGATCCGGAGCTCGGAGGCCGGGTTCAGCAGGCGGAAGAGGCAGAGAATCTTGAGGCACTCCCGGGGCGAGAGCGGCGGGCGGGTGGCCAGCGGGGTTCCGGGGATCGGGATCAGGAAGTTGATCGGGATCGAATCCACGCCGATCTCGCGGAGCGCGTAGGCGAGCGAGACGATATCTTCCGGCTCCTCACCCATTCCGAAGAGGGCGCCGCAGCACGGCGAGAGTCCCGCAGCCTTGGCCCGTCCGATGGTCGCCACCCGGTCCCGGAAGGTATGGGTGGAGCAGATCTCCCCGTAGAGCCGCTCGCTGGTGTTCAGATTGTGGTTGTACGCGAACACCCCGGCTTCCCTGAGCCGCTCGGCCTGACCATCCTTGAGGAGGCCGAGGCAGGCGCAGACCTCCAGCTCCGGATGGACGGACCGCACGGCCCGAACTCCATCCGAGAGCGCGTCCAGCTCGCGATCGGTCGGGCCGCGACCGCTGGCGACGACGCAGAAGCGGGCGGCTTTCACGCTGGCGGCCCGCTCGGCCGCCGCCAGGATTTCCTGAACCGACAGGACCGGATATCGGGCGATCTCCGCGGTGGAGACGGACGACTGGGAGCAGTAATGGCAGTCTTCCGGGCAGAGACCGCTCTTGACGTTCAGCAGGAAATTGAGCTTGACCCTGGTTCCGAAGTGAGCCCGGCGGACCCGGGCCGTCGCGGCGAGAAGCGGCAGCAGCTCGTCATCCGGAGCCGAAAGGACGGCGCGCGCCTCCTCCGGAGTGATCGGCTCGCTTCGGAGCGAGGTCTCGGCCAGGCGATTCCAATCCATTCCACGGTTCATGTCGATCCTCTCGGACCCCCTCACCTCTATCCTCTCCCCCGTCGGGGGAGAGGGGAGGGTGAGGGGGGTCAACGGGCGGGTGGCGCCAGGAGGAGGTTGTCGATGAGCCTCACCTTCCCGATCCAGACCGCCAGGCAGCAGATGGCGCCTCGGAGGTCGATCAACTCCACCGGCTCCAGGGTCGCGGGATCAGCGACCGCGACATAGTCGATGCGGGCCAGCGGCTCCCGTCCGATGATCTCTTCGGCGACCCGGCAGAGCGCCTTGCCCTCCCGCTCTCCGCTGGCGTATTCGTCCCGGCAGGCGGCGAGGGCCTTCCAGAGGACGCCGGCGGCCCGACGCTCGACCGGCGAGAAGTGCGCGTTCCGGGAGCTCATGGCCAGGCCGTCGGGCTCGCGAGCAGTCGGGCAGGGAACGATGGTGGCGGGCACGCCGAGATCCCGCACCATCCGCTCCACCACCTTGAGCTGCTGGTAATCTTTCTCTCCGAAGTACGCGCGCTCCGGCTTTACGAGGTTCAAGAGTTTCAGAACCACCGTGGCCACGCCCCGGAAATGGCCAGGGCGCGAGCTCCCCTCCCACCGCTCGGTGAGCCGTTCCACTGTGACCCAGGTGGAGAACCCGGGAGGGTAGATCAGGGGCTCGGCGGGGGTAAAGACCAAGTCCACGCCCTCATCGGCGAGCAACGCCAGATCGCGGGGCAGGTCGCGGGGGTAGCTCCGGAAGTCTTCGCTGGGGCCGAACTGGGTCGGGTTGACGAAGACGCTGACCGCCACCGCGTCGCACTCCCGCCGGGCCCGGCGAACCAGGGAGAGGTGGCCGTCGTGAAGCGCGCCCATGGTGGGCACGAGACCGAGTGTTCCCGAGACGGTGCTGCGCCAAGCTTGGAGGGCCTCGATGGTCTCGACGACGAGCATTATGAGCGGGAGCGGATCGCCGAGAGTCGATCCTTGAGAGCCCGGGCCACGGTATCGTCAAGCGACCAGCCGTGCTCGGCCGTGGGGAACCGCTTGGCCCGAACCTCGTCGGCGAACTGTCGCGCCGCGTTGCGGATGGTTTCGGTGACGTCGGCGTAGTGCTTGGCGTGCTTCGGGTGGAGGTCGAGGGTCCACCCGAGCGCGTCGTGGATCACCTGGACCTGGCCGTCGCAGTTCGGACCGGCCCCGATCCCGATCGTCGGGATCCCGATCGTCTCTGTGATGAGCCGGGCCAGCTCAGCCGGGATGCACTCGAGCACAATGGCGAAGCCACCGGCCTCTTCCACGGCGATGGCGTCCTTCAAGATCTGCTCGGCGTCTTCCAGCGATCGGCCCCGCACCCGATACCCGCCCAGATTGAGCACCTGCTGTGGGGTCAACCCGACGTGCCCCATCACCGGGATCCCCCCCGCCACCAGCCGTTGGATCGTGAGGGCGACCGCTTCCCCGCCCTCCAGCTTGACCGCCTGGGCCCCCGCCTCCTGGATGAAGCGGGCCGCGTTCTCCAGCGCGCGCTCCATGCTCACCGTGTAGCTCATGAACGGCATGTCGGCCACCACCAGCGCCCGGCGGCTCCCCCGGACGACCGCCTTCGTGTGGTGGAGCATGTCGTCCATCGTGACGGCTGTGGTGTCTTCGTACCCCAGGACCACCATGCCGAGCGAGTCCCCCACAAGGAGCACGGGGATCCCGGCCTCGTCCAGGAGCCTGGCCGTGGCCGCGTCATACGCGGTGAGCATCGGGATCAGCTCGCCCCGTGCTTTCATCTTCCTGATTTCCGGGATCGTTACGCGCATGCCTTCTCCTTGATCTCCCGCCCCGCCTGCGGCTCCCGCCCTTCCGCCGTCGCCAGGGTGCGAAGCATCAGGCGGGCTCCGGCGTCGTCCAGGCTCCCCTTGGCGCGGGCCAGGGCCACCATCCGCCGCCCCAGGAGGCAGTAGAGCGCGATCATCTCCGGAACCTCGCGCGCCAGGCTGTCGAGGTGGCGGAGCAGTGTCCCGTGATCGCCGCGAGAGATCGGTCCGGTGAGCGCTCGGGGGAGACCCAGCCGCTCGAGGTTCTCCAGCGTTCCCCGGAGCAGCGGCAGCAAGGCCTGGCTCGACTCTGCCGGCGGGATCCCGGCGCGATCAAAAAGGTCGGCGGCCAGAGCGAAGAGCGCGACCACTCCGTTGGAGGCGAGCGCGGCGGCCAGGTGGTAGAGGCCCTTCGCCTCTCCCGGGACGCGCAGGAGCTTGCCGCTGAGGCGCGAGACGAGGGTTTCGAGAAGACCGAGGAGCGGCTCTTCCGCCTCCACGCCGAAGTAGCTCCCCGGCAGCGCGCGGACCGCCTCCTCGGGATCCGCCGCGCTCTGGAGGGGATGAAGTCCGCCGATCCAGGCGCCCTGCTCGGCCGCCAGCCGGAGCACGCTCCGGTCAAGGGCGCCGCTGGTGTGGACGACCGCCTGGCCGGTCCGCCACCCGCCGACCCGGGCCACTTCGGCAACCACCGGGGCGATCTGGTCGTCGGGGATCGTCAAGAGCACGAGGTCGGTCCGGGCCGCCACCTCGTGCGGCAAGCGAACGGCTTCCGCACCGACGGCCTGCGCCAGCGCCTGGGCGCGCTCAATCCGTCGGCTCGACACGGCCACCACCGGGTAGCCGCGAGCCGCCAGAAGGCGTGCCAGGGCGCCGCCCAGCACTCCCGCTCCGATCACTCCCACGCGCAGCGTCGTCTTCATAGGATACAAATTGGTATGATACAGACGCGCAGCGGAAAGAACAAGCAGAGGGGGTTAGCCCTGGTTAGCCCTAGCCGGGGGCTCAGGTGACGGGCGACGTCCCGAGAGGAGCCCTATCAGCACGTCGGAGTAACCGCTGTTCGAGCGCCGGCTCCGCCGGCGCAATCAACTCGGGCCTCGCGCGGCGGGTGGCCTGCCTCGCGGCATGGCCGAACCCGCCACGCTCGAATCTACTCGGGACTCGGGCCGCGGGTGGCCTGCCTGCGGCAAGGCCGGACCCGCAACCCTCGAACTACCCGGGGGGGAGGCTTCGGAGGGGGCCGTCGAGGCCCCCTCCGACTATCCGTCGGGGGGCGATCCCCAAGAGCCGGAGGCGCTTCCGGAGCGTGTTCCGGTTGATCCCGAGAAGCCGAGCGGCCTTGAGCTGGTTCCCGCCTGTCAGCTCGAGAACATGGACGAGGAGCGGCAGCTCCACCAGCGAGATCACCCGCCGGTAGAGCTGGCCACCGTTGTCTGAAAAAAGCCGGGCGAGGA
>CAYJUC010000334.1:0-4576 GCA_964372605.1 uncultured bacterium | reverse complement strand
CTCGAAGGGGGAGAGGATTAAGGTGAGGGGGTCTCTCCGCTGGAGGTGCCCGATGTCCAAGAGTAAGGTCAACGAGTATCAATCTCTGGTGTGGCTCCGCCGGGTGCGCGTGGCGCTGGCCGCTGAGGACGTGAAAGGCCCGACGAGCCGAGGGGTACGGGAGCGGCATCGCCGGGTAGAGGAGCTGATCGACAAGCTGGGTCTGAAGCGCATCTCCGCTGATGCCGCCAGATCTCGCCCCCGCCGCCTCTCCTGAAGACGTGCGGTGATGAACGGCGCTCAACTCCTCGTCAAGGCCCTTCAGGCTGAGGGGGTCCACTGTGTGTTCGGGCTGGCCGGCGTGGGGATCTTCCCGATCTTCGACGCCTGCCTGGACGCCGGGCTCCGGCTGGTGGACGTCCGCCACGAAGCCGCTGGCGTGCACATGGCGGCGGGATGGGCGCGGGTCACGGGGGAGCCCGGGGTTTGCCTGGTCACCGAGGGGCCGGGCCACGCCAATGCCATGCCCGGCCTCATCACGGCCTTCGCGGACGACACGCCCGTGCTCCTTCTCTCCGGCATGGCCGAGACCGAGAACTGGGGGCGCGGCGCCATCCAGGAGATCCCGCAGGTAGAGATGGCCGGGCCGGTCTCCAGATGGTCGGCCGTGGTCCCCGAAGCCCGGCGCATCCGCGAGATGATGGCGACGGCGTTCCGTCACATGCGGTCCGGCCACCCGGGTCCGGTCCACCTGAGCCTGCCCGTTGACGTGCTGGAGGCAAAGGTGGAGGAACCGGCGGGGTGGCTTGGGGCGCTCTCCACGCGCCAGACCGGCAGAGCGTTTCCCGACCCGCGCGAGGTCGAGCGCGCCGTCGATCTCCTGAGCCGCGCCGAGCGTCCGGTTGTGATCGCCGGCACCGACGCCTGGTGGGCTCAAGCGGGGAAGCCGCTTCGCGCCTTCATCGAGACCACGAAGATTCCCCTCTTCACGCTGGAGCACGCGCGGGGACTCGTCCCCGACGACCATCCGCTCTGCTTCGGGAATGCCTACAGCTCCTATAGCCAGGCTGCCCAGCAGATCCGGCAGGCCGACCTCGTGCTGCTCCTCGGCGAGAAGGTGGACTTCCGCTTCATGTTCGGCTACTCGTTCGGCCGGGAGGCGACCTTCATCACCGTGCACCCCTCACCTGAAGAGGTGGGGAGGAATCGCCCCGTGGCGGTGGGGATCACCGCCGACGTCACCGCGACCCTCGAGCAGCTCGGTGCAGCGGCCCGGGGCCGCCGGTGGACCGAGGGACCCTGGCTTCAGGCTCTCGGCAAGCTCAGGGAGGCGCACGAGGCGAAGGTGGTGGAGCTTGCCGGCGCGGAGTCCTCTCCGCTTCATCCGCTCTCCCTGGTCCGGGAGGTGGAGCCATTCCTGGATCGGGAGGCGATCCTCGTCTTCGACGGCGCTGACTTCGCGGCCTGGGCCCAGATGGCGCTCAAAGCGCGGCGTCCCGGCGGCTGGCTCCCGCTGGGATTTCTGGGGATGCTGGGGACCGGCGTTCCGTACGCGGTGGCGGCCAAGGCGGCCCGGCCCGAGGCGCAGGTGGTCTGCTTCACCGGGGATGGCGCGCTCGGCTTCCACCTGATGGAGTTCGACACCGCCGTCCGCCACCAACTCCCGTTCGTGGTGGTGGTCGGCAACGACGCGGCCTGGGGGATCGAGCAGCACTTCCAGCGCGCTCTCTACAGTCCGGACCGATTGGTGGGCACCTCGCTCCGCCGCTCCCGCTACGATCTGATGGTCGAGGCGCTGGGCGGGCACGGCGAGTTCGTTGAGCAGCCGAAAGAGCTGCGGCCCGCTCTGGAGCGCGCCTTCGCCTCGGGGAAGCCCGCGTGCGTCAACGTGGCGGTCCAGCACACCCCGAGTCCCATGACTCAGGCCTTCACCCGCTTCCTCCTCCGCCGCCGCGGAGGGTGAACTCAGCCCCATGGCGTCCAGAAATTTCAGGATTATCGACGCTGACGGGCACGTCATGGAGCCCCGCGGCATGTGGGAGCGGTACATCGCCCCTGAGTTCAAAGCTCGGGCACCGCGGGCGGTGCGCCAGGCCGACGGCCGGATCCGAATCAGCGTGGAGGGACGGCTCTGCCCGCGGCCCGACGGCGCCAATCGGGTCAGCACGGCGATGTATGATGCCTTCTCGACGCGGGTGCGCGAGCATCTGGCTGAGTACTGGGAGGCTCAGTACAGCGCCGAATCGCAGCTCAAGGCCATGGACGCGGGCGGGGTCGAGATCTCGTTTCTCTATCCGAGCCAGGGACTCTACACCGCGGCCATCGACGACCTGGACCCCGTTCTGGCCATCGCCATCTGCCGCGCTTACAACGACTGGATCCTCGACTTCTGCCGCAGCGCGCCCCAGCGACTCCGGCCTGTGGGGATGCTGGTGGCCCTCCACGACTCCGCCGCTGCAGTGGGGGAGGCGGGGCGATGCGCGGGGCTCGGCATGAAGGCCGTTTTCGTCCGCCCGAACCCGATCCACGGTCGCAACCTGGACGATCCCGCTTACGAGCCGCTCTGGAACGAATGCGAGCGGCTCGGGCTCGCCGTCGGCGTTCACGAGGGCGTCGGGGCGTACTTGCCGACGGCCGGCGCGGATCGGTTCACGAGCTTCTTCGCCGCCCACTCCGCCTCCCACCCGATGGAGCAGATGCTGGCCATGGCCGCGCTCATCGGCGGCGGAATGCTGGAGCGGCATCCCCGGCTGCGGGTCGCGTTCCTGGAATCCGGGTGCGGCTGGCTCCCGTACTGGCTCTGGCGGATGGACGAGCACTGGGAGAAGACGGAGGGGATCGCCGGCGAGCCCCGGCTTCCTATGAAGCCCAGCGACTACTTCCGCCGCCAGTGCTGGATCTCCTGCGAGCCAGACGAGCCGTACATCCCGAAACTGCTGGAGCTCATCGGGGAAGACCGGGTCCTCTTCGCCAGCGACTACCCGCACCCGGACCACAAGTGGCCGGAGACAGCGGAGGCGATGCTGGCCATGCCCATTCCGGACCAAGCCAAGCGGAAGATCCTGTGGGATAATCCCGTGGCGTTCTACGGCCTCGAGTAAAAAACAGTGAGAGCCAGGATTCTCAGAGTGCCCGGCCTCATCCTCATTCTCGCGCTCAGCATCCTGGCGTGCCCGCTCTCACTCGAAGCGCAGCAGCCGGCGAAAGTCGTCCGGATCGGTTTTCTCTTTCCTGCCACACCCGCTGCGACCTCGCACCTCCTCGAGACATTCGGGCAGGGTCTGCGCGAGTTGGGCTATGTGGAGGGTAAGAACTTCATCTTAGAGCGCCGATATGCTGAGGGAAGGGTCGAACGGCTCCCCGACCTCGCAGCGGAGCTGGTCCGGCTCAAGGTTGATCTCATCGTGGCGGCGACCACCCCGGCGATTCAGGCTGCCAAGCAAGCGACCAGGACGATCCCCATCGTCATGGCGAACAGTTTTGATCCGGTGGGGACCGGGCTCGTGGCTAGCCTCGGCAGGCCCGGCGGGAACATCACCGGGTTGTCCACCCACCTTCAAGAGCTACCCGGAAAATTGTTGCAGCTACTCAAGGAAGCCGTTCCCAGAGTCACCTGCGTAGCCTTTCTCGGAAATCCGGACGTGCCACATTCAGCCCTCGTTTTCAGGGAGACGCAGGTCGCAGCCCGGGTTCTGGGAGTGGAGCTTCAATCGGTGGAGGTGCGTGGTGCGGCCGAGTTCGAGAGCGCCTTCTCGGCGATGACCAGAGAGCGCGCCGGCGCTTTGATCTTGAGCACGCGGGTGCCGGTGTTCTTTGCTCACCGAAAACAGATCGCGGACCTCGCGGTCAAGAACCGGCTGCCGGCGATCTACGCAAACAGGGACTTCGTAGACGCGGGCGGTCTCATGTCATATGGAGCGCACGTGCCAGACCTGTACCGCCGCGCCGCCACCTATGTCGATAAGATGCTCAGAGGCGCCAAGCCTGCCGACCTGCCCGTTGAGCAGCCAACGAAGTTCGAGCTGGTGATTAATCTCAAGACCGCCAAGGCCCTCGGGCTGACAATCCCCCAATCGGTGCTCATCCGCGCGGACCAGGTGATTCAGTGAGCCAAATTCGGCTCATCGGGTTGAATCGGGACTGGTGTAAACTGAGCAGCATCTAACCATCTGCGAGGAGGGATCACCATGGCGAAGATCAAGCACATCGCGATCGCGACGCACGACCCCGAGGGTACGGCGCAGTTCTACCAGGAAGTGATGGGGCTCAAGATCGTGGACCGGATCGACGTCGCCCAAACGAAGGGGGTCTTCCTCTCCGATGGGGACATCAGCGTCGCGCTGCTGCATTTCAAGACGGACGAGGCGGCGCTCATGCCGGATGGGGCCAAGTTCGTGGGGCTCCACCACTTTGGCTTCCTGATGGGCGACGAGGCCGAGAAGGACCGGGTCCTCAAGAAGCTCGAGGAGCTCAAGGCCCCCTCGCTCCAGGGCGGGCCCCTCGACGCCCAGGGCGAGCAAGGCGTCTTCGTCGAGCTGAAGTTCAAGGACCCGAACGGCATCACCTTCGACGTCGCCGAGGGCGGCTGGCCCGGCAT
>CAYJUC010000333.1:0-4613 GCA_964372605.1 uncultured bacterium | reverse complement strand
CCCGTTCAACACGGACGCGCCGCGAGCGGCGCGCCGGTTAACGGTGCGTTATGCGTCGGTAAGTGATACCACGAGGCGTTTCCCCACGGCCTGGGCATAGCGCACGAGGGTATCAACGGTGGGGTTGGGGCGTTGGCCCGTTTCGAGCTTGGATAGCGCCGAGCGGTCCACGCCGGTCAGCCTCGTCATGTCGGACAGGCTCAGGCCTCGCTGCTCGCGCGCCGCTTTCAGTTGCTTGACCATCTCCGCCTGCCGGTCGAGGGCCGTCACGCGCTGGTGACGCCGGGCAATCAGGTCGGGCAATTCCTCCGCGATTTGCTCGCGGATCTTTCGGTACGTGGCGGCTTCCTCAGGCGTGAGCCGCCGGTTACGGACAGTGCGTCGCATCGTCATGGCTCTCGCCTCCTGGGCACTTCGTAAGCCGTCACCGGGTAAACTGTGTGTCTGTCGATTTCCTCGTACACGACCATCAAGTGCCGGCCGGTGCTCGTGTCACCGAACACTACGGGGCGCCCGGATGATCGGCTGATGTCATCATCCGTCGGGTTCTGGAGAACCTCTTCGACCTCCGCCTTTGCGACGCCATGCGCGGCGCAGTGCCGCACGTTGCCATCCGGGGGAGGCCTCGGCGGGGGCCGTCGAGGCCCCCGCCGACCTTCTAGAGGATTCCACCGGCGGGGAGGATCGTGAGGTCCTCCAAGGAGGCGCGGGCGGGGAGGCTGGCCATCAGCAACAGAGCCTCTGCCACGTCTTCGGGGGCGAGCATCAGGGCACGGTCCGGCGGGTTCGGGACCGAGTCCCAGAGCGGGGTATTGACGGCGCCCGGGCAGATGGCTCCCACTCGAACCCCGTGCGGCCGCATCTCCTCGGCCAGGACCTGGGTGAAGCCGAGAACCCCGTGCTTGGAGGCGGTATAGACCGCGCAGCCGGAGATGGGTCGCTTGACTGCCACCGAGACGACGTTGATGATCGTCCCCCGTCGCTGGCGGACCATCGGAGCCAGCACCGCCCGGCAGGTCAGGTACACCCCTTTGAGGTTCACCCCCATCATCGATTCCCACTCTTCCAGCTTTGAATCCGCCACCGGGCCGAACGCCGCGGCTCCGGCGGCGGTGATAAGGATGTCGAGCCGGCCGAATTCGGCAAGGGTCCGATCCACCAGACGCGCCACCGACGCCTCCTGGGTCACGTCGGTCGGAACTACCAACGCCCGACCTCCAAATCCTCGCGCCTCGGCCGCCACTTCATCGAGCTCAGAGCCGGTCCGGGACGCCAGGGTCACGGCCGCCCCTTCTCGGGCGAAGGCCAGAGCCACGGCTTTGCCGATCCCCCGCCCGGCCCCTGTGACCACCGCCACCTGCTCCCGCAGCCTCATGGTGAGATCACGCTCCCGCGGGATTTGATCAGCTCCATAAGCTCGGCGCGGGTCTCCGGACGGTCACGGAAGACACCGAGCATGGCGGAGGTCACGGCCTTGGAGTTCTGCTTCTCCACCCCCCGCATGATCATGCAGAGGTGGACGGCCTCCAGCACCACCGCGACACCCCGCGGCTGGAGCGCCTCCTGGAGCGTCTGGGCGATCTGCGTGGTGAGCCGCTCCTGCACCTGGAGCCGGCGACTGAACATCTCCACCAGGCGCGGAAGCTTGGAGAGCCCGATGATCTTCTTGCCCGGCAGGTAGGCGACGTGGCACTTCCCGAAGAAGGGCAACAAATGATGCTCGCAATTATGGGTGAGATGACCCGCGACAAGAAATGTCGGATAAGGTTCACACTTGAAGCTGTACACCGTATACGGCTTGCGAGGGCTCGAAAGGCGCCTGACTTCGCGCACGGTGACGTGCGCGCTATCGATCGGGACGTAGAAATCGCTCTGCTGGCGAAAGCCGTGCTTTCCGAACCAACCGGCCTGATCCCATCGTTGAGAAACGTATATCCTGAAACAGTCGTCGCGTCCCTTCCCTGCCTTGGCAAGTGGGGTCCGGAGATAACCTCCCAGTTCAGAAAGGAATTGCGCGTTGGAGCTGATAATGAACCTGCCGCCGGATTTGGAGGAATAACCGTCGCCGTCGCAATTGCCGTCGAGGAATCCCTGTATCATCTCTCGCGACGAAGTGATCACCCGCGGAAATTGGAAAGACTTGGTCTTGCTCTTCGATCCGTTTTCAGAAATGCCAAACCACCGGCAGAACTTCTCGCCGATGTATCCGGAAACGACGCGGACCCGGTGCATGGGGATTTCCCGCCCGAGGAAGCTGGAAGGCACGCGGACCTGTTCGATAGTCGGGGTTGAGGCGGGGAAGGCGCGGGCGAACATCTCCCGATACTTTTCCGCAAAGTCTGCGCTTTTTACGACCAGGCAGATCCGACGGCCATCCTGGACACTTCCATCGGCCGCGGTGGCGCCCAGCACGTATCCGAGAGGGTATCCTGGCTTCGGTTCCCGGATTTCACGGCAGAGAGACCTGGGGTTGATCCATTCGACCGTCGTCCCTGGTTTGAGGGCTTGGGCCTCACACCAGCCGGTCTCGGTCATGACAGGATGATCCGGCGTTACGCGGAAACTTCCACGGGTCGTCCGCACCTCCGCCATTTCCCGCGTTTTCCTCGACGCAACCCGAGTGACCGTAGTCTGCCTCAGTCGCCCCTGATCCAGGGTCCAGAGACGATCTCCCGGCTCGACCCGTCTGGCCGGTTTGACTCCGCCCACCGCGTTCACCAACTGCTTGCTCGGAACGCAAAGGCTAAAAAAGTCGATGTCCTTCACGAGCACCATCTCGTCGTACTCCTCGACGAAGAGGGCGTCATTCAAGACTTCCTTGAGGTCTTTCGCGTAGCCCGAGGTCAGATAGCGGAGCGCTTTCGCCACCCGCTCGGGCGTTCGCTCGAGCCCGGGGCGCCGCGCGTCCTCTCCCAGCTCCTTGAGGAGCTCAAGGATCAGTTTCTCGATCATGCCGTCACCCCGTCGTCGCCGAAGTACTCGAAGGTGTTGTTGGCGGTCTCGATGACCGCCACCCGCCTGAGGCTTCCGGCGGGAAGCGCCTCCCGGAGCATCCGCCAGAACGCCCGCGCCAGGTTCTCCCCGGTGGTAATCATCCCTTCGAGGGCCGGGACATCCCCGTCCAGGTTCCGGTGATCCACATAATCCAGGATTGCCCGCCGCACGGCGGCTTCGAGCCGATCCAGGTCGGCCGCCATCCCGGAGGTGGGATCGAGGGTCCCGCCCACCGTCACCTCCAGCAAATAGTTGTGGCCGTGGGAGCGGAAGCACGGGCCGTAGGTGGCGCGATTCTCCGCCTCGGAGAGGACGGGGCTCGCCAGCCGATGGCCGGCGCTGAAGTGGAAGGTGCGGGTCAGCGTCAGTGATTCAGGCGCCATAATACTCCACGTAGAAGGTCGGGTCCTCCCAGAGGCGAAGCCGCCAGAGGCGGTCCTGGCCGAGCTTGGGGCCGAGGAGATCCCAGATCACCCGGACCAGGTTCTCCGTCGTCGGGATGACCCCGTTGGCGAAGCGCGCGTCCTGGTTCAGGTCGCTGTGGTCGAAGCGGTGGATCACCGCGTCTCCGACGACCCGCTTCAATTCGGCCAGGTTCATCACCATCCCGGTCGGCTCGTCTACCGGGCCGCGCACCGTGACCTCGAGACTGTAGTTGTGGCCGTGCACCACGGTGAGATTGCCGAACACCCGCTGGTTCTCTTCCGGAGTCCACTCCGGCCGCCAGTAGCGGTGGGCGGCCGAGAAGGTGAACTTCCGTGTTGCGTAGACGACCCCGCGCTCCAGGTTCATCCCGACACTGCCTCCAGAAAGCGCGCGGCGATCCGGGACGCGGCAAACTGCCGAACCCACCGCCGCCCGGTCTCCCCCCGCTCCTTGGCCGTATGCGGATCCGAGAGCACCTGCTCGATGGCGATGGCCAGGTCGTCGGGGCTCCGTGGCGGGACCAGTATTCCGGCCTTGCCATCCGGCACAACCTCCGGGACAGCGGCGGCCCGGCAGGCCACGACCGGCTTGCCGGCGGCCATGGCCTCCAGAAAGACGATCCCGAATCCTTCCTGGACGCTGGGGAGGCAGAAGCAGTCCGCGCTCAGGTACTCCTCGGCAAGCTGGCGCCGGGAAACCTCGCCCAGAAAGAGCACGGTATCTTCAAGTCCCAGCTCGGAGCGCAGCCGGAGCAGGCGGCTCCACTCAGGGCCGCGGCCGACGATACGAAGCTGGAGGTCGGGGATCCGACGTCGCAGCCGATGAACCGCCTCCAGCAGGTCCTGGACTCGCTTCCGAGGATACAGCCGGGCGACACACAGGACCACGGGGCGATCCGCCGGCCGGCGGGAAACCCGCGCGAACAAGGCCTCCCACTCCTCGAGGTCGATCAGCTCGGGGACGACGGCGAGCTTCGATTCCGGCACCCCGTACTCGCGCCGGGCCACCTCCGCGCAGTAGCGGCTGGTCACGATCACCCGGTCGGCGAGCCGGACGTTCCGCCGCTCCCAGCGGGCCTGGATTCCGAGAAGGACCCGAACCGACCCACGCTCGTTCCGGAGCTCATCGGCGATGATCCCCTTGAGGCTCACTACAAACCTGGTCCGCCGGTGGCGCGCCCAGAGGAACCCGTC
>CAYJUC010000332.1:0-4661 GCA_964372605.1 uncultured bacterium | reverse complement strand
GGAGACGTTTCAAGCGCTCCGGGCTGAAGACGTCGGCCACCCACCCCATGGCCTTCTCCACGTGGAAGGCGTGGCCGTCGGTGGCCGCGATCCCGGCCGATTCCTGCCCCCGGTGCTGGAGGGCGTAAAGCCCCAGATACGTGACGTTGGCGGCTTCGGGATGGTTCCAGATGCCGAAGACTCCGCACTCCTCCCGGAATTTGTCTCCATCAAGAGGGTGGTTAGGCGACGTGCTTGGCAAAGCCATTCCTCCAGGCAGAACTCACCTGCTCCAGGGACAGGTTGATCAGCGAGCTTCCACCCACTCGAATAGAGAGGCGGTCGCCGCCCACGGTGCCAATGAAGCGCCACGGCACCGAGAACTCCTGCATCAGCCGCTCGAAGTGGCGGACTCGCTCTGCGGGGACCGAGACCAGGATTCGGGACGGCCCCTCCCCGAAGAGCGCCAGATCATGCCGGACGCCTCCCGCGGAAATTTCCACGCCGGCGCCGAGGGGAGCCGGCCCGGTCACGCACGCCTCCGCCAGAGCCACCGCCAGACCCCCCTCGGCCAGGTCGTGGGCCGAGGCGAGCAACCCCGCCTCGATTGCGGCCCGGCAGGCGGCCTGCACCACCCGCTCCAGATCGAGGTCCAAGGAGGCGATGCGTCCGGCCAGCCGGCCGTGGAGGCTCATGAGGTACTCGCTCCCCCCCAGGCTCACCACGTCGGGCCCGATGAGGGCGATCCTGTCTCCCTCCCCCTTGAACCACTGAGTGGTCCGCCAGTCGGCATCCTCCAGGATCCCGACCATGCCGATCACGGGCGTCGGCAGGATCGCCTGCCCCATCGTTTCATTGTAAAAGGAGACGTTGCCGCTCACCACTGGCATTTCCAGGCTCCGGCACGCCTGGGCGATCCCCTCCACGGTTTCGGCGAACTGCCAGAGGATCTCAGGGCGCTCCGGCGAGCCGAAGTTCAGGCAGTCGGTGACCGCCAGCGGCCGGGCGCCGGTGCACGCCAGGTTTCTCGCAGCCTCCGCGACCGCCATGGCGCCACCTGCGTACGGGTCCAGAAAAACGTAGCGACCGTTGCCGTCGGTGGTGACCGCCACGGCCTTCCGGGTTCCCTTGATCCGAAGGACCGCGGCATCCGAGCCGGGCAGGACGAGCGTGTTGATCCCCACCATGTGGTCGTACTGCCGCCACACCCACTCTTTGGACGCGACGGACGGGGCGCCGAGAACGGTGAGGAAGGCGCGCTCGTAGTCGCGGGGCTCGGGAAGCCACATCGGATCGAACGCCTGGAGGCCGTCCAGCCAGTCCGGGCGTCGCGTCGGCCGCTGGTAAACCGGGGCCTCCTCCGTCAGCGCCTTCACCGGGACCTCGGCCACCACGCGGCCGTTCATCTTCGCGCGAAGGATCCCGTCGCCGGTCACGACCCCGATGGGCACCGCGTCGAGGCCCCATTTGGAAAACAGTTCCCGCACCTCTGCCTCGCGCCCCTTGGCCACCACCAGGAGCATCCGTTCCTGGGATTCGGAGAGCATGATCTCGTAGGGGGTCATCCCCGGCTCCCGCTGGGGCACCAGGGAAAGCTCGACTTCCATCCCGGTCCCGGCCCGTGACGGCATCTCCGAAGTGCAGCACGCGAGGCCGGCGGCGCCCATGTCCTGGATACCGACGACGGCGCCGGTCGCCATGGCCTCCAGACAGGCCTCCAGGAGCAGTTTCTCGGTGAACGGATCCCCGACCTGGACCGTTGGGCGGCGCTCCTCCGCCCCCTCCTCGAAGCTCGCCGAGGCCATGGTGGCGCCGTGGATCCCATCCCGTCCGGTCTTGGCCCCGACGTAGAAGACCGGGTTGCCGACCCCCTCGGCCCGGGCGCGGAACATGGCATCTTTCCGCACGAGCCCGACGCACATGGCGTTGACGATCGGGTTGCCGGCATATTCATGGGCGAACGCCACTTCCCCCCCCACCGTGGGGCAGCCGAAACAATTTCCGTACCAGGAGATCCCCGAGACGACCCCGTGGATCAGATGTTGGGTCTTGGGGTCCCGGGGGTCCCCGAATCGCAACGAATCGAGAAGCGCGATGGGGCGGGCGCCCATGGTGAAGATGTCGCGGATGATCCCGCCCATGCCTGTGGCGGCCCCTTGAAACGGTTCGATGAAGGACGGGTGGTTATGGCTCTCGATTTTCAGCACGAGGGCCAGGTCGCCGCCCAGGTCAACCACCCCCGCGTTCTCTCCCGGCCCCTGGAGCACGTGGGGCCCCTCTGTGGGGAAGGCCTTGAGGAGCGGTTTGGAATGTTTGTAGGCGCAGTGCTCGGACCAGAGCGCCCCGAAGAGACCGAGTTCGGTGAAGGCGGGTTCTCGGCCGAGGAGCCGGATGATCCGGTCATACTCCGGAGCCGTGAGGCCGTGGGCCTTGGCCAGGTCTAGGGTGACCTTAGGCTCGGCCCAGGTCACCGCTCCCCGCCCCCATTCCGGCGTCCTGCCTACCTCGAAAGGATGCTGCCGTCCTCGATCAAGCTGCCGAGGAGGGAGTGGAAGAGGAGAAGCCCGTCGGTCCCGCCCATGGCGGATTCAGCGGCGCGCTCGGGATGGGGCATGAGGCCGAGAACCGTCCCCTCCTCGTTCACGACCCCGGCGATGTTTTCGAGAGAGCCGTTGGGGTTGGCCGCTTTGGTGATCTCCCCGGTCTCCGTAGAGTAGCGGAAGACCACCTGCTTCCGCTCCTTGAGCCGCCCGAGGGTGTCCCGATCGGCATAGTACTTCCCTTCCCCGTGAGAGATGGGCATCTTCAGAACCTGACCGGGCTGCATCCCCCGGGTGAAGGGGTTCTCGACGTTTTCCACGAGGAGGTGCGTGGATTGACAGCGGTACTGGAGGCACTCATTCCGCATCAGGGCCCCGGGCAGGAGCCCGGCCTCGCAGAGGATCTGGAAGCCGTTGCAGCTTCCCAGGACGTGCCCGCCGTTCGCGATGAACTCCGGGAGCGCCTCCACCACCGGGGAGCGGCCCGCAATGGCCCCGGCCCGGAGATAGTCGCCGTAGGAAAACCCGCCGGGCAGGATGAGGCAATCGAACTCGGACAGGGCCGTGTCCCGGTGCCAAACGTAGGAGACGGGCTGGCGCAGCACCTCGCTGATGACATAGTGGAAGTCGCAGTCGCTCCAAGTACCGGGGAAGATCACGACCCCGAATTTCATAGGCGGTTACCCTCCTCCTTTCGATCCGGGCCGTTCGGCGCAGGAAACCCGCTGGTGATTCTTATCTTAAACCGCCCACCGCCTCAAGGCAAGCGGGACCTTCCCGACTCATGGATGATCTCCACCGTAAATTCCTCGGTGACGGGATTCGCCAGGAGCTTCACACACATCTCCTCCAGGCGAGCCCGGGCCTGATCCGAATCGGTTACGGCCAACTCCAGCTCCAACACCTTTCCCACGCGCAGGTTTCGCACCTCCCTGTAGCCCAGTCCTTCCAGCGCCCGCTGCACTGCCACGCCCTGGGGATCCAGGATCCCCTCCTTGAGCCGAACGAACACGCGCGCTCTCACGGGACTTGGGGGGCGGGCCCCCGGGCTGGCGCCACGCCCGACTTTTTGCGGGCGGGCCCCCGGCCTGTCGGCGCGCCCGCCTCAGGGAGCCGAACGAACACGCGCGCTTTCACGGGAGAAGCCCCAGCCGCCGGTAGATCGCGTCCACATTCCGGAGGTACCACGAGGGATCGAAGCACGCCTTCAGCTCCTCGGCGGAGAGCGTGGCCGATACCTCGGGGTCCATGGCCAGGAGTTCCTGAAAACTCCGCTGCTCCCGCCAGGCCCGCATGGCGGCGCGCTGGACCACCTCGTACGCCGGCTGGCGGGCCAATCCCTTTTCCAGGAGCTTGAGAAGCACTCGCTGGGAGTAGATCAGCCCGTAGCTCCGATCCAGATTCTCCCGCATGCGCTCGGGATAGACATGAAGACCGGTGAGGATCTGAGCCATCTGATGGAGGAGGTAATCCAGAAGAATCGTCGAGTCGGGCAGGATGATTCGCTCCACGGAGGAGTGGCTGATGTCCCGCTCGTGCCAGAGCGCCACGTTCTCCAGGGCCGCCAGGGCGTTGGCCCGGACCAGCCGGGCGAGCCCGCAGATCTGCTCGCAGGAGACCGGGTTCCGCTTGTGCGGCATGGCGCTGGAACCTTTCTGGCCCTCGGCGAACGGCTCTTCCACTTCCAGAATCTCGGTCCGCTGGAGCGATCGGATCTCCAGCGCGATCTTCTCCAGGGAGGCGGCGACGATGGCCAGGGTTGCGCAGAACTCGGCGTGGCGGTCCCGCTGGAGGATCTGGGTGGAGATCGGGGCCGGCAGGAGACCCAGGGCCCGGCACACCTCTTCCTCCACTTCCGGCTCCACGTGGGCGAAGGTTCCGACCGCGCCGGAGAGCTTCCCCACCCTCACCGCCTCCTTGGCTCGCGCCAGACGCTCCAGGTTCCGTCCCGCTTCGGCGTACCAGGAGGCGGCCTTCAGGCCAAAGGTGATCGGCTCGGCGTGAACCCCGTGGGTACGCCCGACCGCCAGCGTGTCTTTGTGCTCCAGGGCGATGCGGCGCAGGAGTTCCCGGAGCGCCCGGAGGTCGGCGATCAGGAGATCGGCGGCGGCCTGGAGCTGGAGGGCCTGGGCCGTGTCCACC
>CAYJUC010000331.1:0-4662 GCA_964372605.1 uncultured bacterium | reverse complement strand
GACGCGATGCTGGGGGGCGGGCTCCTTCCCGGCACCCTCGCGGTGGTCTATGGCGCCACCGGAATCGGCAAGACCCACCTGGGCCTGACGTTCTGCGACCGCGGACGCCGGGCCGACGGGGCTCCCGGCCTCGTGTTCGATATGAACGGCCGCGGCGATTCGCAGCGACATTCCGAGTACGCCCTGCGGCTCTTCAACTGGAAACTCGGCCGCTGGACCCACACCGTGACCCCCATGGGCCATCCCTTTCCCCCCGACGGAGAGATGGAGGCGTTCTACTCCGACGCCTTTCCCTGGGTTGGGAAGCTCAGGGATTACCAGGTGGTCACGCCGGATGGTCCGGAGTTCGATTGGAACTGGAAGGCCACGTACAACCGCGCCCTCTACACGGCCCGCCCGTTTTTCTACTTCCATTTCTCTGCGGGAAGCCGCCGGGTGATGGTGGATGGGGTGGAGCCCGCGGATGCCCCCGCGGAGTCCATTCAGCGCTACCTATTCGACGAGCTCTACCGGACGGTGATCCACCGGGACTCGGAGACCATGGGAATGGAGATCTGTCTGCCGGTCTGGAGGCACCGGGAGTTTATCGACGCGCATCGCTACGATCACCGCGCCATCACCACGCTCCTCCTCGTCACCACGGAAGAAACCCGCCTGGAGGATCTGATCAACCGGAAGGTGGAGGCCGGGGACGTGGGGGCGGTGGCCAACACCATCTTGCTCGTGGGCCGGGAGCGCGTGGCCAACCGGCTCGGGCGCTTCCTCTGCGTGGCCAAGCACAGGGACAGCGCCATGGCCGATGAGATCGCCGAGTTTCGGATCGGCGGGCGCGGGATCGAACTCCTGTGAACCATCGCCCCGAAGGTGTCGCCGGTGAACATCCGGCCGTTCCGCGCCTACCGATTTAACTCCTCGAAGGTCTCCGACCTCTCGGCGGTGGTCGCCCCTCCGTACGATCAGATCGATTCCGAGATCCAATCCCGGCTCTACGCGCTCCACCCCTGGAACGTGGTGCGGATCACCTTCGGGCGCGAGGAACCGGGCGATAACGGGGAACGGAACCGGTACCGGCGCGCCAGAGAGCATCTGGATCGCTGGCTCGGCGAGCAGGTCTTCGTCCGGGATCCAGAGCCGGCCATCTACCCCTACCATCAAACCTACCGGGTTGGAGAAACGACGATCACCCGGAAGGGGTTCATCGCGCTCGGCGAGCTGACCGACTACGAGAAGCGAATCGTGCGCCCCCACGAGCGGACCCACGCCAAGCCCAAGGAAGACCGGCTCCGGCTCCTGGAGGCCACGAGCGGCGACTTCGGCCTGATCTTCATGCTCGTCAGCGATCCGAACGCGGAGCTGCTGCGGGCTGCCGCTCCTCCAGATGGGGCGCATCCGATCGCCGAGGCCAAGGACCTCAAGGGGGAGGTGCATCGCCTCTGGCGGATCTCTGATCCCGCCCGCATCGCCAGCCTGCGGGCGCTGATGGCAGACAAATCGCTCATCATCGCCGACGGCCATCATCGCTACGAAACGGCCCTGACCTACCGCCGAACCCACCCCGGCGCCAACTTCAAGCTGATGGCGTTCTTTTCCCTGGAGGCTCCGGGATGCACGATCTTCCCCAACCACCGGCTGGTCCACGATCTGCCGGCCTTCGCCCCTGAAGAGATGCTTGCCCGGGCCGAGCAGTGGTTCGAGGTGACGCGGTTCCCCGCGCAGGAGGCGCCAGAGGCCGAGGGGGAGCGGCTCATCGAACGGCTGGCGTCAGCCGCCGAGGCCGGCCGCATCGCCATCGGCTTCGTCGCCGGGAAGACCCGTTGGAGCGCGTTCCTGACCCTTCGCCCCGACGCCACGCAGCGGATCGACTGGCCTCCGGGAAAACCCGAAGCGTGGCGGCGTCTCTCTGTGTCGGTTCTTCACGAGGGACTCCTGCGGCCGTTGCTCGGGATCACCGACGCGGAACTCGTCGCGAAGACCTGTGTCGATTACACGGCGGGCGCGGCCGATGCGGTCAGGCTGACCCGCGCCGGGCGCTACCAGGCCGCGTTTCTTCTCCACCCGACCACCCCGGCAGAGCTCAAGGATATCGTGGAAACGGGCGAGGTCCTCCCTCAGAAGTCCACCCACTTCTATCCGAAGCTCTTGACCGGCCTGGTGTTCTCTTTCGTGGGTGAGTAGCGCCGCCTTTACCCTCGGCAGATGACCCCGCTCTCCCCGGTCAAGCTCGAACGCCTGCGTGACAGAACCTTCCACCGCTCCCCCGCGCTCCGAATCAGGAGCGAGCGAGCGGCTCTTCTCTTCGTCAACTCGGTGGGGCTCTGTTCTACTTTCTACCGCTTTCCCGAGGGGTTGCCCTGCCTGTGGGAGGCCGTCGCCGGACGCCGCGATCCGCGCTGGCCCCGCCACTCCCACCACGACACGGGGGTCGGCCTCACCTGGGAGCTGAAGGACGTCCTCCCCGCCAAGCGCCGGGTCTACTACGGCAAACTTCTCAAGGGGCGGCCCATGTTGGTGGCGCTGGATCTCCTCCCATGCTTCTACGCATTGATCCGAGGACGGCAACGCGCCCGCGATTACCGGATCGAGTATGAGGGCGGACGCCTCTCCCTCACCGCCAAACGCATCATGGACGCCATGCTGCGGGAGCACCCGCAGTTTACGCGGGAGCTTCGAGCCAGCTGTTTTATGCTGGAACCGTCCAAGACCCGAGAGTTCGAGCGGGCCATGGCCGAGCTGCAGCAGGGGTTGTGGGTGGTCAAAGTCGAGGAGCGATACGAGCCGAGCTTCTCCTACCGGTGGGATCTGCTGGAAGCGTGGCTCCCCGAGCCGGCGTCAGAGGGGCGGCGCCTCCGGCGGGAGCAGGCGGTGGAGGCGCTGGTCGCCCGGTACGCGGAATCCGCGGTCTTTACCACTCTCGGGCTGATGGCCAGGCTGTTCGGGCTCCCGAAGGAGGAGGTGGGGGAGGCGGTCAGCCGGCTTGTCAGGCGGAACACGCTCCTCCCTGACTGCCATGTCGCTGGTTGGTCTGGCCGCTGGCTCCTTCACGCCTCCGCGCTGAGACAGGACCGGCTTCGCTGAGCGGCCCCACGGAACCCCGAATCTCTCATGAACATTTCCCTCTCCCGGTTTTCCCCCGCCTGCCAAGCCGGGCTCGGCGCTATCGGGGATCTTGTCGGTGAATCGAGAGATGGCTTTCTCGTGGGAGGCGCCATCCGCGATCTGCTGCTCGCGCGGGAGCCGGTCGAGCTGGATGTGGCCCTCCCATCCGGTGCTCTGGAGATGGGCCGGCAGCTGGCCGATCGATTGGGCGGCGCCTTTGTGCTCCTGGACGAGCAGCGCGGCGCGGCAAGGGTGGTGCTTCGCTCCGGGCAGAGTCCCCGCCAGATCGACCTCACCGATTTCAGGGCCGAGTCCCTCGAGGGTGATCTCCGGGGAAGGGATTTCACCGTGAACGCCATCGCTGTCTCGCTTCGCTCGCTTCTCCGGCGCGGTCGGGCTCCCCTTGTGGATCCCACAAACGGATTGCTCGATCTGGACCGGCGCCGGCTCCGCCTCGCCAACCCCGGAGCGCTGGACGACGATCCGCTCAGGATCCTCCGCGCGGTCCGGCTCGCGTTCCAGCTTCGTTTCACCCTGACACCGCCTCTCAGGACCGCGATCCGAAGGAGCGCCCCGCGCTTGTCCGAGGTTGCGGCCGAGCGGGTCAGGGACGAGCTGCTGGGACTCCTGGCGCTCCCGCGCGCCGGACAGGCGATCAGAGAGCTGGACCGGTTGGGTGCTCTGGACGCCATCCTTCCCGAGCTGGCTCCCATGAAAGGTGTGGCGCAGCCCCGGCCCCACCGTTTCTCGGTCTGGGAGCACTCGCTCAGAGCGGTGGAATCGGTGGAGGCGCTTCTGTTGAACCTGGCGGTCCTGGACCCCCACTCGGCAGGGTTGTCCGAACATCTGGCCGAATCACTGGGAGACGGCCTCACCAGGCGAGAGGTTCTGAAGCTGGCCGCGCTCCTTCACGACGTGGCCAAACCCCGGACCCGGACCGTCGAGAAGGGGAGGGTCCGCTTTATCGGCCATGACCTGATCGGGGCATCCATCGCTCGTGCCATCGGTCAGAGGCTGCGTCTTTCCGGGAAAGCCGTTCAGGCGCTGGAGCGGCTGGTCCTCCATCACCTCCGCCTCATGCACCTGGGCCAGCTGTCCGTCGTGAGCCGCAGGGCCCGCTATCGCTTCTTCCGGGATCTGGCACGGGAGGCGCAAGATCTCCTCCTCCTGAGCCTGGCAGATGCCGCCGCGGTGAGGGGCGTCTCACCGGCGGAGATCTGGCGTGAGCCGGGCAGCCGCCTCATCGGCGAACTCCTCGGCGGGTGGAAAGAGGACCAGGCCCGGGTCAGCGAGCCACCGCTTTTGACGGGGGAGGACGTCATAGCAGCTTTTGGTCTTCCGCCAGGTCCTCCCGTGGGACGGCTTCTCGCCATGGCCCGTGAGGCCCAGGCACTCCGGATGATCTCGAGCAAAGCGGAAGCGCTGGACTATCTCCGGCGCACTAAGGATGCGATTGACCACCGGGGACCGGGCGCATAGAATAAGGGACGCGCGGGCGTAATTCAGTGGCAGAATGCCAGCTTCCCAAGCTGGACGTCGGCGGTTCGAATCCGCTCGCCCGCTCCA
>CAYJUC010000330.1:0-4670 GCA_964372605.1 uncultured bacterium | reverse complement strand
TGGCCGTGGTGCTGGCCGCGTACCGCTCCCTGGCCACGGGCAAGCCGGTGGAGGTTGAGCCGTGACGGGCGACTGGCTCATCCTTGCCATCGCGCTGATCCTGGCTGTGCTCCTGGTTGTCGGCTTCGTTCAGGCGTTCCGGATTCCAAAGCTGAGCTCCCGGCGAATCCGGCCGCGGGGCGCCGGGCGCCAGAGCCAGCGGACTCCGCGACGCGTATCCGAAGCGATCGCCCGCGCGGTCCCGCCTCGCCCCGAACAGCCCTCGCCAATTGCCCTGCCCACGCCGCCGTCCGAAGCGGTTCCGTCCCTGGCTGAAACGGCGGCCGTCCCGACCGAAGCGGTCCCGCAAGCGGAAGATCCGTCCCTGGTGGTCGTCCCGGTTCCCGCTCTACCCGCGCCGTCGGAAGAGGCACCGAGCGTTCCCGAGCGATCGGACCACCTTCTGGAAGAATGCCAGCGCCTCTTCGAGGCCAAGCGCTACCAGGAGCTGCTGCTCCTGGCGACCCCCTATCTTCAGCAGGCCGCCGCGGCTCCAGATGCGGCGCTCGCCGAGCTCTGGAACTTGGTGGGGCGCTCCCGGGAGGCGCTCAATGACGAGCACGGCGCGCGGGCGGCGTTTGAAGAAGCCATCCGCTGCGCGCCGGAGTCCGACCTGCCTGCCCATCTCCGTTACCTTGCCGCGCTGGCCGCCGTCGTGGGACACCGCCTCATTTCCCGCGTTGAACGCGCTCCCGAAACCACCCCCGGCGAAGAGCGGATCGCGACCTTGCGGCAGGCCGCGGTCTGGCTCAAACAGGGCGTGCTGGCCGTGCCGGAAAACCACTACATCGCTTCGTTACTGGCCCGCGCGCACTGGGGACTCTGGGCGGCCTACGGCGGGGCCGCTGCGGCCCTGGTCCAGCGCCGGGAGTTTCACGGGGCGCGCCGGCTGCTCCGGGAGGCGCTCTCCGACGCCGACTTCCCCGCCGACCGGCGAGAGGCCTTCAGAGAACTCCTCGCCACCACCTTCACGAGCGAGATCGAGCAACTCACGGCCCACGCCCTCCGCAGCCTGGACGGGGGACGAGAGCAGGCGGCGCTGGTTCTCCTCCAGCGGGCCGAGAATATCCTGGCCTCGATCCCCGTCGAGACTATCGCCAAAGCAGCGCTCCTGGAGGCCAACCGAAGACTCTGGTGGGGATACACCAAGCTCGGGCTCCGCCGGATGGAAGCTGGCGAGCTCAAGGCGGCGCTGGAGCCCCTCTTCCGCGCGCTTCGAATCGATGAGGCGGACACCGAGCGGCAGGCGGAAACCCGCGCGGCTCTGGTCCAGGCCCTCAATCACGTCATCAGAGACCGGGCCTCCCGCATCGACCAGATCCTAAAGGAGGGGAAACTCGAGCCCGCCGTCAGAGAAGGCGAGTGGCTCAGGGCGGTGGCTGAGGAAGGGAGGCAGTTGGGGTTGCGGGAGGAAGAACTGGCGGCCTCGCTCGCCGTGGCCCGTCCGATCATGGCCCGGCTCGATCGAGCGCGGAGCGGGACTTCACCCTAGCTCAGGTCCTTCTGTCTCGGTGGTTTTCGTTACTCCTCGCTCTTCCGCGCCAGTTATCTTCTTAGCGGCAGCCGTAGTCTCGTAACCCTCCACCAGGTTCTTTCCCAGACGCTTGGCGGCGTAGAGGGCTTCGTCGGCGGCCCGGACGAGGTCCTCCGTCGTCGTGTCCACGTCTTCCGGGAGGCTCGCCACCCCGAAACTGGCCGTCACCCGCCGGCCGTGTGAGAGGGGATAGTCGGCCAGCGCCTGGCGCATGCGTTCAGCGTAGAGGAGGGCCCCGGCTCTCGGGGTTTCCACCAGCAAGACGGCGAACTCGTCACCGCCGTAGCGGCAGAGCACGTTGATCCCCCGGGAGTGGTTCATGAGCAGCTGGGCGATCTCCCGGAGCGTTTCGTCCCCCGCCGCGTGGCCCAGCTCGTCGTTGATCGACTTGAAGTCGTCAACGTCCATCAGGATGAGCGAAAGCGGATGGTTGAAGCGGCGGTACCGGGAGAGCTCCTCGCCCATCCGGACCGAAAAGAAGCGGCGGTTGTAGAGACCGGTCATCTCGTCCCCGAACGAGAACTTCTTCAGCTTGTCGTTGGTCTGCTCCAGCTCCTTGTATGCGGCCTCCAGACGGGCGGAGAACTGGCTGATCTCCGCGGCCCGCTGCTCGATAGTGTCGCCCATACGGGAGAAGGTTTCCATGAGCACGCCGATCTCGTCGGTCCGCTTCTCCCCGGCGATGACCTTGGAGGTAGAAATGAGCTGGACGGTCCGAACCACCGCGTTGGCCAGGTCCCAGATCACGTACCCCCCGGCGGCCATCAGGAGGCCGGTGAAGAGGGTCAGGGCCTGAATCGCCAGGACCACCAGCTGGTGCTGGCCCAGGAGGGGCACGATGTACCCGTGGAGAATGTAGATCAGGATCAGAAGCGGGATGACGGAAGAAAGGACAAGCGCCAGGATGACCTTGGTCCTGATCTGATGGCCGGCGAAGGCGACTTCTTTCCTGGCCTGCATGGGTAGATTATTCGATCTGCGTCCGGGACTGTCAAGGGAATTTCGGAGCAAGATCCTGATTTGCAGGGGCTGTCGCGATGATAAAGAGGCGCCGGAATGGGAAGAGCGTGCGGCCGTCGGGGCGCTTGGGATACGATCGAGCGACTAGCTCGGCGTAGCACGCCTCGAAGCGGCTCCGCTCGGGCTCGGCGAGGGCGGCGGAGAGCGGCGCGAGCCACGTGCCCTTGGTCCACTCCTTGACCGGATCGTCCCCCTCGAGCACGTGGAGATACTCCGTCTCCCAGATGTCGAGGACCGCCGCCCGGGGCGCCAAGAGGTCGTAGTAGAAGCCGGGCTCGGCCACCGGCGCCGGCCGGAGCAGGGGTTCGAGACGCGTCCGCCACGGTCCGCTCCGCACCGCTTCCGCGACGGCTGTGTGGGAATGCGCCCCAAAGTTGCGGGGCATCTGGACCGCCAGCACGCCGCGCGGCCGGAGCGCCGCGAACAGCTCCGGGAAGAGGCGGCCGTGGTCGCCGAGCCAGTGCAGCGCCGCGTTCGAATAGATGACGCCGGCCGGCCGGGGTGGCCGCCAGGTTGCCAGGTCCGCCTGCTGCCAGACGATCTCGGACGCCTCCGCCCCGGCCTGCGCCAGCATCGCGTCGGACGCGTCGACGCCGGTGACGCGCGCGCGGGGCCACCGCGCCTTGAGGAGACGCGTCACGTTACCGGCGCCGGCGCCCAGGTCGTAGACCTCTGCCGGTGTCTCCGCCTCGACCCGGTTCAGGAGATCGATGGCCGGCCTCAGTCGGTGGTCGGCGAATTTCAGATACTGCGCCGGATCCCACGCCATCACCCTCGGAGGGGGGCACGCCCCCCTTCCGAACCTCCCCCCAGGCTTGCGCGGGCGAAGCCCGCGCTCGAACCGCAGAGCCGACTGCGAGGCGTGACAGCGCTCGCGTTTTTCCGCATCCTATCGGAGCCTCCGCGCCATCCGATGCTACGCCGCCGGCCCGGACTCGTCAAACATCGGCCAGCGGTCGGTAATTCGGCCGGCGTGCCCGCTGCCGGAGTGCCCGGCTCGCTCAGACCTCCTTGACTCGACGGCGTCGGCTCGCTCGGATGCCTCCGCTGGCCCCAATCCCCCCGAGGCGGGGGGTCGTCCTCGCGACCCAACTTCCTTGAGCCGCTCGGAGCGCTCCGGCCTCCTGCAATTCGCACGTCGCTACAGCTCGTCGGATTCGCTCGCTGGAGGATCCCCCGCAGCGGGCGCGAAAGTGAGGGTGGCGAGTTCGGCCGTAGCGTCCTAATTTGAATGTGGGGCAAAAAAAGCCAAGGGCGAGTAAGTTATCGGCCACTCGCCCTCAGTCTTAGCGTGATAGCGGCGTAGAAGACGCCTATTGGCCTCCCGCCTGCTTCGCGGCGTGTTCGCGCGCGTTTGCGCGGCCTTGCTTGCCGTGTTCGCCAGCGGCCTCGTCGGCGCGGTCCAGCCCGCGCTTTTTCCCGTCCTTTTTGTTGGGCTTCTTCGCGTGCGTCTTGTCAGCCTGCTCCTTGCCTGCCGTCGTTTCGTCTTTGGCGTCCTGATCGCTCCTTAGCTGTTTATCGCCTTTGATGTCATCTTTGGTGGCCGCTGAATGGCCTCGGCCTGCCTGTGGTTCACCATGATCGCGACCACCGGGCGACCCAGCCAGTGCGGGTGACCACGTCCAGACAAAGACCGCCGCCAGTGCTATCGCCAGCGTCCGAAGCGTTAACATATGACCCTCCCCCTTCAGGAGTTACGAGTTCGAAAACTTCAACTGCAAGCCCGATGCCAACTTCGCCGGACACGAAAATCAAGAGGTTGCGTGCACACGGCCGAGCGCATCGGGTCAATTTATGTCACCCCCACTGTTAAAAAAAACTAGGGCACGTCAAATTAGGACACGACCAGTTCGGCCGGTTCCTTGACACGCTTCCCGCGACTGGGATACTGTTAAAAACGGGACGGCGAGCGCGTGATCAATCCCGATAAACGAATTGATTGCATCGGCCTCTTCTGCCCGATGCCCATCGTGAAGGCCCGTGAAGCCGTGGAGGAAATGGCCGTCGGCCAGGTGCTCGAGATGCTCTCCGACGACCCGGCCTCCGACCCGGACATGAAGAGCTGGACGCGGCGCAC
>CAYJUC010000329.1:0-4690 GCA_964372605.1 uncultured bacterium | reverse complement strand
CGGTGATCGTCACGCGTGCTTCCCCCAACCACACCTTCTCCGTTCCGAAGAACCGTTCCGGCTTCACTTGAATGAACTGGTAGGCGGTCTCGCCTATTGGGTAGCCGTTTCGAATCTTTTTCGGCTTGGCACCCCGCACACGGGGAACCGAAGTCGCCGTTGTCGTAAGGATGAAGACCTTCCTCGGCGCCTGTTCCGTAAGGCCGTGGTGGTGCAGGGCCGACCAGTGCGAGACCGCAGCCGGATGGACCAGGGCCATGGCAATCTCGAATTCGTGGGCCGGCGTGACGCCGGGGACCGAGGAGGAGAGTGCGTAGAGCCCCTTGCGCAGGCGGACCAGCCAGCCGGACTTGGTGAGGTGATGCAGCGCCTGGCGCAAGTAGCCATCTGACAGCCCGACAGCCGGAGCCAGTTCCCGGGCTCTGGCGGTCGTGAAGATTCGGTTGCCCTCGGCAGCCAGCTTTCTGACGAGCTCAACTCCGGGTCCGGTATGAACTAGAGCCCCTCTTGACATTGTTAGTCCTTGTCAAACAATCGTTTGATTCGATCTAGTCAGCTCCGAACTTAGAAATATTATGGCAATTGTTCGACACTGTCAAACAATCTCCATATAACATCTACCGGCCTGGTGGTGGCGAGCCCCAGGCAGACCCCCCCTATTGCGGCGTGTAGAGAAGACGCGATGCCCTATCGGCTTTGACCTCGTGCGGCGCGCGGAGGCGGCGGGCGCCCATCTTCCGCGCTGAGGCGCACCCAAGACACGCGGGTCACCCGGAAGGTTCCAGCTCCACCTCGATGTTGAGATAGTCGTCCACGCGGGCCATCTGGCCCGGATAGAGGAGGGTCGTCGAGGTCTTCTCCTCGATCACCGCCGGCCCCTGTATTCTCACCCCCGGCTCCAGAAGAGTGCGGCGGTACGCAGGAACCTGGAGCGAATTTTGGGAATCGAAATACACCCGCCTGACCTCTTCCGGGGAGGGAAGCGTTCCCGAGCCGGGCGCAAACGTCTTCATGGACGGCTTGGGAATGACCCCGATGCCGGTGACCTTGAAGTTCACGATCTCCACCGGTTGCCCTTCGGCCATGTGCCCGTAGCGTCTCAGGTGAGCGTCGTGAAACCTGCGTGACAGATCCGCCAAATCGTCCGGCCCCCCCAGGCTCCCAACCGAAACGCTCACTTCGTAGGACTGGCCGCAGTAGCGCATGTCGGCATAGCGCACGGTCTCCAACTGTTCCGGGGGAATTTTTTCGGCCAGGAGATCCACCCTGGCCGCCTCTTCCATCTCTTGGTAGATGGCGTCCAGATCAGCGGGGGCGGCCTCGGCCAGAAGCGTGATCCGGGTGAAGCTTCGCTCCTGCCGGACATCGGTGACCAGCATGCCATACGCGCTGAAGGTCCCCGGATCGCGCGGAATCAGGATGCGGCCGATGCCGAGCTCGGCGGCAAACTTCCCGGCAATAGTCGGCCCCATACCCCCGAAGGAGATCAGCGTGAACTCGCGTGGGTCATAGCCGCGCTCGATCGTGACCGTGCGCATGGCCCCCATGACGTTCGCGGAGAGGACGGTGAGGATCCCCCAGGCGGCCTCTACCGGGGACATTCCCAGAGGCTCGGCCACCTGCCGGGTCACGGCCTCCAGCGCCTTCTCGCCGGAGATCGGCATGGCGCCTTCCAGGAGCGCCCGGGAATTCAGGTGTCCCAGGACCACCAGAGCATCCGTGAGGGTGGCATCGGCGCCGCCTCGTTCGTAGCACGCCGGACCCGGATTTGCCCCTGCACTCTGCGGGCCTACCTTGAGGACGCCCCCGAGCTGAATGGAGGCGATGCTGCCGCCGCCCGCTCCGATCGTCTCGATGTCCACCGTATGGGTCCGCAAGGGGTACCGCCCCACAGAGACTTCTGATCTGAACAAGGGACGGCCGGGAATCACCGCGATGTCACAGCTCGTCCCACCCGTGTCGAAGGAGATCAGGCGCTCGATCCCTTTGACGTCCCCCAGGTAGCGGCTCCCGATGACGCCGGCGACCGGTCCCGACATGATGGCCTGGATGGGTGTCCGTGAGAGGATCGCGGCGCCGGCGGCGCCGCCGTCCGATTTCATCATCAGGACCCGGGCCTGGGGGCAGCGCGCGGAGGAAAGATTCTCGAGATCCTGGAGGTAACGGGATACCGGAGGGCCGATGTAGGCGTTCGCCACCGTCGAAGCCGTGCGCTCGTACTCACGCCATTCCGGGTTCACCTCGCTCGAAAGGGAGAGGTAAAGATCCGGCGCAAGGTCGCGGATGATGCGGGCGGCGGCGTTTTCGTGGGCCGGGTTCGCGTACGAGAAGAGGAAAGAAACGGCGATGGCCTGGATGCCTTCTGCCAGGAGTGTTCGGACGGCCCGGGCGACGTCCTCAGGGACGAGGGGCTCGAGAACCTCGCCCTGGTAATCCAGGCGCTCGCGGATCTCGTGGATCCGATCGCGGGTCAGGAGCATCTTGGGGGCCGGGGCGAAAAAGTTGAACACTTCCGCTCCGCGCCACTGGCGCCCGATCTCATAGACGTCCCGGAACCCCCGGGTCGTCAGCAGCCCACACCGCACTCCTTTTCCCTCGAGCAGCGTATTGACCGCCACCGTGGAGCCGTGCAGGATCAGGGAGACGGAGTCCGCTCCGAACTCCTCCGCGAGCTCATGAGTGATCTTCTCCATGACCGCCATGGGCCGGGCCGGATCGGAGAGGTATTTACGGATGAGGACGACCTCTCCCCGGTCCTCATCGAAGGCCGTCAGGTCCGTAAACGTCCCGCCCACATCGATCCCGATGCGCAGCGTCACGCCCGGGCCTTCTCATCTCGCAGCCGGGCTGTAGCTTCCCGATCGAGGCTCAGATCGCCCGGATTCAGCACCACGCCGTAATCCTGCCGCGCGGCTTCCAGAGAGACGTATCCACGGAGGACATCCTGGCGGACACGCTCCGGATCGCGCTCCCGGGGCTCCCCCCAGCCTCCGCCGCCTGCCAGCTCCCAGGAGAGCAAGTCGCCTTTCTTGAGGCGCAGGTTCGCGACCTTCGAAGTCAGCGGGCGCTCCTCGGGCGTTCCCGGGTTCAAGCAGGCCCGGGAGGGTCGGGCGGGTTTGGCGCCGAACACTCCGGGAGAGGAAAACTTGAAGCGATCAGTGCGGATGTTGATCACGGACTCTTCGGCCAGGATTCTCCACTGGCGGCGGGTGCCCAGCCCGCCGCGGAACGTACCCGGACCCGCCGAGTCGGTTACCAGCTCGTAGCGCTCAACCCGCACGGGGAACTCGGTCTCGACGGCCTCCACGGGCGTGTTCATGACATTGATGACCAGCTCGTCCATGGCGCTCACTCCGTCGCCGTAAGGCCGGGCTCCGGAGCCGCCGGGGAAAATTTCGTACTGTGAATACCAGCGCCGCAGCCTCGGGTGCTGCCCCGCAATGCTCAGGGAACCGCCGGCGGCGCTGCCCGGGGCCGGGACGCGGCCGGGAACCGCGCGGGCCAGCACCCGGACGATCACCGAGGTCGTGATCTGACTCGGGCGCACGTACATATTCACCGGGGCCGGGTAGCGCGGGTTGAGCAGGGAGCCTTCCGGTGGATAGGAAACGCGCACCGGGCCCGACAGCCCGTGGTTGACCGGTAGCTCCGGGGTAAAAACCATCTTGACGCAGCATTCGATGAAATTCCGGGAGACGCAGGGGCGCAGGTTGATGGGGCCGCGGGCCTGCGGGTCAGAGTCCAGGATGAAGTGGAGCGTGTCCCCTTTCACCTCGAGGGATGCCGTGATCCGGTAGGGGCGATCCAGATCCACGCCGTCGTCGTCGACATAGTCGGTCTCGGGGCCGTAGAGGCCCGCGGGCACCTTGGCAATCTCCTTCCGCAGCTCGGCCTCACAGATCTCCATCCAGCGCTCCCAGCAGGAAAGGACCTTGTCGACTCCGTACTTGCCGAACAGCTCGCCGAATTTCTTCAGGCCGTAGACATTCGTGTTGACCTGGGCGTTGATGTCTCCCCAGGTCAGCTCCGGCGTGCGGGTGTTCGCGCAGATCATCTCGTAGAGATCGCCGTTGAGCTCGCCGCGGCGGACGAGCTTCAAGGGCGGGATCAACAGCCCCTCCTGGAAGAGATCTGTCGCATCGCCGCTGTTGGTGCCGGGGACCTTTCCCCCCAGGTCGGGCTTGTGCGCGATGTTGCCGATGAACGCGGTGAGCCGCTCCCCGAAGAACACTGGAGAGATCACGGTGACATCCGTGGCGTGATTCTGACAGGCGCGGTACGGGTGGTTCACGATGAACACGTCGCCGGGCTCGATCTTCCCCCGGTAGAGCCGGCGGATCTCCTGGACCTGGGCCGCCAGGGGGCCGATGTGCAGCGGCTGGGGGATCCCCTGGGCCACCATGCGCCCGCGCGCGTCGAAGACCGCGAAGGTGAAGTCCTGGCTTTCCTTGATGATGGTCGAGTACCCCGTGCGCAGCATGTTCAGGGTCAATTCACGGGCGATCTGCAGCGTCGATTGATAGATGACTTCCAGGTCGATCGCGTTCACGCTTCGTCTCTCCTCAGAGCATCACCGCTCCGCCGTCGACGACGAGTGTCTGCCCGGTGATGAACCCGCTCTCGTCCGACGCCAGGAAGACCGCGGCGCCGACCAGGTCCGCCGGGTACTGCACACGCTTGAGCGCCCGCG
>CAYJUC010000328.1:2964-4715 GCA_964372605.1 uncultured bacterium | reverse complement strand
AGCTCCCGCCGTTCTTCAAGCAGGACTTGGGCCGGCTCGGCGACGTGCTCGCGCTCCTCCCGTCCGGCCTCCGCTGCGCCTTCGAGTTCCGCCACGACTCCTGGTTCGCCGACGAGGTGTACGAGCGGCTTCGGACCCGGAACGCCGCCCTCTGCATCGCCGACACGGAGAAGGGCACGACGCCGCTCGCGGCGACCGCGGACTTCGGCTACTTCCGGCTGCGCGACGAGGGGTACTCGGCGGACGACCTCAAGGAGTGGAGCCGGACTGTGCGGAGGCTCGGGATCGGGTGGCGGGACAGTTTCATCTACTTCAAGCACGAGGAGTCGGGCATCGGCCCCGCCCTTGCCAAGCAGTTCCAAGAATTGCTGGCCGACTGATCCCCTCCCCTCACCTTCATCCCTCCCCCCTCGCCGAGCTTCCGTTGCGCCCCGATCCCCGGCGGAGCGCGCCCCCAACTTAGTGCTTGACTCCGCCTTCATCCGCGCTGTATCAAGGGCCGGAGAAGGATGGCGGGGAGGACTCGGATGGAGGCCCAGTCCGGCCCGCTTCTGGCAGGGACGCAGGCCGCAGCGGCGCACGTCGCGTCCGAAAAGACACGATTATGTTGACTACACACCGCACCATCTTACTGCTCTGTGATCCTGCTCACCTTCAACCGTTTCCCCAATTTCCCAAAGACCCAACCCCATCGTCTCATCTGCAGAAGGTCTTCCGTCGCCAGAACCGCACCGGCTTGGAACGCACTCACCGCCACCATGACATCGACGACATGGTCACGGGGTCTGATCCTCCCCCATCGCCCAGCATAATAGGACAGGCACCGTCCGGCCAGAACCCAATCCTCCGCCTCTGCCCCGAGTATATGAGCGCCGAGGGCTCGCCGGAAAACTTCCAGATCAGCTCGATCCCCACGTGAAATTGCGCCGGCATAGAGCTCGCAGATCACCACGCCGGGAACAAAGATCGTCCCACGCGCTAGACCAGAGAGGAGAAATTGGCGATATTTGCCGGCCCGAAGGTAGGAAACAAGGATGGAGCTATCCAGAACCCACAGGGCAGGATGGGGCACCCGCCGTACCCTTATCGCAATGTGCCGACAAGGTTCCTGCCCCAGGTACCCCGTCTCCTCAGCCGCTCCAAGGCAGCGACGGCTTTTTCAGCATTAAGGGCTCTGTCCACAGCGACACGAATCGCTTCGGATTCTGAAGGAGCGCGTAGGATCCTCCGCAGTCTCTTGACCTTGCTCTCATCCACTATGAAATTCTTCCTGTCCAATGCGTGCGCCTTAGCCATAGCCCACCTCCCGCGATGTGGAATTACAACATCAATGTTACACACAGAAGCGAGGCCGGTCAAGCAGGGCTTGCCAGGTCGCTCTGGCGCTGGAGAAGGTCGAGCTGAAGGAGTTCAAGTTCCCTGATTAAAGCCACTTCAAACACGAGGAGTCGGGCATCGGCCCGGCAACTCCAAGGCTTGCTGTAGCGCCGCGCGACCGGCTTTCTCCTTGACACGGGCTTCTTCCGCCCGGTATTTTGGCCGCGACGAAACAGGACGTAAGGTTTCAGCCGGCGAGGAGGACTCTATGGTCATCGATCTTCACGCGCATGTTGTGCCTGAGCACTTTCCACCGGTGGGCACCCGGGCGAGCAGCGGGCGCTGGCCCTTCATGGATCACTTCGAGCCGGGGAAGGCGCGCGTCATGATCGCGGGCAAGAACTTCCGGACCGTGACGGACCAGAACTGGAGCG
>CAYJUC010000328.1:0-2864 GCA_964372605.1 uncultured bacterium | reverse complement strand
CGCGTCATGATCGCGGGCAAGAACTTCCGGACCGTGACGGACCAGAACTGGAGCGCGACGCGCCGCCTGGAGGACATGGCGGCCGAGGGAGTCGATGCCCAGGTGCTTTCGCCGATGCCGGAGCTCTTGTCCTACTGGCTCACAGCGGAGGACGCCCTGGATCTCGGTCGCCACGTCAACGAGACGATCGCCAGGCTGGTGCAGGCGTCACCGGGCCACTTCTACGGGCTGGGCACGGTTCCACTCCAGGCTCCCGCCCTGGCAGCAAAGGAACTGGTGGAGGTCAAGAAGACCGGCCTGCTCGGTGTCGAGCTGGGCTCGAACGTCGGCGGTAAATCGCTGGGGGACGAGCGCTTCCTCACCTTCTTCCAGGAGGCCGAGGCGCAAGACGTGGCCATCTTCGTGCACGCGCTCCACCCAACCATGGCCGACCGCATCCCGGGCGTTGAGCAGCTGAGCGCCGCGGTCGCGTTCCCGACAGACACCGGCTTGACCATCGTGTCACTCATCGCGGGCGGCGTGCTGGAGAAATGCCCCCGGCTACGACTGGCGTTCAGCCACGGCGGTGGCAGTTTTCCGTTTATCCTGCCCAGGCTCCAAGGCTTCTGGAGCGGCGGGCTCTGGAATGGCGAGCAGCCACCAGAAGGCCAGGGCGGTCCGCTCCGTCAGCTCATACCGAGATCGCCCACCGAGTATGCGCGCCGCCTCTTTTACGACACGCTCTTGTTCGACAGGCGCGCCATCCACTACCTGATGGAGATGGTCGGCTCCTCGCAGCTTATGGTCGGGACCGATTACCCGTACATCATTCGCGAGCAGCCCGTCGACAAGACGTTGCGTTCCATGAGCCTGAGCGGAGACGAGTTGGAGGCGATCGGCTGGCGGAACTGCCGCCGATTCCTGGGGCTGAAAGGGGTGTAGGCGGTCGATCAGGTTTTCGCCCAGACGGCCTGGATTACGGCGATCCGGTCTTCCTCCAGGTTGCGCACCTGGTTCCTGAACATCGGGCCGGAGTCCGACCCGAGCAGGAGATGCAACCCCAGGGGTGGAGGAGTGGCCGGGGCCCGCGCTGCTCGCTGGCGGAACCACTCGAGCGACGGCGCCGAGACATCGACCCAAGCGATTTCTCTGAACCCGGTCGCGGCGATAAGCGCGCGAACCTCCTGAGCGGGCCGGAGAAAACTCACGGCGGGGTCGCGCGCCCAGGGAACGGGGAAGTGGATCGGCGCATTCGACCCGCCCATGATCTCATGCAACGCGAGAACCCCGCCGGGCCGCAACACTCGGTGGATATCTCGATAGAGCCGCTCCTTGTCGCCGATGTTCATGGAGCTGTGCTGCGTCCACACCACGTCAAAATTTCCGTCGGCGAACGGCATGTCGAGGGCGTTGCCGTGCTGGAAGACGACCCGATCGCTCAAGCCCGTCCTCGCCGTGAGCTCCGCCCCCACCCGACAGAACTCTTGAGTGAGGTCCAGCACGGTGACCCGGCAGCCTAGTTCGGCCGCAAGCGTGCGGGCGGGGCCTCCCAGGCCGCCCCCCACGTCGAGCACGTACATCCGGCTCTCCAGCCCAGCGAGGCGGACGAGTTCCAGCGTCGCCTCCTTTCCGCGAGCGTGGAATTGATCCACCGGAGCGAGGTCGTCGGGAGCGAGCCTGCTCAGATCCTTGCCAGCGGCCCGCAGGCCGGCCAGGATTGCGTCGCCGAGGCCGTGGCGGCCATAGTGAGTGTTCAGCGCCTCGACGTATCTCTCCGCGCTCATTCAATCCTCCTCAGCGCTTGCGCTTCGGGCTCTCCCGAGGCGCGCCTCGATGCGCGTGATGGCGGCGGCCATGTCGATCCCGCCCTCCAGCACCGGGGCCAGCGGATCCGGCAGCTTCTCGAAGCGCTTGGGAAGGTTCTTGATCGTGAAGCGCCCGGGGTCCAGGCGCGCGGTCACCTCCTCCCAGCGGAGCGGGCAGGAGACCGGCGCCCCCGGGAGCGGCCGGACCGAGAACGGCGCCACGATGGTCCGCCCGTGGCCGTTCTGGACGAAGTCGATGTAGACCTTCCCCTCCCGACCGCGGACCGGTCGGACGATCGTGGCGATCTCCGGCGCGGCCTCCACACCGAGGAGGGCCAGGAGGCGGGCGAAGGTCCGGGATTCCTCGTGACTGTAGCGGGCGCCCAGGGGAATCAGGATGTGGAGCCCGGTGGCGCCCGAGGTCTTGATGTAGCTGGGCAGGGCCAGCTCGTCCAGGATCCGGTGGAGCGCCCGCGCCACCTTCACGACGTCGGTGAACGGCGCGCCCTTGGGGTCCAGGTCGAGAATCAGCCAGTCCGGCCGGTCCAGGGCGGCGAGACGCGAGCTCCAGAGATGGAGCGGGATGGTCCCCATGTTGGCGACGTAGCGAAGGTTCTCGGCGTCGTTCACGACGAAATAGTCGATCTCGCGGTCGGCGTCCTTGGAGTAGATCCGCTCGGTGCGGACCCACGCGGGGACGAACTCCGGCGCGTCTTTTTGAAAGAAGGACTTTCCGGCGATTCCATCAGGGTAGCGCGTGAGGACGAGCGGCCGGTCCTCGAGGTACGGGAGGAGGAGCGGCGCCACCGCGTCGTAGTACGCGATCAGATCGCCCTTGGTGTACCCTTCGGCCGGCCAGAAGATCTTCGCCGGGTTCGTGATCCGCACCTGGAAGGGCTCCGCCTTGGGGTTCTCCACGGGCGGGGGCGAGTCAATCTCGGGCGGGCGCTCGCGCTGGCACTCTTCCGGCCGCTTGTCCTCCCTGAGGCCGAGGAAGGCGGGGTGACGGATTCCGCCGTCCTCGGTCCACTCGGTGAAGCGCACCTCAGAGACCAGTTTCGGCTCGACCCAGTGGTGGCC
>CAYJUC010000327.1:0-4716 GCA_964372605.1 uncultured bacterium | reverse complement strand
GCGAGGTCAGGGAGGCGATCGCTTCTCCCCTCCGCATATCGGTACTCGATGCTGAGGTTCTGTCCCTCAACCCATCCGAGGTCGCGGAGACCTTGCCGGAATGCCTGGTGCCAGGAGGCGGTATCGGAAGGAGAGAATGACGAGAGAAGTCCTATCCGCGGGATTTTTGCCTGCTGCGCGTCGGCGGCGAGCGGCGTGGCGAGGAGGGCAAGGGCGAGGGTGATGATGAGCATCTTCTCCCTCACTCCTTCCGGTGGTCGAAGAAGCGCTTGGCCTTCAGCTCATAGCGCGGCAGCGTCCCCGGCGGCTGGATCTCCACCGCGATCCGCACGAAGATCCGCTCGTAGAGGAGCTTCTCCACCCGCGACTTGAGGTCCCCATACCGCTCCGCCGGGTAGTCGGGTTGCGCCTCCACCTTCACCGTCAACTCGTCGGCGATCCGCCCCTTCGCCGCGTGGATCTCGTAGTTGGGGGACAGCTCCCGCACGTCGCCCAGGATGGTCTCCACCGCCGTCGGGTAGACGTTGGTCCCCTTGATGACCACCATGTGGTCGGTGCGCCCGAGGACGCCGTCCTTGTACAGGATCCAGGTGCGGCCGCAGTCGCAACGCTTCTTGACCAGGCGCACCAGGTCGTGGGTGCGGTACTTGATGATCGGCTGGGAGAACTGGATATGGCTGGTCACCACGTTTTCCCCCACCTCTCCCTCGCCGACCGGACGGCCAGTCTCGGGATTCACCACGGTGGCGTAGGCCTGGTCCTCGGCCAGGTGCACGCCGAGCTGGAGCGGGCAGCCCGGGGCGATGGCCCCGATCTCGGCGACACCGTACAGCTCGTAGGCCTTGGCTCCCCAGGCTTCCTCGATCGCCCGGCGGGTGGTCGGCACGTTCCCACCCGGCTCTCCGGCATGATAGGTGACTTTGATCGTGCTCCTCGCGAGGTCGATCCCCAGCTCCCTGGCTTTCTCGGCCATGGCGAGCGCGTAGGTCGGCGTGGAGAGAAGCACGGTGGGCTTATATTCGAGGATCTGCTTCAGCCGGAGCTCGGTGGAGAGGCCGCCGCCGGAATAGACCGTGGCGCCGAGGCGGCGCACCCCCCAGTAGGCGCTCCAAAATCCGGCGAACGCGCCCCAGTTGAAGGCGAAGTAGAAGCTGTCGTGCGGCCTGAGGCCGACCCCCCAGAAGCCGTACACCCACTGCTCCCCGTAGTGATGGCTGGAGTAGTAGGAGAACGGGATCGCCATGGGCACGCCGGTGGACCCCGAGGTCTGGAACCGGAAGAGGTTGAACTCGTCTCCGAGCGCCACCGCCTCCCCCCAGGGCGGGTGGAGCTGCTGGGCCTCCACCAGGTCCTTCTTGTCGATGGTCGGGACGAGCCGGTCGAAGTCGTCCAGGCTCCGGATCTCTTCCGGCTTGAACCCGGCCTTGTCGTAGAGCCGGCGGTAGAACGGCACCCGCGCGTAGGCGTAGGCGATCATCTTCTGGATGCGCTTCCCATGAATGGCATCCAGCTGCTCGCGCGGCATGGTCTCGGTGTGCTCGTTCCAGTAGTTCTGGGAGAGGGACTTCCGGCTCAGGATGTTCTCATTCATGGCGATCCCCCGCGAATGGGTTCTAAACGAGCCCATAGTATAAACGGTTCTTCCGGGTTCGGCACGTCCCCTTGACGAGGGTGACCGCTTCGAGTAGGGTTGCCGGTGAAAAGGGGAGGCGTATCGATGACGAAAGGTTCTCTGCTGGCCATCCTCTGCGCGCTCATCGCGGTCGGTCAGGCGCGGGCGGAGATCGCCGTCGAGCGGGGGAAATATCTGGTCGAGGTCCTGGGCACCTGCGGCAACTGCCACACCCCGAAAGGACCCCAGGGCCCCATTGCCGAGAAGCACATGGCCGGAGGTTTCAAAATCGAAGAACCCTTCGGCGTGGCCGTCACCCCGAATATCACACCCGACAAGGAGACCGGCATCGGGACCTGGACCGACGAGGAGATCATCCGGGCCATTCGTGAGGGGAAACGGAAGGACGGGCGGACGCTGGGCCCGCCCATGGCCTACTATCTTTACCGCAACCTCTCCGACAGCGATGTCAGGGCGATGGTGGCCTACCTGAGAACGCTCAAGTCGATTAAAAACACGGTCCCCCCGAGCCAGTACAAGATCTCTTTGCCCCCGTCCTACGGGCCTCCGGTGACTTCGGTGCCGGACCCGCCGAAAGGCGACCCGGTCAAGTACGGGGAATACCTGGCCGGGCCGATCGGGCATTGTTCCGCCTGTCACACCCCGATGGGTCCCGAGGGGCGCCGTGACCAGTCTCGGCTCTTCGCCGGCGGCTTCGCCTTCCACGGGCCCTTTGGCGTGAGCTACGGGGCCAACCTCACCCCCGACAAGGAGACCGGTATCGGGAGCTGGACCGACGAGCAGATCATCAGGGGGATCTACGGCGCGAGGCCGGATGGGAGGACCCTTCTGCCCCCAATGCCCTGGCCCTACTACGCCGGGAAGATCGCCGATGGAGACATGAAGGCGATCCTCGCCTACCTGAGGTCGCTCAAACCGGTCAAAAACAAGGTCCCCGCCCCCGAGCCGCCCAAGAAACCATAGAGGTATAAGGAGGCTCCCCTGGAAGCCAGCGTCACCGAGGTTGCCCCCGATATCTTCCGGATCAGCGTCTACCCCCCGGGGTCACCCGTCAGCTACGGCTGCTTTCTGATTCGAGACGACAACCCCACCATGATCGAGACGGGCCTGCGAGGGCTGTACGACCTCGTCCACGGCGCGGTCCGGCGCCTGATCGATCCGGCGAAACTGCGCTACCTGGTGATTCCACACTTCGAGATGGACGAGTGCGGCTCCCTGAACCGCTTCCTCGCCATCGCGCCGAACGCCGAGCCCGTCGCGAGCCCGGTCGGAGCGCGCGTCACGCTGCGAGATTTCAGTGAGCGGCCTCCAAAGATGGTGGGGAACGGCGAAAAGCTTTCCCTGGGCCGCAAGGAGCTGAGCATCGTGCTCGCCCCCTGGGTCCACTACTGGGACAGCATGCTCGTCTACGATGAGACAGACCGGACTCTTTTCACCTCCGACCTTTTCCTGCAACCAGGTGATCGAGAGCCCGTCACGAGCGAAGACCGATCGGCCGAGGTCGTCGAGTTCTGCCGCTTCTCCGGCCTCCTCCCCTCCCAGAAGCACGTGGAGAAGGTCCTCGATCGCATCGAACCACTGGCCGTTGACACAATCGCTTGCCACCACGGCTCCGTCTTGACCGGAGACCCGCGTCGCTACTACCGCGCCCTTCGCGAGAACGTGGTGGGAGACGTGGTGGACGCCCCCTTCTACGAGATGAGGCCGTAAACAGCGCTCCTTGACGCGGGCAACCTGCTTCGGGTAACGTTCCAGGCACAGAGAGTGCGGGCGCGCCGTGTCTCGACCAGCCGGCGGCCCCGAACGCTTCCATCGCACAAGGAGGGCAACGTGGACAGAAGACGTCGGATTATTAGCGGAGTCCTGATCAGCATGCTGGCCGGCCTGACCATGGTCGGCCCGGCAAGCGCCCTCGAGGTGGGGCAGAAGGCCCCGGACTTCACGCTGCCAGCCCCCGGCGGAAAGCAGGTCAAGCTGGCGGACCTGCTCGGCAAAGGCCCGGTGGTGCTCTACACGTTCATCCAGGCATTCACCGGCACCTGAACGGCGGAGATCAGCGGCTTCGAGGCGAACCTCGCCAAGTTCGAAGCCGCGGGCGCCCAGGTCGTGGGCGTCAGCGCAGACCACCCGGCCACGCTCGAAGGCTTCACCAAGGCCAACAACATCAAGCACCCGCTGCTGGCCGACTTCCGCCGCCAGATGCTCCCCGCCTATGGGGCCATGGTGACGGATGAGAAGAGCCCGATCTACCGGTACGCGAAGCGAGCCTACTTCATCCTGGACCGCCAGGGAACCGTGCGGTGGATGAAGATCCAGGCCAACGCGCTGGACCTGCTCAAGCCGGAGGAGGTGCTGAAGGCTCTCAAGGAGGCCGGCTCGTGATAGGACGCTTCGTCGTTACGAGCCTCGTCACGGCGCTGCTCGCGACACAGGCCGTCGCGGCGGGGCCGGACTTCGCGGGGATGGGGGTGCAGCCCTATGAGCCCCCGAAGCCGGCTCCTGCCTTCTCCCTCCCGGACCTCCAGGGGAAAACCGTCAACCTGGCGGACTTCCGGGGCAAAGTAGTCCTCCTCTACTTCTGGGCGACCTGGTGACCGGACTGCCGGAAGGAGTTACCTTCCGTCAACAAGCTCTACGCCGAACTGAAAAGCAAGGGATTGGAACTGCTGCTGATCAGCTTCCGGGAAGACCCGGGACTGGTCAAGCGGACTGTCCAGGAGCGTGGCTACGTCGCCCCGGTCCTGCTCGATCAGAGCGGGAAGGTGACCGGAGAGGTGTATGGGGTCTGGGGCACGCCCACCCAGTACTTCATCGATCGGCGCGGCCAGCTCGTCGGGCAGGCCGTCGGGGCGCGTGACTGGGAGACCCCGGCAGCCCGCCAGTTCGTCCTCGCGCTGCTCGAAGCGGATGCGAAACCCTGAGCGGTAGACTCCGGCTCGATCCCCCGCGCATGAGGCTCAGGCAAGCCTGGCTCATCGCTACCCTCCTCGCTCTTCTCTGGGCGCCGCTCTCGGCCGCCGCGCAGCAAACCAAGCGCCCCCAACGAATCGGGATTCTCCACTCATCCTTTGTTCCCAATACTC
>CAYJUC010000326.1:0-4721 GCA_964372605.1 uncultured bacterium | reverse complement strand
GGCCACCCGCCGCGCGAGGCCCGAGTTAATCGCGCCGGCGGAGCCGGCGCTCGAACAGCGGTTATTCCGACCCGCTGCTAGGGTTCGGGGGAGTGACGGAACGGAGAATCCAAATGAGCGAGGCGGAAAAAGGGAAGAAAAAGGGCGGGCTCCTGGGGGTATTCCGGGACATCGTGTACGGAATGTCCTCGCACGAGATGACGCGGCACGCCGTGCGCACCCGGTCCAGCATGGAGCATCTGTTCATCCTCATCACCATGGGGGACCTGCTGGGAATCCCCATCCTCCCGCCCTATTACTCGCTCCGGCTCCTGCCGTACGTGACGCCGCAGATCGCCTCATGGAAGCGCCGGATGCTCAGAGAGCGGGACATCACCGACGTCCTCGGCTAGACCATCGAAGGGGGCCTCGACGGCCCCCTCCGAGCCGAACGGAGCTTAGCATCGAGCCATGTCGCTGAGACAGGTATTCGAGGGCCAGCCGGATCGACGCTACATCATGTTCGGCGGGAAGGGCGGTCTGGGGAAGACCACGCTCTCCGCCACCTGCGCCTTCTGGTTGGCGAGCCGCGGCAAACGGGTGCTCCTCTTCTCGGTCGATCCTCAGGCCAGCCTGTCGGATATCTTCCAGCAGGACATCTTCGGCAAAGGGCCGGTCCCGATCATCCCGAATCTGTGGGCCCAGGAGGTGGACGCCGACCGCCGCATCCGGGACTACCAGGAGGAGATCCGGAAGAAGATCCTCGACATGTACGGCTTCGAGAAGGTTCCGGAGGAGATCGACAACTACATCGCCGCCGCCGCGGCGGAGCCGGCGATGGAGGAGAGCGCGATCTTCGACGCCGTGGTGGACATCATCGTCCAGGGGGATTACGACTACTACATCTACGACCTCGTGCCGCTGGGCCACGCCCTCTACTACCTCTCCATGGCCAAGGTGTACGACGAGTGGATCAACAAGATCACCCGGCTCCGTGAGGATATGAAGCAGTACGATCAGGTGGCCGCCGTCATGCGCCGCGAGGAGACCGTCCGGGAAGACGCGATTCTCGGCGAGCTCGTCTATATCAAGAACCGGATCAACGCTTCTTCGCGGATCCTCACCGACAAGTCCCGGACGGCGTTTTTCTTTGTGGTGGTCCCCGAGGAGATGATCATCCTGGACACGAAAAAGGCAGCCGAACTGTTCGCCAAGTTCGATGTGCCGCTCTCGGGTTACGTGGTCAACCGGGTTCTACCGCGGGACCTCGGACAGGGGAACGTCCCCGAGTACCTCCGGAACCGGATCAACATGCAGCAGAAGTATCTGAGAGAGATCAGGGAGATCTTCGGAGACCAAGTGCTCGCCTACGTTCCCGAGATGGAACGGGACGTCACCGGCCTGCCCATGATTGAGCGCCTAGCCGCGCAGCTCTTTTAGCAGGGTGCGGGAAAACCTCGTGCGACTACGGCGCCTGACTCTGCGATGTTCGAGCGCCGGCTTTGCCGGCATAATCGACTCGGGCCTCGCGCGGCAGGTGGCCTGCCTCACGGCAGGGCCGCACCCGCCACGCTCGAACTGCATCTCGGGCCTCGCGCGCCGGGTGGCCTGCCCCACGGCAGGGCCGCACCCGTCGCGCTCGAACTGCAGTGGGGGAGGTTCGGAAGGGGCGGGGACCCGGGCTTCCACGCCGGAGGCGTGGGGGTGCCTGGGTGCCCCCCTCCGAGTGAATTAGGCGGTGAGCCAGATCACGCTCTCGATGGCGGGGTATCTCGCGAGCCACCCGACCCTCAAATATTCTTTCTTTGGGGGCAAAGGCGGGGTGGGCAAGACCGCCATGGCCGGCACCACGGCGCTCTGGCTGGCGGGGCAGGGGAGGCGGGCCCTGCTGGCGTCCACGAACCCGGTCCACAGCCTGTCGGGCCTCCTGGCGCAGGACGTCTCGGGCGGTCACACCAGGGTCGCGGGCGTCCCCAACCTCTGGGCGTACGAGATCGACACCCGGGAAACCATCGAGCGCTCGAAGAAAGAGATCCGGGAAAAGATCCAGTGGTTCCTCAAGTTCGCCGACATCAGCACCAAGGCGGACGATTTCGTCGAGTCCGCCACCATGAACCCGGCCTTCGAGGAGTCCGCCATGTTCGAGAACATGGTGGATCTGATGTTCAAGGACGAGTACGATGCCTACGTCTTCGACACTGCCCCCGCCGCCAACGCGCGCCGGCTCTTGGGCATGTCCAAGGTTTACTCTCTCTGGGTCGACAAGATGCTGAAGTCGAGGGCGGAGGCGCGTTCGCTCCGCGAGATGCTCTCGTTCACCAAGAAGAAAGAGGCGGACCCCCTCCTGGACTATCTGCTCCAATTCCGGTCCCGCATGGGGCAGGCGCGCCAGCTCCTCACCGATTCCGGCAGGACCGCGTTCTTCTTCGTCACGCTTCCGGAGGCCCTTCCGATCGCGGTCATCACGCGGTTCATCGGCTGGTTTCACGACTTCGGCATTCCGGTGGGTGGCGTGGTGGTCAACATGTTGCTGGATCGGCAGGCGATCGGATCAAACGTCCCGGAGTTCGTTCTGAACCGGATGCGGATGCAGGACGAGCACATGGAGACCATCTGGGAGAAGTTCGACGGGAGCGTGAGGGCCATCGTGCCGCTGTTCGATCAGGAACTGCGCGGCGTGGAGATGCTGCGCCGGGCAAGCGGGGCTCTCTTCGGTGATGCCGCGCCCCATGCCTAACCCCTTAAACTCCTTGACAATCTTGAGCGTCCCGTGCTAGCGTGAGAGTCGTGTTGGACGGGACGTCCCTCTGGGCGGTAGAGGGGTAAGGAAGCCGGAACATGACGAAAGCAGACCTGATCGAGGAAGTCGCCAGGCAATCCAATCTCACCAAGAAGGAGACGGAGCTGATCGTCACCACCGTCTTCGACAACATCGCTCAGGCCCTGACCAAGGGCGACAAGGTCGAGCTGCGGGGCTTCGGCAGCTTCAGGATTCGCCACCGCAACGCGCGCAAGGGCCGCAATCCCAAGACCGGCTCGAGCGTGAGCGTCCCCGAGAAACGGGTTCCGTTTTTCAAGGTAGGAAAACAGCTCAGGGAACTTGTCAATTCGTGAAGGTTGTTCTCCGTTGGCCGTAGCGGCCGATTCGTCCTCCCTTGCCCTCCCTGCTTCGAATGATCCCCCATGGATTGCCTCTGGGCGCCCTGGCGGATGACGTACGTCCAGGCGGCTCGTTCCGCCGGCGACTGCCTCTTCTGCGGCATGCTGGCGGATTCCGACAACGCGAAGCAGTTCGTACTCTGCCGGCGCCCCCACGCTTTTCTGGTTCTCAACACCTTCCCCTACACAGCCGGGCACCTGATGGCGGTGGTCCGCCGCCACGTGGGGGCGCTTGAAGAGCTGACGCCCGAAGAGCTGACGGGGCTGATGGGGCTGGTTCAGGAGGGGATTAGGGCCCTCACCCCGGCCTACCATCCGGACGGCTTCAATATTGGGGTGAACCAGGGGCGCGCGGCCGGGGCGGGGGTGGACGGTCATCTCCACATCCACGTGGTGCCCCGATGGAACGGGGACACCAACTTCATGCCCGTCGTTGGCGGCACCAAGGTGGTTCCCGAGTCCCTCGAAGCCACGTTCGCCAAGCTCTCAACCCGATTTCGATCTGCCTCGGGGCCTTGATGGCGCGCGACGCGACGGCGCCTGCCTCCCAGCCCGTAACCGTCCCGGCCGAGCTCACCCCGGTGATGCGCCAGTACCAGGGGCTCAAGCGCCGGTATCCCGACTGCCTCCTGCTGTTCCGCCTGGGCGATTTCTACGAGATGTTCGGGGACGACGCCGTGCTCGGGGCCCGGCTCCTCCAGATCGCCCTGACGTCCCGCCAGAAAGGGGCGGGGGCGATCCCCATGGCCGGGATTCCGCATCACGCCGCTGACAGCTACATCGCCCGTCTGCTCCGCGCGGGGCAGAAGGTGGCGCTGTGCGAGCAGATGGAGGCGCCCGGCGGGGGGAGGAAGCTCCTCCGGCGGGAAGTGGTGCGGATCATCACGCCGGGCACGGTCACCGACACGGCCTTCCTGGATCGGGGCGCGAACAACTTTCTCCTGGCGTTGGCCGGCGACCGGGACGGGATCGGAGTCGCGCTCGCGGACATCACCACTGGCGACTTCTGGGCGGGGGAGGCCACGGGGCCCGATCCCCCGATTCTCGGGGCCGCGCTCCTCAGGCGCCCCGCCGAAATCCTGCTTCCCCCCTCCCTCCTGGAGAACGATCGGCTGGCGGCGCTGCTCAAGGAGAGCGGCGCCACGCTCACGCTGCGGAATCCCGAGCACGTCCAGGAGCGAGCCGCGCGCGAGGCGCTCTGCCGCCACTTCAAGGTCTCCTCGCTGGATACCTTCGGCCTCGGCCGGATGAGCCAGGGCATTCAGGCGGCCGCCGCGATCCTCGACTACCTGAGAGAAACGCAGGGTGACGCGTTGGGGCACTTGATCCGGCTCCAGCCCCTGGCCGTCGGCGACGCCATGATCCTGGACGAGGCCGCTGTGCGCACCCTGGAGCTCCTGGAAACCATCCAGGAGCGGTCCGCGCGCGGGTCGCTCTACGGCAGTCTCGACCTGACGCTGACCCCCATGGGGGCGCGCCTCCTCCGTCAGTGGCTTCTCCGCCCCCTGCTGGACCCGGTAGAGATCGCCCGGCGCCAGGAGGCGATCCAGGCTTTCGTCGAAGCTCCCGCGCTCCGCGCCGCG
>CAYJUC010000325.1:0-4728 GCA_964372605.1 uncultured bacterium | reverse complement strand
ACGCGGCAGCCTACATCAACCCGGCGATGAAAGTCTTCCCCGGCCACTCCTCCACGCTGATGGAAAAGTCCTAACCCAGCGTCCGGTCAGCGCGCTTCACGGTTCCTCCCCAGTAGCCAGCAGAGCCACGCCACGACGCCGTAGGCCCCGGCCAGCGTTCCGGGGACCATGGAGTTCACCGCCCAGGGGAGGAAGAGCGCCCCGGTCGGGAGCGGCGAGTGGATCAACCCGAAGAGCGCGGCGAGGCTCGCGCAGGCGAACACCGTGCCGGCCAGTCGGAGCTGTCGATCAATGACGAACGCCACCGCCGACCCCCAGAGGAGAGCCGAGAGGATAAAACCGTTCCCCAGGATCAGCAGAGTCTGGTAGACGGCTCGCGCGTCCCCGGCCAGGTTCTCAGCGCTCCTGCCTACGCCCGACAGTGCCGCGTTCAGCTGGATCAGGAGCAGGGCGGCGATCACCGGGAGAAACGTGAGAGCCACGGCCGGCGCGTGGCGGGCCGGGCTCGCGTGAAACGCCTGGGCCGTGATCTGAAGCCCGACGAAAATCAGGATCGGCGCCACCGCCGCCTCGGGAAGAATCCCTACCAGAAACGAGATCACCCCTACGGCTGACCCCAAACCGATGACCAGGCCGGTGGCCAGCGTGTAGCCGGCCCGGGCCCCCATGGCCTTGTACGCCGGATGGCCGATGTACGGCGTATTCTGGATGACCCCGCCGCATGCGCCAGCGATCACGGTAGCAACGGCTTCGGTCAGAAGAACGTCGCGGGTCCGGTATTCGTCTCCCGCGGCGATGGCACTCTCGGTGTTGTCGATCCCGCCGATCACAGTGGCGAGGGCGAACGGCAGCGCCACCGGGAGAAACCGCCACACCTGGTCCGTGACCCCCAGCCACTCGACAGTGGGCCAGGGGAACGCGGCCCGGAAGGCAATCGTCCCGCCGACCGGGTGGGCGAACCCGCCCAATCCGACCCAGTCGCGAGCCCAGAAGACCAGCGCCCCGGCAACCACCGCGGCGAAGGCACCCGGAAGTCCCCATGGGAGGCGGATTCCTCCGACCAGGGCCACGATGACGATGGCCAGCGAGGTGAGTCCTACCAGCGGGTCGGCAAACACCTTGAGCGCGGGGAGAAACGCGATCAAAAGGATAGCCACCCCGGCAATGGACCCCAGGAGCCCGGCCCGCGGAGTCACTCGGCGCGCCCACTCCCCGAAGAAGGCCAGCAGAAGCTTGACCAGCCCCATGGCCACTGTGATCCCCATCCCGACCCTCCAGGCCAGGACGGGATCCCGCGTGAGAAGCATGACCGGGCCCAGCACGCCGAACACGATGCCGAAGAGCGAGGGGGTGTCAATGCCGAACGGCATCGCGGTGACATCGTCACGACCACTCCTCCGAGCCAGCCGAAAGGCGAGCCAGCTATAGATCAGGTCCCCGACCAGCACGCCGATCGCGGTCCCCGGAACCATCCTGAACAGAACCAGATCCGCAGGGAATTTGAAGACGCCGATGAGGAGGCTCGACAGGATCACGAGCTGAGTCATGTTGTCGAGGGCGAGCCCGAAGAAGGCGTTCAGGTCTCCGGCTCGGAACCAGCGGTAGGGTGAAGGAGGGGGGATCACTGCGGAGGGATCAGGCAGACTCGGCGGATCGGCCGGACTCGGCATCCAGAAGTTCGCGAGCCCAGCCCCGGACCCGCCCGGTCAGAGCCTGGCACCAGGGGAGGCTCCCCTTCCCCGCTCTCACCTCGGGGTAGGTCAACTCCACCGGGGGTTGATCCAGGTGCGGCAGGTGCCGATCGCCCAGGCGGAGGCGGACGCCGTAGGAGCTCTCTGCACGCGCTCCAGAAATTTCGACCTCGGCCTCCAGCCGTGGACTCTCACGCTTGGCGTGGGAGGCGACGAAGTTCTGGAGCCACCGGGCTACCTCGTCGTAGCTGCCACCCGCGAACACGAGCGCATTGTAGCAGACTCCGCGCGCCACCCCTCACGCCGCCGGGGACAGCGCCTCAGCGGCTCCGGGCTCGCTTGCCTCCCACGCCGCAAGGGCCCAAAGGTTTTCCAGTTCTTCGAGACTGCTTCGCCACCTCGCGTATTGAGCCTGCAATCCGGCTCTCTCGGCGGCCAGCCGCGACTCCGCTTTCTCGATCCGAGAGCGGAGGCCGGGATGATGCGAGGTGATGAAATCGAGGGTGCCTTCGCGGGAACTGCCGGCGATGGCCTCCAACGTTCGGCTGAGATCTTCGGTCAGGACGCGATCCAGAGGGTTCATAGGCACCTCCATCAGCTATAACTAAACACATGAGTAGTTACGAGTCAAGCGAAGAATTCAGGGACGCTTGACAAGACGAAACATAAAGACTAATTTTGAAACAGTTGATACAACCATGACCGGCTGGGTCGTCTTGATCCTGAGTCTTCCTCCCCACCCATCGAGCCTCCGGGTGCGCATCTGGCGGAAGCTCAAGGCTCTGGGAGCTGTCCCGCTCAAGAATTCCGTCTATCTTCTCCCGTTCTCCGCGGAGGCCTATGAACGCTTTCAGTGGCTTACCCAGGAGGTCCAGAAGGACGGCGGCGAGGCCACACTGCTCAAGGTGGAGCGGGTTGAGAATATGAAGCCGGCCGACGTGATCCAGCTCTTTCAGGAGGTCAGGAACCGGGAATATACAGGGCTGGCAGAGCGGTATCGGCGGCTGCTCCGAGGGCTCGAGCGGAAGCCGGCTTCCCGGCGCGCCCGTCCCCGGGGGGAAGCGCTGGAGCGGCTCTCAAAGGAATTTGACAGGCTTCGCGAGATCGACTTTTTTGAGGCCCCGGGCGCCCGCGAGGTGCTCCGCCTGAAAGAGACAATCGAGATGCATCTCCAATCGCGCGAGGAGCGGCGACCGCCGAGCGAGCAACGGGAAACGTTGCTGGCCGGGTTGCGGGGGAGTCGCTGGGTCACCCGCCCCCGCCCCCATATTGACCGCCTCGCCTCTGCCTGGCTTATCAAGCGCTTCATCGACCCGGACGCTGAGTTTCTCTTTGCTCTGCCCGATGAGTTCCCGCCCGACCCGATTCCGTTCGATGCCCTGGGGGCCGAGTTTGGCCATCAGGGGGAGGATTGCACCTTCGAGACGCTTCTCCGCCGGTCCGGACTCAAGGACCGCCGGCTCCGTGACATCGCCGAGATTGTCCACGAAGTGGACCTCCGCGACCAGAAGTTCCACCGGGAGGAGGCTCGGGGGATCGACCTCGCCATCCGTGGCCTCGTTGCCGCCTTCAAGGACGATCACGAGCTGCTGGCCCACGGGATGATCTTGTTCGACGGGCTCTACGCGGCGCTGGGGGAACGACGATGATATTCGTGCGCGTGGCGAGCGTCGGGGAGGTCCCACCGGGAGCCGCTCGGCGGGTCTCCGTGGCTGGGCGAACGATCGCCCTCTTCAATCTCGATGGAAGGTTTTATGCGCTGGACGACCGCTGCCCGCATGAGGGAGGGTTCCTGTCGCTGGGCGCTCTCGAAGGCAGCAGGGTCAGCTGCCCGGTCCACGGCGCGGTGTTCGATCTCCGTACTGGTCGGGCCGTGGAGCCTCCCGCCGGGGAAACCACCCTCCCGGCCGATGTTCGAATATACCGGACGCAAGTCAATGGCTCCGAGGTGGAGGTAGAGATCGACGCGGAGAGCGCGGGAGATGGATCGAGCCGTGGGATCCAAACTGTGCTTGAACTTTGACGCGGAGCCTCCGGGGACAACACCGGCTCTACTGACCGTCATCCTCGGGCGGTGGGCGGTGGCGGCGGACGCCACGGCCCCAAGCGCCCCGAACGCCCTCGTGCAGACGGAGCGGTTTCCGGTGGGGCTCCATTTCCCGCGCTGCCTGGTGGCAGGGCTCACGCTGGAGAATCTCGCGGCGCAGGTCAAGTTCAAGCCGCTGGCAGGAGATAACGATCAGGCCGGCGGGATCATCTTTCGCGCCCAGGACCCGGAGACCTACTATGTCTTCCGCGCCAACCTGCTGGACGACATGGCCCTGTTCAAGTCGTCGGCGGGAACGCGGCGGGCCCTCGGCCGGTTCCAGGCCAGGAGTGAAGCGTGGCAATCGTTGCGCGTGGAGGCCCGCGGTCCCGAGATCCGCTGCTACTGGAACGACCGGCAGGTGATCGAGGTTCAGGATGGGAGCTTCACCTCCGGACAGGTCGGGCTCTGGACCATCAGCGACTCTGTGAGCGCGTTCGACGATTTCGAGATCGAGCGGATTTAACTCAAAGGAGGTCACCCATGAAACTGCTCAACATCGACGATCAGATCGAGTTCCACCCCAAGGCCTTCGTGCGCAAGCGGCTGATGGAGACGGACAGCCTCAACTTCAACATGTACTGCATCGAGCCGGGACAGAAGAATCCGCTCCACCGCCACCCGATCACGGAGGAAGTGCTCTTCTTCGTGCGGGGGACCGGCGATTGCGTGGTGGGAAAGGAGATCACGGCCGTGGCGCCGGGGAGCGCAGTCTGGGTGCCAAAGGATGCGCCCCACGAGATCATCAATACCGGCAGCGAGCGAATGATCGTGGTCCTCGCCCAGGCCCCGACGCCCTGCGACCATGTCTATGTGGATCCGGCCGAGATAGGCGAGCCCGTCCGGGTCTAGGAGCCTGTCGGAGTAACCGCGACATGAACCAGACAGCGCTTCGCGCGCCGGCTTCGCCGGCGCAACCTGTTCTGGGGGAGGTCTCGGAGGGGGCCGCCG
>CAYJUC010000324.1:0-4731 GCA_964372605.1 uncultured bacterium | reverse complement strand
AAGATCATCGCCGGAGAGTTCAACACGCTCTGGTGGCTGGACGAGCGCTACGACCCGGCCATCCTCCGGGCGTTCTTCACGGCTCTGGACAAGGCCGAGCAGGCTCTGACCCGAAACCTCGCGAAGTACCTGCCGCTCTGGAAGAAGAGTATCCCCCCGGAATTCCAGGACCGCGAGTGGCGCGTGGAGACCTGGGGGCCCGGCGAGCGCTTCGTCTTCAAGCCCTTTCCCAAAGCGGAGTACGACAAGGTCGCCGCCGCCATCGACCGGTGGGGGATGGGCGTCCACATGCAAGAGCGCGCCTACGACCGCCTCGTCTTCTCGCTCCAGCGGTGAACGATCCCGCCGGCTGATCCCGCCGCCACCCCGAACGGGGTGGCGGCATGTTGTTTTCGAGGGGAGCTCCCGTCCAAGGAGGCGAACGATGAGCGCATCTCAAGAGAAAACCGGCAGCATCGACTTCGAGCTCAGGGACGGCGTCGGCACGATCACGATCAATCGGCCGGACAAGCTGAACGCCTGCACCAGGGAGATGCTCCGGGTGTGGACCGAACGGCTCTACGAATGCGAGGGTGACCCGGCGGTCAAGGCCGTGGTGCTGACCGGCGCCGGCAAGGCCTTCACCGCCGGCTTCGATCTCGGCGAGGTGCCGCTGGAGCGCGGCGCCGAGGCGATCCGCGACCATTTCCGCAACACGAGCCTCTACTGGCACTCGGTCATCTCCGCCATCGTCCGGATCGACAAGCCCGTGCTCGCCGCCGTCAACGGGCCGGCGGTGGGAGGCGGCATCGGGCTCGTCCTCGCGGCGGATCTCGCGATCTCCTCAACGGAGGCGAGCTTCACGCCCGCGTGGTTCTCCATCGGCATCTCTATCGACACCGCCACGAGCTGTCACCTGGTCCCCTACATCGGGATGCGGCGGGCCACCGAGTGGATCTACACGAACCGGACGCTCTCGGCGTCGGAGGCCCTGGACTGGCACCTGGTCAATCGCGTGTACCCGCCGGGAGAATACGAAAAAGAGATCCAGCGCGTCGCCCGGGAGCTGGCGGAGGGGCCGACCCTCCTCTACGGCCTGGCGAAGTCGCTCTTTCACAGGGGACGCACGGAAACGCTGGAGACCGAGTGCGAATTCGAGCGCGAGGGGGTGCTCAGGTCGGTCACCGACCCAGCCTTTCCTCCTCGGCTCCGGATGTTTCTCGACAAGCAAAAGCCGAGCAAGTCGCTCGCGCTCAACCTCTGACCTGGATAATTCGCGTCCCCCTGGGCACCCTCACCCCTGCCCTCTCCCTCAGGAGGGAGAGGGAGCCCATTCGGTTCCCTCGCCCCCTTTTGGGGGAGAGGGATAGGGTGAGGGGGGCACGTTTGCCTTGACCGGATGGCTAGCCCCTGATAGTGTTCCCCCCACGCGGGTAGGCCGTCCCCTGTTTCACCTGCCCGGTGGCCCGGCCCGACAAACGAAGGAGGTCGGTTATGAAGCGCGTTTTTGTTTCCTGGTTGGTCCTGTCGCTCTCCTCCATGGCCTACGCCCCGGCAGCCTTGCCGGCCGATCCCATCCTCATCGGCGACATGAGCTCCATGAGCGGCCCCATTGCCGTCGCGGGCGTCCCGGGGCGGCAGGGCACGATAATGGCGGTCGAGGAGATCAACCAGCAGGGCGGGGTCCTGGGCCACCCGCTGAAGCTGCTCATGCGAGATGACAAGTCGGTCCCGGAGGAAGGGGCCAAGGCGTTCCGCGAGCTGGTCGCCGAGGGAGCCCTGGTCGTGATCGGCAACTCACCGAGCCACGTCTCAGCGGCGGTCAACCCCTTGGCCAGGGAGCTCAAGGTCCCCTTCTTCACCCTCATCGGCTACTCGCGCTTCCTCACCGAAGAGGCCGGCCACCGCTACTTCTTCCGGCTCATCACCAATGACCGCATCTTCGGCCACGCCATCGCCGAGCACCTCGCCAAGCAGTCCCATACCAAGTACTGCACGATCGGGAACGATTTCGCCTATGGCCGGGATATCACCAAGGTGCTCATGACTCGCCTCAAGGAATTGAAGCCTGACGTGGAGGTCATCCCTGGCTGCGAGTTCTGGGTCCCCCTCGGGACGACAGACTTCACGCCCACGATCACGGCGATCCTGGCCAAGAAGCCGCAAGCGGTGATGTTCGGCGGGGCGGTGGCTGTCAGCGCACCCGCCTTCGTGAAGCAGGCCAAGGCCTTCGGCCTCTTCAACACGGCCCTGGGGATCCACCCGAGCCTTGGGATGTCCGCCAACAACGCCGGCCTCACCCGAAAGGACGACATCCCCGACGGTATCCTGACAGGCTCGGACTACCCGTACCCCCCGGTTGACAATCCGCTCAACAAGGCTTTCTTCGAGGCCTACAGGAAGCGCTGGAACCAGTTCCCCTTCGAGATGTCCGCCAACGCCTACACCAACGTGAAGCTCATCGTCCAGGCCATCAAGAAGGCGGGCAAGGTGGATCGGGAGGCGCTCGTCGACGCCCTGGAGGGGATGAGCATCGAGCACCCGACCCTGGGAACCATCACCATCCGGCCGTTCGACCACCAGAGCACGGCGGGCTGGTGGATTGGGTACCTGGTTTGGGACGACACGTTAAAGAAGCCGGCCATGAAGGACGTCCGGTATGAGCGCGGCGACCGCTACCTGCCCAGCAAGGAGGACGTCGAGAAGCTGCGGACCAAGAAGTAGGCGGGGGTGTCCCCTGTCCGGTAGTTCGGCCCGATAGACGAGGAGATTGGATATGAGGCGCGCGTTTGCTTCCTGGATTGTCCTTTCCGTGCTCTCCGTAGTCTACGCCCCGGCGGCCTTCCCGGCCGATCCCATTTTGATCGGCGACGTCAGCTCCATGAGCGGGCCCCTCGCCGTGGGAGGCGTCCCGGGGCGGCAAGGGACGATCATGGCGGTGGAAGAGATCAACCAGAAGGGCGGGGTTCTGGGGCGGCCGCTCCAGCTCGTCACGAGGGATGACAAGTCGCTGCCCGACGAGGGGAGCAGGGCGTTCCGCGAGCTGGCGGCGCAGGGGGTCTTCCTAATGATGGGGACGACCGGCAGCGCGGTCTCCGCGGCCGTGAACCCGCTGGCCAGGGAGCTCAAGGTCCCCTTCTTCACCATTCTCGGCTACTCCCGCTTCCTCACCGAAGAGAGGGGTCACCGCTACTTCTTCAGGCTCATCACCAACGACCGCGTTTTGGGCCAACCCATGGCGGAGTTCTTGGCCAAGCAGCCCCCCACCAAGTACTGCACCGTCGGCAATGACTTCGCCTATGGACGGGACATCACCGACGTGGTCATGACCCGGTTGAAGGCGCTGAAGCCGGAGGTGCAGGTGCTTCCCGGGTGCGAGTTCTGGGTCCCGCTGGGGACCACGGACTTCACCCCCATCATCACGGCGATCCTGGCCAAGAAGCCGCAGGCCGTGATGTTCGGAGGCGTGGTGGCCGTCAGCTCCCCCGCCTTTGTGAAGCAGGCCAAGAAATTCGGCCTCTTCACCGCGGCTCTGGGGGTTCATCCGAGCCTGGGAATGCCCGTCAATAATTCCGGGTTGACCACCAAAGACGACGTGCCGGAGGGGATCTTCACAGGCACGGATTATCTCTATCCGCCCCTTCCGTCTCCCGCGAACAAGGCCTTCTTCGACGCCTACAGGAAGCGCTGGAACCAGCTCCCCTTCGAAGAATCCCTCAACGCCCACACCACGGTGAGGTTCATTGCCAAAGCGATTCAGAAGGCGGGCAAGGTGGACCGGGAAGCCTTCATCGACGCCGCCGGCGGGCTTTCCATCGACCATCCGCTGCTGGGAGAGATCACCGTCCGGCCGTTTGACCATCAGAGCACCGCGGGGTGGTGGTTTGGCTACCTCATCTGGGACGAGACGCACAAACGGGCGGGGATGAGGGACGCCGTCTATCAGAAGGGTGAGGCCTACCTGCCCAGCAAAGAGGAGATCGAGAAACTGCGGTCGGGTAAGTAGCCCACGGAGCGAGAACAGCCAGGAAGGGGGCGAGCCATGCTTCTCGGGCTCCAGGTGGTGAGCGGTCTGGTCTCGGCATCCATCCTCTTCCTGCTCGCAGCCGGGCTCTCGCTGATCTTCGGTGTCTGCCGGGTGCTCAACCTGGCGCACGGCACCTTTTTCATGCTGGCCACGTACCTCGCCTTCGCCCTTCCCTTCCTGTTCCCTGACTCCGCGCTGAGCTTCTGGCTCGTCCTCCTGCTCGGGCCGCTCGTCCTCGCCGCCGTGGGCGCGCTGGTGGAGGTCACGCTCTTCCGCCGGATCTACCAGGCCGACATCCTGGTCCAGCTCCTCCCCACCCTGGCGCTCATCTTCATCTTCGGTGACGTCGTCCGCTTCATCTGGGGGCTCCCCAGCAAGACCGTCGCCTCCCCCGAGCAGTTCTCCGGCGCCGTCTCCCTCCTGGGCGTGGCCTTCCCCAGCTACTACGGCTTCATCGTGGCCGCCGGCGCCGTGATCGCGATCGCGCTCTGGGCGTTCGTCTATCGCACCCGCTGGGGGATCCTGGTCCGAGCCATCGCTCAGGACCGGGAGATGAGCGCCTCCCTGGGGATCAACGAAAGCGCCATCTATACGGGGGTCTTCGCGATCGCCGTGTGGCTCGCGGGCGTGGCCGGGGTGCTCTCCGCGCCGATCACCGGCGCGGCCCGCGAGCTCGACGTGGAAGCGATCATCGATGCCTTCGTGGTCGTCGTGGTGGGGGGGCT
>CAYJUC010000323.1:4083-4787 GCA_964372605.1 uncultured bacterium | reverse complement strand
TCGGAGCATGCCCTCTGCGCGGAGTTCCGGGTGAGCCGGCCCACGGTGCGACACGCCCTCGACCTTCTCCTCCAGGAGGGGCTCATCTCGCGGGAGCAGGGACGGGGGACCTTCGCCACTCCTGTGCACGCGTTTCCCCAGAGGTTCCGGGTCATCGGCTCGGTGGAGGACATGCTCGCCCTGGGGGAAGAAACTTGGTTCAAGCCGTTCTCCCGCGAGGTCGTCCCCGCCGTCGCCGCCGTTGCCAGGGCCCTCCACCTGAATCCCGGTGACCGTGTTGTGCGGTTCACGGGGGTCCGCCACACCGACGAGACCCCCTTTCAGTACGTCACCGCGTATTTGCCCGACGCCGTCGGGCGTGCCATCCTGGACGAGGATCTCACGAAGACCTCGGTGATCGCGACAGTGGAGGAGAAGCTGGGGCTCGCGGTCAGGTATCTGGAGCAGCAGGTGGATGTGGCTCCGGCGCCCCGCGTCGTTTCAGAGTTCCTGGGAGTCCCGCGGCGCGCCCCTCTGCTTCTCTTCCGGCGGACATACTTCACCAACGGAGGGAAACCGGTGGAGCACGCGCTCACCTACCACGCGGCCCAGCGCTACCCCTACAAAATGATGTTGCTGCGCGCGGAGCGCCGAGGATAAGAAAGTACATGGCGCAAGCGACTAAGCGTAAGCGCGTTCGAGCGCGGGCTTTGCCCGCGCAACCT
>CAYJUC010000323.1:0-4073 GCA_964372605.1 uncultured bacterium | reverse complement strand
TCGGAAGGGGGGCGGAGCCCCCCTCCGAGGATCTTGGCGCGTGGGATTCGACGTGGGTGGGACGTTCACCGACTTCGCGCTCCAGACTCCCGCGGGGGATCTTTTCACCGGGAAGCACCCCACCACCTCTCCGGATCCCTCCGAGGGGTGCCTGGCAGGGCTCGATGCGCTCCTCACCCGCGCGTCTGTTCCGTGGGCAAGCCTGACCCAGGCGGTCCACGGGACTACTCTAGGCTCCAACATCGTCATCGAGCGGAAGGGTCGGGGCGTCGCCCTCATCACGACCCGCGGGTTTCGCGACGTCCTGATCATCGGCCGGCAGAAGCGCTATCAGGTCTACGACCTCCAGATCGAGAAGCCCGCGCCGCTGATCCGCCGGCGGCTCATCCGGGAGGTCACAGAGCGACTGCTCTCCGACGGCTCGGTGCTGACCCCGCTCGACGAAGCCGAGACCCGGCGCGTGGTGAAGGAGCTGGCCGGGCAGGGGATCACCACCATCGCGGTCTGCCTCCTCCACAGCTACGTCAACCCCGCTCACGAGCGCCGCGTGGCCGAGATCATCCGGGAGGAGGCGCCGCAGATCGCCGTGAGCCTCTCCCACGAAGTCTCGCCGACCTTCAGGGAGTACGAGCGCACCAGTACGACCGTCGTCAACGCCTACGTGATGACGGCGCTGGCGGAGTATCTCGGACGCCTCCAGGCAGAGATGCGAGCGCGGGGATACGGGGGCAGGCTCTTCGTGATGCAGTCCTCGGGGGGGATCGCCACGGCCGAGGCCATGGAGAAGTACCCGGTGCGGATGATCGAATCAGGGCCGGCCGCTGGCGCCCTCATGGCCGCGGCCTATGGCGAGCTGACCGGCTTTCGCGACCTGATCGCCTTCGATATGGGCGGCACCACGGCCAAGCTGGCGCTGATCGAGAAGGGGCGGCCGTTCACGACGAACCTCTTCGAGCTGCACAAGGTGAACCTGGCTCCGGGGAGCGGCATCCCGATGAACATCCAGGCCCTGGACCTCGTCGAGATCGGCGCCGGCGGCGGCTCTGTCGCCCGCGTCGAGCGGGGGGTGATCGCCGTCGGACCCGAGAGCGCCGGATCGAACCCCGGACCGGCTTGCTACCGCCGTGGAGGAGAGGCGCCCACGGTCACCGACGCCAACCTGGTGCTGGGCTATCTCAACCCCGACTACTTCGCCGGCGGCGCGATGACGTTGGATCCGGACGCAGCTCGCCGCGCCATCGAGGAGAGAGTCGCGCGCCCGCTCGGGTTCTCCATCGAGGAAGCCGCCTGGGGGGTCTACCAGATCGTGACCTCCAACATGGAATTAGCCACCCGGGTGGTCTCCATCGAGCGCGGTCGGGACCCGCGCGACCTGACCTTTATCGCCTTCGGCGGGGCGGGGCCGCTCCACGGCTGCCGGCTGGCCCGCGCCCTGGGGATCCCGCGCGTGATCCTCCCAGCCGCGGCCGGGGTCGCAGCCGCGATCGGGCTCCTGGTGGCCGAGGTCAAGTTCGACGTGACCCGGACGTATATCAAGCGGCTCGAGGAGGTGGACCTGGAGTACCTGAACCGGATCTACCACGAGATGGAGACCCAGGCGTTGGCGGTGATCCGCGCCTCCGCAGCGACCGGCGAGGTGACCGTGCTCCGGAGCGTCGATCTCCGCTATCTCGGTCAGGGGTACGAGCTGACCGTCGCCGTGCCGTCCGGTTCACTCGGCGCGACGGAACTCGGCCGGCTTCGAGCCGCCTTCGACGAGGCGTACGGCGCCCGCTACGGCTACGCCAATCCCGGCGAGCCCGTCGAGGTCGTGAACTGGAAGCTCTCGGCGATCGGCGCCGGCCCTCGTGTCGCCCTTCCGAAGCTCGACCGCGCATGCTCACTCGACGAGGCGCTGAAGCATCGCCGCCCCGCGTTCTTTCAAGAGACGGGCGGCTTCGTCCAGTGCCCCGTCTTCGACCGCTACCGGCTCTCGCCCGGGCTCAAGCTCGAGGGGCCCGCCATCGTCGAGGAGCGCGAGTCCACCACGCTCCTGCCGCCCGGGACCTACGCGCGGTGTGACGAGTACGGAAATCTCCTCGCGGAGGTCGCACCGTGACCGGGCGGGTCGATCCGATCACGCTGGGCGTCGTCTGGGGGGCGCTCCACTCCATCGCCGTGGAGATCGGCACCGCGGTCCAGAAGACCGCGTACTCCGAGCAGGCGCGCGAGGGGCAGGACTTCTCCGTGGCGGTCTTCGACCGTGAGGGGCGGATGGTCGCTCAGGGGCCGTACAGCCCCGGCCACATGGGAGCCATGTCCTACGCCGTCAAGAATGCTCTCGCCGCCCACCCGGTGGAAAGTCTCGGGCCCGGGGACGCGATCTTGCTGAACGACCCGCTCCTGGGCTCTGGCCACCTCCCGGACTTCTTCATCACCCAACCCGTCTTCTGGGAGAGCCAGTTGGTCGGCTTCGTGGTCAACATCGTCCACCACACCGACGTGGGGGGACAGCGTCCGGGAAGCCAGGGCGTGGTCGGGATCTTCGACTACTATCAGGAAGGGCTCAGGATTCCGCCCACCAAGGTCTGGCAGGAATACCGGGAGCAGGAGGGGATTCTCGGCATCATCGCGGCAAATACGCGCACCCCCGAGAAGGTGCTCGGCGACCTCCGCGCCCAGCGGAGCGCGCTCAGGGTGGGGGAGCTGAGGCTCCAGGAGCTGGTGGCGCGCTACGGCGCGGGCACGCTCTTCGCCGCGATGGACGAGATCCTGGACCGGACTGAGGAGGCGATGCGGTCGGCGATCCGGGAGATCCCCGACGGCGCCTACCCCTTCGAGGACTTCCTGGATGATTACGGCCCGGGCACGGATCCGCTACGGGTCGCCGTCACCGTTCGCGTGCGCGGCGATCGGATCGAGATCGACTTCGCCGGGTCGAGCCCGCAAACGCCGTCGGGGCTCAACAGCTATATCAACTACACCCGCTCCTACTCCTACGCGGCGATCAAGTGCCTGGCCGACCCGTACGGCCCGATGAACGAGGGAGCGCTCCGCCCGATCACGGTGGAGGCGCCGCTCGGCTCGTTTCTCAACCCGCGTCCGCCCGCGGGGGGTGGCCCGCGCGCGATCATCTGCTACCGGATCTTTGAAGCCGTAATCGGGGCGCTGGCGCCGGCGCTCCCGCGGCGGGTGGTCGCCGCCTCGTCCCACTTCGCCAACCCGACCTTCGGCGGCTTCGATCTCAAGCGCAATCGCCGGTTCGTCGCCTACGAGCTGGTCCTCTCCGGGACCGGCGCCCGGGCCGCAAAGGACGGCTGCGAGGCTCTGGCCTCCGCGTTCAACGCCTCCAACATCCCAGTGGAGGCCCAGGAGGCCGGCTACCCAATCATCGTGGAGCGCTTCGAGCTGATCCCGGATTCGGCGGGAGCCGGGAAGTACCGGGGCGGGTGCGGTGTCCGCCGGGACATGAAGTTCCTCGCCACCGAGGGAAAGCTCACCAACCTCACCGACCGCCAGCGCTTCGCCCCCTACGGGCTCTTCGGCGGCCGGTCCGGAGTCGAGGGGCGGACTGTGATCAACCCAGGTCCCGGAGAGCAGCCGGTTCAATCGAAGGAGTCGCGGGAGTTTGCCCCGGGCGACGTCATCAGCTTTCAGCAGCCCGGCGCCGGCGGCTATGGCGATCCAACGGAGCGGGACCCGGCCCGGGTGCTGGAGGATGTGCTTGACGATTACGTCTCCATCGAGCGGGCCCGGGAGGCCTACGGCGTGGTCATCGATCCTCTGACGATGACGGTGGACCTGGCCGAAACGGAATGCCTCAGAGCCGGGCGGCGGCTCGCCGGCTCTCCACCGACGGTGACACGGTAAGCGAGGCTTACAGATGAAGTTGGAGGGTTCCCATCGACTTCCTCTTCCTCAGTGGGAGGGAGAGGATAAAGGTGAGGGCGGGGCGGATCACTTGTCCCCTCACCCTGCCCTCTCCCCCGGCGGGGCGAGGGAGAAGGGGAACAAAGTTCCCCTCCGAGGATCTTGATGGAATTCAGGCTGAGCGAGGAGCAGGAGTTCTTCCGGAAAGAGGTGGCCAAGTTCGT
>CAYJUC010000322.1:0-4799 GCA_964372605.1 uncultured bacterium | reverse complement strand
CGGGCCCAAGCGGGACATCGTGCTGATGAACGCGGCCGCCGCCCTGCTGGTCGGGGGGAAGGCGAGGGATTTCAAGGACGGGGTGGCCCTGGCATCCCGCTCCATCGACTCCGGCGCGGCCCTGGCCAAGCTCCTGGCGCTCATCGAATTCAGCCAGCGGCTCTCGGAAGAGAAGTAGCGTTGTTCGGGGCTTCCCCGGGGCCGGGCGACCAGCGGCTCAGCTGGCCTTTACAGCCCTGCGCACGCTAAAGTACAATACCTCTGCTGGTCGGTGTAACTTCCTGTCCGATCTGACCGTTAAATATTCCGGGCACCTCAGGATCGGACCTCCGCGGCCGGCAGAGTTCTAGAACACGGCATGGTCAGGCAGCGAGGCTCAAGGGGATCGATGAACGGGCGTCTTCCGCGCTACCAGCAGATTGCCGACGCGCTCAGGCAGCGCATCCGGTCCGGGACGCTGGCTCCGGGCCACCGGCTTCCGGGCCAACGGACTCTCGCCAGCGAATTCGGCGTGACGCTCATGACGCTCAGGCAGGCGCTGGATCTCCTCGATCGGGAGCGCCTCATCACACAGCGCCACGGACTCGGCACCTTCGTGGCCTCGCCGTCGATCGACTACGATATCCGGGAACTCAGAGGATTGGCCGGCGACCTGACTGCGCTTGGGGAGAACGTGGAAACGAAGCTCCTCGGGAGCCACTTCGCGCTGCCCGGGCGCCGCCTCGCCGCGGAACTCGGCGTTCCCGGAGGAGAGGCGGTCTTCGTCCTCGAGCGTCTCCGGCTGGTGAACCGTCACCCTATGAGCTACCAAAAGTCATTCCTTCCGGCTTCCGTGGGCGAGGAGGTGGCCAGGGCGGACCTGACCCTCCACTCGCTCCGCCACATCCTCCGCTACAAGCTCGGCCTGGAAATCGTCCGCGCAAAGGAGACGGTGTCCGCGGTGAGGCTCAAGGGCCGGGAGGCCCGGGAGCTTGACTGCCGGCCGGGGAGCCCCGCCTTCTGCTCCGAGCGCGTTTCTTTCTCGGCCGACGGCCGCCCCATCGTCTTCGACCGCGTGTATATTCCCGGCGACCGCTTCCGGATCACCCGGGAGCTCCGGTACGAGGGGTCGAAGCCATGAATATACGCCTGACCGAAGAGCAGCAGATGATCCAGGCCGCGGCCAGGGAGTTCGCCGAGAAAGAGGTCAAGCCCGTGGCCGCGGAGCTCGATCGGGAGGGGCGGTTCCCCCACGAGACCGTGCGGCGCATGGGCGAGCTGGGCCTGATGGGGATCGCGGTGCCGGAGTCTTACGGCGGCAGCGGCGCCGACGCGGTCTCCTACGCGGTCGCCCTGGAGGAGGTGGCGAAGGCCTGCGCCTCCCACGCGGTGATCATGTCGGTCAACAACTCGCTCTACTGCGAGCCGGTGCTCAAGTTCGGCACCGAGGAGCAGAAGCGGAAGTTCCTGGTCCCGTTCGCCTCGGGGAAGAAGATCGGGTGTTTTGCCCTGACCGAGCCGCAGGCCGGCTCGGACGCCACCAACCAGGCGACGCTGGCGGTTCGTGATGGCAGGAGTTACATCCTGAACGGGAGGAAGATCTTTGTCACCAGCGGTCGGGAGGCGTCCGTGGCGCTGGTCTTCTGCCAGACCGACAGGGAGAAGGGCCACCGCGGCATCTCGGCCTTTCTGGTGGAGAAGGGGACGCCGGGGTTCCTGGTGCCCAAGGTGGAGGATAAGCTCGGGCTCCGGGCCTCAGACACCGCCGAGCTCGTGTTCGAGGAGTGCCGGGTTCCAGCGGAGAACCGCCTCGGCGAGAAGGGGATGGGCTTCAAGATCGCCATGTCGTCGCTCGACGGGGGGCGCATCGGGATCGCGGCCCAGGCCCTCGGCATTGCCTCCGGCGCCTACGAGCTCTCCCTCGCCTACGCCAAGGAGCGGAAGTCGTTCGGGGTCCCGATCGCCAACCATCAGATGGTGCAGTGGATGCTCGCCGACATGGCCACGGCCATCGAAGCGGCGCGTCTTCTGACCTGGCGCGCCGCGGCGCTCAAGGACGCGGGGAAGCCCTTCGGCGCCGAGGCCTCTATGGCCAAGCTGTTCGCCTCGGAGATGGCCATGAAGGTGACCACCGACGCCATCCAGGTCCACGGAGGGTACGGCTACATCAAGGAGTATCAGGTGGAGCGCTATTTTCGGGACGCCAAGATCACGCAGATTTACGAGGGGACGTCGCAGATCCAGCGGGTCGTGATCGCGCGCCACCTCCTGGGGCTCAAGTCATGAGCGAGCGGGAGGAGATCGAGCGGTCGAGAGAGCGCTGGGAGGACGAGACGTACGGCCCTTTCATCGAGACGGCGCCGGAGCGGGACGTCCGCTTCGAAACCCTTTCGGGACTCCCGATTCGCCCCCTCTACACGCCGGCCGACCTTGCTGACCGGAGCTACGAGACAAAGCTGGGCTTCCCCGGCGAGTACCCCTATACCCGCGGGGTCTACCCCACCATGTACCGGGGCCGGCTATGGACCATGCGGATGTTCGCCGGGTTTGGACGGCCCGAGGACACCAACGCCCGCTTCAAGTACCTCCTGGAGCAGGGACAGACCGGGCTCTCCACGGCCTTCGACATGCCGGCGCTCATGGGTTACGACGCCGACCACCCACGGGCGCGGGGTGAGGTGGGAAAGGAAGGAGTCTCTATCTCCACGCTGGCCGACATGGAGCGACTCTTCGACGGGATCCCGCTGGGTGACGTCACCACCTCCATGACCATCAACTGCACGGCCTCCGTCGTGCTTGCCATGTACCTGGCGGTGGCCGACAGGCAGGGGGTGTCCTGGGATCGGGTCGGCGGCACCATGCAGAACGACATGCTGAAGGAGTTCATCGCCCAGAAGGAATGGATCTGTCCACCCGAGCCGGCGGTCCGCATCGTCGTGGACATGATCGAGTTCACCTCGAAGCTCGTCCCCAGGTTCAATCCGGTCTCCATCTCCGGCTACCACATCCGGGAGGCCGGGTCCACCGGAGTCCAGGAGCTGGCCTTCACGCTGTCCGACGGCATCGGTTACGTGGAGGCCTCCATCAAGCGTGGGCTCGACGTGGACAGCTTCGCGCCGAGGCTCTCTTTTTTCTTCGACATTCATAACGACTTTTTCGAGGAGATCGCCAAGCTTCGGGCCGCCCGCCGGATCTGGGCCAGGATCATGAAGGAGCGCTTTGGCGCCAGGCGCCCGGAGTCCCTCCGCCTCCGCACCCACACCCAGACTGCCGGGGTCTCGGCCACGGCCCAGCAGCCGCTCAACAACATCGCGCGGGTGGCGCTCCAGGCGCTGGCCGCGGTACTGGGCGGAGCGCAGTCGCTCCACACCAACTCCTACGACGAGACCTGGGCGCTTCCCACCGAGGAGGCCGTCACCGTCGCCCTCCGCACCCAGCAGATCATCGCCGAGGAGACCGGCGCGCCGTTCACCATCGACCCCCTCGGCGGGTCGTATTACCTGGAGGCGCTGACCGACCAGGTCGAGCGCGCCGCCCTGGACTATATGCGGAAGATCGACGAGATGGGCGGGATCATCCGCGCCATCGAGCTGGGCTACCCTCAGCGGGAGATCGCGGAGGCCGCCTACCGCTATCAGCTCATGGAGGACCGGGGCGAGAAACCGGTGGTGGGCGTCAACAAATACGTCATGCCGGAGGAGAACCCGATTCGTTACCTCAGGGTCGACGAGTCCGTGGAGACGGAGCAGATAGAGAGCGTCCGGCGGTTCAAGGCCTCCCGCGATCAGGCCAGGGTGTCGAGGCGGCTCGCGCAGGTGGCCGATGCCTGCCGAAACGGCCAGAACCTGATGCCCGTGCTCATCGACGCGGTGAAGGACGGGGTCAGCCTGGGGGAGATCTCAGACGTCTACCGCCAGGTCTTCGGGCAGTACCGCGAGCCGATCATCTTTTGAGAGCGATAAAGATGTTTGGGATAACTTCTGGCGATGAAAATCAAATTCTCAAAGGCCTGAAAACCCCGCTTCGATAGCAAGACAGAAAGGAAAACCTATCATGCCGGTAGTGACAAAGAGCTCCCCAACAAAGCTGACCGCGATCATCGAGCGAGGGGAGCGGCGTTTCGTAGCGGTTTGCCCGGAACTTGACTTGGCGACTCAAGGCGAGACGCCGGATGAGGCCGTCGCCGACCTAATTGACATGGTTATTGAGTATGCTGAAGAATACCAGGCGGAATTCGATCTCTATTCCAGGAGCCCGAACCGGGCGAGCCATTGGCCGTATTTGGAAAAGGTCCTCAAGGAGGGGCTGGAGCCGGATAGAGTTCGAGACCTTTTCACTTAATGGGAGCTTATGCTTTCGATGATTTCCGGACAGTTCTGAGGAAGTCAGGACGGAACTATCTTGGTCGTTCGAGTAAGCCACCAGCACTCGGCCGATATTGAAACGAGCCTCTTTCACCGAATGCTTCGTCAGGCCGGGCTAACCAGAGCAGAGTTTGAACGGCTGCTCAAAGAGTAAGAGGGTGAAGAGACAGGTTGGAGGACAAGATGTCTGACACGATCAGGATCACCAGGGCCGCAACGCTCAAGCCGCACCCCAAGGACTCGGAGCTTGCGTTCGGCACCGTCTTCACCGATCACATGTTCCGCATGGACTACAAAGAGGGCAAGGGGTGGTTCGATCCCCGGATCGAGCCCTACGCCCCATTCCTCTTGGAGCCGGCGGCGGCGGTCCTCCACTACGCCCAGGAGGTGTTCGAAGGCCTCAAGGCGTTCCGCGGCGTGGACGGGAAGGTCCGCCTCTTCCGCCCGCAGAAGCAC
>CAYJUC010000321.1:0-4803 GCA_964372605.1 uncultured bacterium | reverse complement strand
GACCTACCGCTTGATCTCGGCCCGGATCGCGCCGCAGTACTCCCCGAACTCCTTCGTGTAGCAGACCGAGAACTCCCGCGGCCGGGGCAGCCCGATCTCGAAGATCCGGGCCACCCGGCTCGGTCGTGGCGAAAGCACGATGACCTTGTCCGAGAGGAAGACCGCCTCCGGGATGCTGTGGGTGACGAAGAGGACGGTTTTCTTGCGCGCCTCCCAGATCCGCAAGAGCTCCAGGTTCATGTCCTCCCGGGTCAGGGCGTCCAGGGCCCCGAACGGCTCGTCCATGAGGAGCAGCGAGGGATCGGTGATCAGCGCCCGACAGATGGAGACCCGCTGCTGCATCCCTCCCGACAGCTCCCCCGGAAGCCGGTCCTCGAACCCCTCGAGCCCCACGAGCCGGATCAGGTCGAGCGCCCGGTCGAGGTAATCGCGGCGGCGGTGGCGCAGGATCTCCACCGGGAACAGGACGTTGTCCATGACGCTGCGCCACTTGACGAGGACAGGGTTCTGGAAGACCATCCCGAGGTCGGAGACCGGCTCGGTGACCGGTCGCCCGTTGACGCTGACCGTCCCGCCGCTCACCGGCATGATCCCTGCCGTGATCTTCAGGAGCGTGGTCTTGCCGCACCCGCTGGGGCCCAGGATGGAGGCGAACTCCTGATCCCGGACGGCAAAGCTCATGTCATCGACGGCCAGCAGCGAGGTCTTCCCGTGCATGTAGACCTTGCGGACCCGGTCGTATTCGATGACGTTACGCCTGTCGACCATCGTCCCGCCCGCTCACTGTCGGAAGTGCCAGGGGACGGCGACCCGCTCCACCACCATGATCAGCGCGAAGAGTAGCATCCCCAGGGCCGAGAGCACGATCAACGCGGCGAACATCATGGTCGTGTTGATGGTGGCATTGGACACGATGATCAGGTACCCCAGCCCCGTGTCGCCCCCGATGAACTCGGCCACGATGGCCCCGATGACCGCCAGGGTGATGGCGATCTTCAGGCCGTCGAAGAAGTAGGGGAGGGCGTTCTTGATCCGGATCTTGACCAGGACCTGCCAGCGGGAGGCCTTGAGCACCTTCAGGAGGTCGAGCATTTCCGGGTCGACGTTCAAGAGACCGCTCACCCCGTTGATGACGATCGGAAAGAAAGCGATGGTGAAGGCGATGACCACCTTCGGCAGTATCCCGTAGCCCAGCCAGAGCAGCAGCAGGGGGGCCACCGCCACCTTGGGCAGGACCTGCGAGAGCACGAGCAGGGGGTAGAGGGCCTCGCTCATGATCTTCGAGTGGATCATCACCACGGAGAGCGCGAGGCCCACGACGATGGCGAGCAGGAAGCCAAGCAGGATCTCATGGGTCGTCGCGTAGGTATGCGCTAGCAGGAGTCCGAGGTTCTTCCCGATGAAGAGGAGGGCGGCTGAGGGGGGCGGCAGGATGATGGGGGAGATGCGGAACGCCCCCACCGCCACCTCCCAGGCCAAGACCAGCAACGCCAAGGTGGCGGTCGGGACGAGGATCGCCCGCCGGCTCGGCCCCCGGGCCGGCAGGCTCCGGATCGTCTCGATCTCCACCCGCTCCAGCTCTCCGGGGGGCACGCCGGGGCGCCGGCGCGCCGTCAGGTGATCCGGTAGAAGGCGAGGGCGTTGTCCCGCAGGATTTTCCGCTTCAAGCGCTCGGACAGGTCGGTCCGGTCCCGCAGCGTCTTGATCCCGGTGTCGCGGGCCTCGGCGTGCGGCATGTCTCCCTCGAAGAGGATGTGGTCCTCCCCGATCAGGTCGATCACCTGAGCCAGCAGGGACTCCTCCGCCTCGCAGGTCACCCAGAGGCGTCCATCTTTGAGGTACTCGCTCGGTTTCCTGGCGGCATACCGCCCCCACCCGTTCGATCGAGACACGCCGTGGTAGTGGTCCATGCGCCCGATCCAGTACGGGAGCCACTCCGAGCCCGCCTCGAGAAACCCCACCCGCAGCCGCGGGAACCGGTCCAGCACCCCGCAGCCGACGACACTGTGAAACCCCATCAGGACCGGCAGCGTGAACCCGAGCATATCGGCGGAGTAGAGGTCCTCGGACACCTCCGTGAGCCCAGGCAAGCTCCAGCTACAGTGCACGCAGAGCGGGAGGTCCTCCTCTGAGACTGCGGCGTAGAACGGATCCAGCTCCCGGTGGTGGAGGAGCCGGCTGCCGGCGGTCCCGCCGATCGTCACCCCGACGGCCCCGAGCGCTCGCGCCCGGTGGACCTCCGCGACGGCCGCCGGGATGTCGCGCAGCGGGATCGCGGCCGCCCACTTCAGGCGGTCGGGCCGCTCCGCGCAGCGCTTCGCCATCCAGGTGTTGTAGCTCCGCATGAGCGCAGCCTCGAAGCGTGGGTCCTCCGTGGTCTCCTGGATGAAGATCGACGAGAACAGCACCTGGATCTCGATCCCCCAGGCGTCCAGGTCCTGGAGGCGAGCCTCGACGTCAGTGAGCCCCTGGCTCCCCGCCGAGAACACCTTCTTTCGCGCGAAGGTCATCTCGGTGGGGGTGCCGCTGATGGTGGCGCCCCGGCCCATCGGGCGCGGCGTGACCCGACCGTCGATGAACCAGAGCTGGTCCATCCCGGCCACGATCGGGAGCGACTCGCTGAGCCGCGCGATCACCGGGCGCCGGTGGACGTACTCCTCCTCGAGGTATTCCCAGGTCTCCGGGACCTCCATGACATGAGAGTCCGCGTCGACGACGCCGATCTGCTCCATGGTCCCCCTCCTTCCGGTCTATCAGTTTGGGGGGCTCCGGGCGCCCCCCAAGCCCCCCGACGCTCCGCCGGCCCCGGCAAAGCCGTGGCCGTCCTCGACCCTCGATCCTCCGACAGGCTCCTACGGCTTGATCGGCGGGACCGGCAGGAACTCGTTCGTGTAGAGCTCCGCCGGCCGCGGCGGCTTGGCGATGCTGTATGCCTCGGCAGCTACGTCGATCGTGTTCTTCGCCAACGTCTCGTCGATCCAGCCGAACCCCCGCTCCTTCGCCACCCGGGTGACCCAGATGTCATAGCTCATCCGGCCCTGCTCCAGGTAGGTCATGCGGTCCACCGCGGGATGGAGCCGGTGGACGAAGTCGATGGCCTCCTCCATGTTGCGGGCGAAGTCCCGGGCCCCCCGGTAGCTCGCCCGCAGGAACCTCCGGACGAGGTCCGGTTTCTCCCGCAGGAGGTCCCGGTGCGCGCCGATGCTCAGCTCCAGGATGTTCAGGTATTTCCGGTACTCGATGACGCTGACGTCCACGCCCTTGACCTTGAAGGCGGCCGGCTCCGCGGCGACCAGTCCGACGATGGCGTCGACCTTCTTCGCGACCAGGGCCCCCGACTTCAGGACGATGTCCATCTCCGTGATCTTCACCTTGGAGAGGTCCACGCCGGCGGCCCGGAACAGGGCGGGGAGCTGCAGGCCGAAGGCATTGCCCGGGGAGTCGGCTAGCGTGCGGCCCACCAGGTCCTTGACGTCCCGGATCCCGGACTCCTTCAGCGCGACGATGGCGCCCGCCCCTTCTCCCAGCCCGGCGCCGACGATCACCAGGGGCGCCCCCTCGGCCACCGCCTTCGCGGCCGTGAAGAAGGCCACCGAGCCGAAGGTGTCCGCGCGCGCTGCCAGGCGCTTCGCCGTGTCGCCCGAGCCGAACCCCCGGGCGATAGTCACGTCCAGCCCCTCCTCCTTGTAGTAGCCCTTGCCGAGGGCCGTGAAGTAGGGGGCGTCGTAGCCGGTGGGGATGAAGGAGAGGCGCAGGGTGACTTTCTCCTGTGCTGCCGCAGGCGCCGGCCCGGTGATCGGCCCGGGGCCCGCCAGCAGGCTGACCCACACCAGGACCGTCACCAGGATCGCCATGGTCGTTCGCCGAACCGTGTCACGGACCGTCTCGCGCTTCATCGGCTTCCCTCCCCTGCTTGGTGCTCGCGTCCACCCCCCGGTCCCGTTGCGGGGAGCGTAGAGCGTAAGAAACAAAAACTACATGGGCCTTCGGCCCAAGAGCATGGCTGATGCTACAGCGCGGATGAAGAGCCGGTCAAGGGGAAAGCAGACGCGGGTGGGCCTCCGGCTGCGCCGCGAGGATGAGGCGGCTCACGAGCCCCACAGGCGCGCCGTCGCGATAGCCGCCCCGTCGCTGAGGGCGCGGAGCTTCGCCCACACCACACTCTCCGCCACGTTCTCAGAGCCCGCGAAGGTCCCGAAGCCGCAGTCGGTGGACGCAATCACCCGAGTCCGGTCACCGACGGTCTCGACCGCCTGGCAGATCCGGCCGGCGACGACCTCCGGGTGCTCGACGTAGTTGGTCGTGCTGTCGATGACGCCGGGCAGGAGCAGCATCGACTCGGGCGGGGGGTAGCGCTTGAGCACCCGGTACTCGTGCGCGTGGCGCGGGTTGGCCAGGGGCAACGAGAGCGCGCCGACCCGGGCCCGGTAGAGCAGCGGCAGGATGGCCTCGAGCGGGACGTCGTGGACGTGCGGGCCGTCGTAGTTTCCCCAGCAGACGTGCAGGCGCACGCGCTCGGGCGGGATGTTGGCAATCGCCCGGTTGACCGCCTCGATGTGGAGCTCCACCACTTGGAGGAACCGCTCCAGCGGCTCGTCCTGGAAGAACCGCGTCCGCTCCATGGCGAGGTCCGGGCAGTCCAGCTGGAGGACGAGCCCGCAGTCGTGGATCAGCTCGTACTCCTTCCGCATCTCCCGGGCCAGCGCCATGACGTAGCGCTCGTGGGAGTCGTAGTAGGCGGAGAGCAGGATCGTGGCGATCACGCCGGGCGAGGCCGCGGTCATGAAGCGCTCGACGAACTTC
>CAYJUC010000320.1:0-4830 GCA_964372605.1 uncultured bacterium | reverse complement strand
TCTCACCGGGGCCCGCCGAGGCCAGGCCGGTAGTCCATGATCTCCTCGCAGCTCATCCGATTGACTTATTCTGCCTCAGGGGAGAGGCGCCGGGCAAGCCAGAGAATTCCCCAGGCCGCCGGCGCGGCGATCAGCGCGGGGAACGACAGGAGCACGTACCCCTGAGCGGGAGCAAGCCACTCGAGCGCGCTGAGCCCGACGAAGAGGACAAACCCGACGGCCATCGCCCCCGTCGCGGCTCGCGGGCGCCCGCCCGCCACGACCAGGGGGGCCAGCGTCGAGGCGCCGAGACCGAACGCCAGAGACAGTAGCGTCCAGGCGTCGAAAGGCCAGAGACTCGCCAGTCCGGCGAGGGCGACGAGCCCTCCCCACAATCTCCAATCCCGCGCAATTCCGTCTTCTATTATCATGGCGGGCACCCGGGCTGACGCCACGCCCGCCGCCGACATGGCGGGCACCCGGGCTGACGCCACGCCCGCCGCCGACATGGCGGGCACCCGGGCTGACGCCACGCCCGGCTGTTGAGCAGGCACGGGCACCCGGGCTTCGCCGCGCCCGTGCCCTTCGGCTGGCTCGCCTCGTGCTCTAACCCGGGCTGGCGCCACGCCCGCCAACTCCATCTGACCCAGAGCCCGGCGGAGCGCGGCGGCAGCGGCCAGAATACCGGCCAGCAGCCCCGCAAGCGCCACTCCCACAAGCCATCGCCCCCACGGCTGCCCGCGGAGAACGAGGGCCGGCAGTTCCAGGAGCTTCTCCGGAGTCACTCCGCCCAGAAAGATCTCGGGCGCATAGGCGGCCCCGTACAGCGCCCAGCACTGGCTCCAGGCCACGGCCGCGAGGAGGAAGAGCCCCCAGAGCGCGATACCGCCTCGGGAGCGGGATCCGCCGAGGGTGAAGAGCGCCGCCGCACCGCCGACCAGCGTGACGCCGAGCCCCAAAACTCTGAGGAAGGCCACTCCGCGGGGGCGGATCGGGGCATCCGCCCAGGCAATTCCGGAAACCGGAGCGCCGGGGATGCGCTTCCCGGCCTCGAAGCGGTATCGCGCCTCCCCGTCCACCTGAAGGCGATCTCCCGGTCGAAGGGTGACGGGCCGGCCGGAAGTCACGCGAAGCTCTTCGACCCTGACGCGCCGGCCGTCGCTGATGATCACCCGCATAGGTCTCTCGGTGAGCGGAATCACCCTGTGCTCCTCCTCGAAAAAGAGCGTGTCCACGCCGCGTCGGACCATAACGCTCCGCCCATCGCTAACCCAGGGGCTATCCGAGGCAAATTGAAAGGCTGCCTGCGACGCCACCCGGCTAAAGACGCGCGGCGGAACCGGATCCGTCGCTCGAAGGATCACGAGGAGCGGAAGCGCAAGCCCCACGAGCCCGACAAACGCCAGAAACCCGAGAAGCCACCCGCGCCGCTCATCCTCCCCGAGAGCGGCCAACGCCACCGCCCCCCCGCCCGCGACCAGGACGCCGTTCCAGCGCAATCCCCCAAGCCAGAACGCCACGTCCCCCGCCAGCGTGAGATTCGCCCAGAGGACGGTTCCCACCATCAGAAGCATCAGGACGGCCGCGAGCGTTCCCGCTCTGTGGTTCCGCGGAGCCGGAAACTGGGGGAGAAGCAGCGCCAGGAGCGGAGCGACAAAGACGAGGAGGAGAAGCCAGAGCCCGTCGCGTCCCGCGGTGAGGAGCTCGGCCGGAATCGAGAGAAGAAGGACCGGAGAGAGCCATCCCCACCCGAGCCCCAGAGACAGCGACGGAGCTTCGCCGGAACTCCGCCGCGGGGGTTCTGACTGGGTCATCTGTCTCTCGGAGTCCTGAGGAAGATGAGCGCAGCGCCAAGCGCCAGCAGCTCTCCCGCAATCCCTCCATACCACCAGGCCAGCCCCACGCCGGCGACCCTGATGGCTCCCGGCTCCAGGGGCGCCAGGAGCAACGCCGGCAGGACGGCAAGAATAATCAAGAGCACCACCACACCCATCGATCTCTCTCGTGTATTATAAGATGGTGTCCGTCTTGACGAAAGCGGTGAATCCTGAAAGACTACGCGCTGATCGGCGGGGCGGGCGTGGCGCAGCCCGGGGGCCCGCCCCAATAATAGAACCAGAGATTGCGGAGAGGGCGGGCGTGGCGTGAGCCCGGGGGTCCGCCCCAGAGAAATTGAGGAGGGGGCGGGCGTGGCGCAAGCCCGGGTGCCCGCCCCAGGTGAACAATGACAAACCAGCGAGTGTTGGTCGTCGTCGCCCATCCGGACGACGCCGAGGTCGGCTGCGCCGGCAGCGTGGCCAAGTGGGTGAAGGAAGGAAGAGAGGTGACGTACGTCATCGTCACCAACGGCGACAAGGGCTCGGGCGACCGGACCATGACCTCGGAACGCCTGGTCAAGATCCGGGAGGAAGAGCAGCGGAATGCCGCGCGCGTGCTCGGCGTGGAGCGGGTCGAGTTCCTCGGTTATCCCGACGGCGAGATGGAGAACAGTCGGGAGGTGCGGCGTGATGTGGTCGCCCAGATCCGCCAGTGGCGGCCCCACCTCATCGTCACGCAGAGCCCGTTCCGAACGTCCAACCTCTTCGCCTCCCACCGAGACCATCGTGCCACCGGCGATGCGGTCCTCGACTGCGTCTACCCCCTCGCCCGGGACCATCTCTCGTTCCCCGAGCTGATCGCCCGGGGGCTCGAGCCCCACAAGATCCGCGAGGTCTACCTGATGTGGCAGGAGGACCCCGACACAGTGATCGACATCTCCGAGACTTTGGACCTCAAGCTGAAGGCGCTCGCCTGCCACAGGAGCCAGTTCGGCGACTTCGCGGACTTTGAGAAGCGCGTGCGGGAACGCTCCGCCGAGCTGGGGAAGGCCAAGGGCTACGCCTACGCCGAGTCGTTCAAGCGAATCGCGATCCCGCGCTGAAGCGCCCTTTCGCCAGAGAGGGTCGGAAAAACCCTGTTCGAGCGCCGGCTCCGCCGGCGCAACTGCTACCTGGGGGAGGCCTCGGAGGGGGCCGTCGAGGCCCCCTCCGATATCCAGGGGAGGCCCGCGTGATCCGGGAGCTGCCCGGGCGCCAGCCGCGCGGCGATCCAGACGCGTATGTGGATCCCTCGGCCCAGGTGATCGGTGACGTGACCATTGAGGCCGGAGCCAGCGTCTGGCCTGGCGCCGTGCTCCGGGGGGACCAGGATAACTACGTCAAGCTCGGCAGGAACTCCAACGTGCAGGACGGCGCCGTCCTTCATGTCGCACCCCAGTTCCCGTGCGTGGTCGGCGACAACGTCACCATCGGCCACCGCGCCGTCGTCCACGCCTCGACCGTCAAGGACAACGCGCGCATCGGGATCGGGGCCGTGGTCCTGAACGGATCCGTGGTGGAGGAGAACGCCCAGGTTGCGGCCGGCGCGCTGGTGCCGCCGGGGAGTGTGGTGCCGAGCGGCTGGCTGGTGATGGGCGTCCCGGCAAAGCCTGTGCGGAAGATGAGCGCGGAAGAGATCGCGGACATCCAGCGGAACGCCAGAGAGTACGTGGATCTCTGGCGCCGCGACTACGGCGGAGGAGCGCGATGAAACTCACCGATGTTGAGCACCGGGTCCTGGCCGGAATGGGCCGCGCCATGGGGGAGTTCTCGATGCTCCGGCCCGGCGACCGCGTGGCGGTAGGGGTCTCGGGAGGGAAGGACAGCCTCTGCCTCCTCCACACGCTGGTCGCCCACCGGAGGCGAGCGCCGTTTCCCTACGAGCTGGTGGCGGTCACGATCGAGCAGGGAAAGTTCAAGAGCCCGATCCGCCTGCTGGAGGAGAAGATCAGGGCGCTGGGGGTCCCCTGGGTAGTCCGCGACGATCCCCGAACGCTGCGGCTCGTGAAAGAGCGGATCGCCCACGGCTGCGAGGTCTGCAGCAGCCACCGCCGCGGCTCGCTCTACCGGCTCGCCTCAGAGCTCGGCTCTACCGTCCTTGCGCTCGGCCACACCGCGGATGACTGCGCGGAAGCGCTTCTACGAAACATCCTCTTCAACGGCAGGATCGCCTCGCTCCCGCCGGTGATGAAGGCGCGCAAGGGGCCGCTCAGGCTGATCCGCCCGTTGGTCTACGTGAGCGAAGCGCTGACGACCGAGTACGCCCGCGCCCGCGGCCTCCTGCCGATCGGCTGCGTCTGCCACGACAAGGAAAGCGCCAGACGCGAGATCAGGGAGTTCCTCTCCCGGCTCGCGGCCGTCTACCCAGGCGTCCCACGCTCGATCGAGGCGGCGCTGGCCAACGTCAACGCCGATCTCCTGTTCACCCCGACGTTTTCGGAAACCGTCTCCGCAGCCGCATCGGATGGAGATCGCTCATGACAATCCCTGTGCTCCCCTTCGGCCGGACAAGCCATCTCAGCACGCGAGTGATCTTTGGCGGCGCTTCGCTTTCCAGGGTGACCCAGGATGAGGCTGATCGCGCGCTCGATATCCTGCTCGATCACGGCATCAATCACATCGATGTCGCCGCCAGCTATGGCGACGCTGAACTGCGCATCGCCCCCTGGCTGAAGCGCCACCCGAACAACTTCTTCATCGCGACCAAGACCGGCCAGCGTACGGCGGGGGAGGCGCGCGACGAACTGCATCGATCGCTCGATCGGCTGGGGGTCGACCACGTCGATCTGTGGCAACTCCACAACCTCTCCGATCCGATCCAGTGGGACAAGGCGCTGAGCCCGGGCGGCGCGATCGAAGCAGCGGTCGAGGCGCGTCAGCAGGGTCTGGTGCGCGCGATCGGAGTAACGGGCCACGGCGCCCAGGTCGCCGCCACACATCGCCGCAGCCTGGAACGCTTCGATTTCGACTCGGTGCTTCTTCCCTACAACTTTCT
>CAYJUC010000319.1:0-4838 GCA_964372605.1 uncultured bacterium | reverse complement strand
GCGAAATATTGGGGGGACATCCCGACCTTGGGAGTTTCGCGACAGAAACTAGCTACACGCCCAGGTAGCGGGCCTTGACCTCCTCGTTCTGCCAGAGGGCTCGGGGCGGGGAGGAGTGGACGATCCGGCCCCGCGAGACGACGTGGACGTAGTCGGCCACCTCGAGAGCCAGGGGAAGGTTCTGCTCGACCAGAAGAATCGAGAGCCCCTTTGCTTTCAGGTCCCAGATGACGCGGCCGACCTCCCGGACCAGGAGCGGCGCCAGCCCCTCGGTGGGCTCGTCCATCAGCAAGAGATCGGGGTTGCCCATGAGGGCGCGGGCGATGGCCAGCATCTGCTGCTCGCCGCCGGAGAGTTTGCCGGCCCGGCTCTCCCTGCGCTCTCTCAGGCGGGGGAAGAGATCCATCACGCGCTCGACGGTCCACACGCCGCCGTTCCCCTTCGCGGCCACCGAGAGATTCTCCGCCACCGTGAGCGAGGGGAAGACGCGGCGCCCCTGAGGGACCAGCCCCATCCCGAACCCGACAGCGCGGTTGGAGGGCCACCCGGTGATGTCTTTCCCTTTGAAGAGCACCTGTCCCTCCCGGGGCGGGGTAAAGCCGATGATGGAGCGGATCAGCGTAGTCTTCCCCATCCCGTTCCGCCCCAGGATCCCCACCACCTGGCTCTTTGCCACGCTGAGGGAGATCCCCTGGAGGACGTGGCTCGTGCCGTAGTACGTGTGGATATCGCGAACCTCCAGCATCACGGTGTCCGGCGGCACAGCTCGATCCCTCCCCTCAGGTGTAGATCTCGGGGTTAAAGCAGTTCGGGGGCCGGCGGCCGTGGATGACCGCCAGGATGTTCTCGGCCACGATGAGCGCCATCTCCTCCCGCAGCTCGGCCACCGCGCTGCCGATGTGGGGGGTCAGGACGACGTTGGGAAAGCCGATCAGCTCGGGCGCCACGCGAGGCTCGTGCTCGAAGACGTCCAGGGCGGCGCCGGCGATCCGCCGCTCCCGGAGGGCTTTCACCAGCGCTTTCTCGTCCACCACCGGGCCCCTGGACGTATTGATGAGGCCCGCCGTCGGCTTCATCCTCGCCAGCTCGGCCCCGCTGATCAGGTGGCGCGTCTCGGGAGTGAAGGCGCAGCTGACGGAGACGAAGTCGGCTTCCTCCAGGAGCTGGTTCAGGGACACGTAGCGGAGTCCCAGCGCCGTCTCCTCTTCTGGAGTCAGGGGGGTCCGCTCGTAGTAGAGGAGTCGCATCCCGAATCCCCGAGCCCGCCGCGCCAGGGCCTGCCCGATCCGTCCGCAACCGATGATCCCAATGGTTTTCCCGGAGACCCCGCGTCCCTCCAGATAAGCCGACTGCCCGCCGGGGAAGGTCCCCGCTCTGAGCAGCCGGTCCGCCTCCACCACCCGCCGCGCGACGGCCATGAGGAGGGCCCAGTGAAGGTCCGCCGTGGCTTCGGTGACCATGGGCGGGATGACCGTCACCGGAATCCTCCGAGCGGTGGCGGCCTGCACATCGATCCCGGCCGGAATGATTGCCATGGACGCGATGACTTTCAGGTTGGGGTTGGCGGCGATCAGTTCAGGGTCGATCGTATCGTGGAGGAGGCAAAAGAGGTAGTCGTGTTTCTTCACGGCCTCGATCAGCTCGGTCTTCGTCACGATATGGAGGGGATCCGGGTTCCACGTGACTTCCGCCACGGCCTGAAGCTTCCGGATCGCCGTTTGTGAAACCGGTTGGGTGATGAAGACCCTGGGCCCGTCTCCGGCCGCGCTCATCGCGAACGTCTGTTCGAGCGCGGGCTTTGCCCGCGCAATCCCTTGGGGGGAGGTTCGGAAGGGGGGCGCTGCCCCCCTCCGAGGAATTGGCGTCGTCGGGCCAGCACTTCCGGGTTTACGGGCGACCGGGGCGGTTCGCCCCGGAGCGCCCTGACCACTTCCTCGGCCGCCTTCGTCTGAAGCTCAATCACGGATTCCCTGGAATAAAAGGCCAGGTGCGGAGTGAGGATCACGTTGGGCGCCGCCCGCAGCGGATGGTCGGGCGGCGGCGGCTCCGTCTTCAGCACATCCAGGGCCGCGCCCGCCAGCCTTCCGGCCTCCAGGGCCACCGCCAGCGCTTTCTCGTCCACGATTCCGCCGCGGGAGGTGTTGATCAGGAACGCCGTCGGCTTCATCCGCGCCAGCTCCCGCTCTCCGATAAGTTGCGTGGTTTCCGGAGAGAGCGGGACGTGGATCGAGATCACGTCCGCTTCAGTGAGCAACCGGTTCAGGTCAGCGGCGTCGGCGCCGTGGCGGGCGAGCAGCCCGGCGCCCAGGTACGGGTCGTAGACCAGGAGCCGCATCCCCAGGGCCTGGACCTTCGAGGCCAGGGCTCGCGCGATCTTGCCGAAGCCGACGAGCCCCATCGTCTGCCCCCGCAGTCGGCGGATCCCCGCGTGCGTGACCACATCCCACGTCCCGCTCTTCACCGCGCGGTCGGCTGCCACGACCTGCCGCGCCAGCGCCAGGAGGAGGGCCAGGGCGTGGTCCGAGACCTCGTCCACGCAGTAGTCGGGGACGTTGGTCACCACGATCCCGGCCTGACTCGCCGCGACCAGGTCCACGTTGTCCACCCCGATCCCATAGCGGGCGATGATCCGGCAGCGCGGGAGCCCTTCGATGACCCGCGCCGTCATCTTCGCGAAGCAGTTCAGAATGGCGTCGGCGTCCTTGGCCAAGCCGAGGATCTCATCCTCCGACCGGCACTGCGCGTGGCGCAGCTCGACTCCCAGAGGAGCCAGGACCCGCTGCTCCGGCTCCAGCGAGGGAAACACGGAATCGGTGACCGCGACAACGAGGCTCACCACGCTCTCCTCAGGGCTGAGGGGCGATCCGCATACCGACCGGGCGCCAGGGTGGGATAATACTGGGTCACGTAGTCAGTCGGTAGACCACACGGGTGACGCCGGGCAGCCCGAGGATCACAGCCGCGGATCGAGCGACGGCAAGCCGAACTGGATCCGCCCTGCATTCACTGCCTGAATGTCCCAGGCCATGGTGATTTGCGAGACGGCGGCGTGCACGTCACGCCAGGCGAGCTGGAAGAGGCTGTCCTGGTTGAGGCCGCGCGCGCCGACCAGCGGATGCAGTCGCTCGACGGCTCGCAGGCAGAGCTGGCCGGCGAAGGCGTTGTTACGCCGCCAGCGGGCGCGCAGGGCGAGCGAGGGTTTTTCGTCGCTCGCGGCGACCCTCATCGCGTCATCGCAGTCTTTGAGGAGGATCGCCTGGGCGCAGTCGATCTCCGCGCCGGCCTCGGCGATCCGGGTCTGGACAGTCGGTATCTCCGACATCTTGACACCGCCCACCGAGAGGCGGGTCCGCATCTCCTCCTCGATCAGCTCGAGCGCCCCGCGGGCGATCCCGAGGGTGGGACCGGAGAAGACCTTGGTCCCGACCGACCAGGGCGGCACGCGGTAGAGCGGGCTCGGATTCACCGCGCTGCCGGGCGACGGCCCGCCCATGATGAGCTGGGTGTTGAGCACCCGGTGCTCGGGAACCAACACGTCCTTGAGCACGACCGACTTGCTGGCGGTCCCGGAGAGCCCGGTCACGAACCAGTCGTCCTCGATGGTGAAGTCGGTCTTCGGCACCAGCACGAACCGGTGGTCGGGCGGCCCTTGCTCCTTGGGGATGAACACTTGAAGATGCTCCCAGTCGGCAAAGTCGATGCCGCTGGCGAAGCTCCAGGTGCCGTTCAGCACGAGCCCGCCGTTGACCCGGCGCCCGGTGCCGCCCTTGACGGGGAACGAGGAGGCGGCCAGCGCCCCCCGGTTCCGGCCCCAGACGTCCTCCTGCGCCGCGGGCTGGTGCATACCGATAGCCCAGCTCTGTACGGCGAGGTTGGTGAAGATCCAGGCGCTCGATCCGCATCCACGGCCGAGCTCGCCGGCCACCTCGACCATCATGCCGAGCGGCATCTCGTAGCCGCCGTAGCGGGCGGGCTGGAACAGCTTGTAGAAGCCAGCCGCCTCGAAGGCGCGATGGGTCTCGACCGGGATGATGCGGTTCCGGTCTGTCTGAAGCGCTCTCTCGCGGAGCATCGGGACCATGGCCCGCGCCCGCTCGAGAATCTCCTCGCGGCTCGGGCCCTTCGGCGCGTCGATCCCTGCCATTGCTCACCTCCACGCTGGCGGCGGTCTGAAGCCGCTCTTGATGTTCTCGGCCGTGCGGACCCGATGTTACGGTGCGGATGAGAGCCGGTCAAGCGGGAAGCTGATTCTCCCGGGCCTCGACGACGCCTGTCTTCAACGCGCAGAAGAGCCGGTTGAGATTGTTCGCCCGGGGCTGGGACCGCGCTGCCGACGCGCCCAGCGGACTGCGGGCACGAGCGCCACCAGGAACGCGACCCCCAGGAGGGTCGATGAAATGGGTCGCTGGAAGAAAACCAGCGGGTTGCCGCGGGCGGCGATCAAAGACTGCTGAAGAGTCCGCTCCAGTTGCGGTCCGAGAATCATCGCGAGGACCATCGGCGCCGGCGGGAAGCCGCCCTTGCTCATCAGGAACCCGACGACGCCGAAGGCGACCATCGTCCCGACGTCAAAGATGCTGTTGTTGACGCTGTACGCCCCGACGATGCAGACGACCACCACGAGGAGTGCCAGGTACCGGTACGGGACCTCCAGGAGCCGGACCCAGAGGCCGATGAGCGGGAGGTTGAGGCCGAGGAGGAGGAGGTTGCCGACGTACATGGAGGCCACGACCCCCCAGAATAGCTCGGGGTGTTCCTGGAGCAGTAGCGGGCCCGGGCGAATGCCGTGGATCATCAGCGCGACGAAGATCATGGCGATGGAGGCGTTGCCCGGGATC
>CAYJUC010000318.1:2235-4853 GCA_964372605.1 uncultured bacterium | reverse complement strand
ACCTCCTGGCCCGGGACCGCGCCGTCCGCGGCGAGTTCCAGCGGATGTTCGACCATATCTTCGTCGACGAATTCCAGGACACCGATCCCCTCCAGGCCGAGATCGTCCTCTTCCTCTGCGAGCGCGAGCCCGTGGCCGACCGGTGGGACGACGTCGCGCTCCGCCCTGGGGCCCTCACGCTGGTCGGCGATCCGAAGCAGTCCATCTACCGCTTCCGCCGGGCGGACATCGCGATGTACGACCGGGTGCGCCACGTCGTCGCCCGGCAGGACTATCTGGAGGTGACGCTGTCGGCGAACTTCCGGAGCGCGCCGCCCCTGATCGATTGGCTCAACGACCGCTTCGACCGGGTGCTCGGCGCCTCCCCCGACGGCCGCCCATTCGACCCGGAGACGGGGCGGGTCTTCCAGCAGCGGCTCCTCTCCGGGCGCGACGGTGCGGCGTCGCCGGCGGTGCAGGTCCTCCCCTTCGACTTTACTGACGGCGCACAGCACAAAGTGGACGAGTACCGGAGGCTCGAAGGGCAGGCGCTCGCGCGGTACCTGCGATGGCTCGTCGAGACGAGCGACGTCCAGATCGAGGATCCGCTCGATGGCCGCCGGCGGCGTGTCCGCTACGGCGACATCGCGATCCTGGCCGTCTCGACCTGGCGGCTGCCGCTCCTCTTCCCGTCGCTCGACGCCGAGGGGGTGCCGTACGCGTCCCGTGGCGGCACGCTCTTCCTCTCGGACCCGCTCCACCGCCAGTTCCTCCTGGGGCTGCGGGCCATCGCCGACCGCGACGACGGCGTCGCCGAGGCCGCGCTCTTCCGGCCGCCGTTTTTCGCCATCGACCTGGCCGACCTCATTCGCGAGCGCGCGGCCGCTGATCAGGGCGCCGGCGACGATGGCATCCGACGCGTCAGAGAGGCACGCGAGCTTTTGCGCGAGCTTCGCCTGCATCGATTCGACCGGTCCCCCGGCGCCACGGCGCGCGACCTGCTCGACCGGACGGCGTTTGCCCGGGCCCTCGCCCTTGGCCCAAACGGAGCCCAGCGCCTCGCGCGGCTCCGCGAGCTCTGCCTGGTGCTGGAGCAGACCGCCGCGGACGGCGGGCTCGACTACGACGCCGCCACCGCGCGCCTGCGCCAGTGGGTCACCGATCCGCCTCAGCTCGACCCGCCGTACCCGGTTGGGACGGAGGCAGTGCAGATATTGACCGTCCATCAGGCCAAGGGGCTCGAGTTCCCGGTGGTCGTCCTCTGGGACGGCCGGTGCCAGTGGGATACGCGTCTTGACAGCGGCCCCTGGCGCATGGAGCGCGACGGGCACGGCTGGATCATGAACCTGAACGGCCTCGCCTGGGAGGAGCCGGCGGGGCGCGCCCTCCGGCAGACCGAGCGCGCCTACCTCGACGCCGAGCGGCGGCGGGTCATCTATGTTGCGGCCACGCGCGCCCGGGACCTGCTCGTGGTCCCGAAGGCCGGCGTGGTGACGCCTGGCAAGCTGATCTGCGGCGACCTCCTCGCCGGCGCCGACCCAGCCCTCGTCCGGGAGATGGAGATTTATAGGGACGGCGTGGGGTCGGCGTGGGCACAGCAAGTCGGGGCGCCCGGCCGGCCGAGCCCGGAGGACGCCACGGATATCGATCGCGAGGTCGCCGAGCGCTGGACCGCGGCTGCGGCCGAGGCGGCGCGGCCGCGTTTCCGGCCGACAAGCGTCTCGGAAGCCGCGCGTGCTGCGCCGCGCGAGGACGTGGAGGAGCAGGCGGAGCCTGCTGACCGGAAGCCCCGGGAGGGGCGCTTCGGCAGCCTCTTCGGGAGCACCGTACATAGCGCGATCGGCTTGAGGCTCCGCGACGCCGGCCTGACGGTGGAGGAGGCAGTGCGCCGCGCCGCGGCGCGCTTGGGGTTGACCGAGCATCTAGACGACGCCGTCGGCGACGTCACCCGAGCGCTGGACGCGCTCAGGGCTGAGGGCCTCGCGCGCCCGCCCGGTCCCGAACTTCAGATCGAGTACCCTGTGGCCGGGGCGTGGGACGGAGGGCAGCTGCTGGCAGGCTACATCGACCTGGTCGGCGCGACCGACGGCCACCTCGACGTCATCGACTTCAAGACCGACGCGCCACCGGAGGGTGCGTTAGAAGAAGCCTACCCGGACTACGTCTCCCAGATCCGGATGTACGGCCGCCTCCTCGAGGCCGCAGGTGTCCCGCGTGGCCGACGGGTCCGCCTCGGTCTCCTGTTCACCGCCGATGCCACTATCCGGTGGATCCAACCGTAACAGCCCTCTACCACCCAGCGAGTCCCACCTTCCCCACGCCTAAACTTTGAAGGCCGGGTCGTTCCCTTCGCGACCGCCGGGTCATCGTTCTTTTCAGTCCACGTCCGGACCTTGTCGGATGGCCGGCCACGATCGAAGGCCGACCGAGCGAGGATCTTCTGCAGCACGTCCGGCATTTCGGACGATAAGGTTACGGTCCAGTGTCAGCTGCGGGTGGCGAGCAGGTCGCGGAGCTCGCGGCGGAGGAGCTTGCCGGTGGCGCCCTTGGGCAGCGCCGGGAAGAACTCCATCCGCACCGGAACCTTGTACGGGGTGAGCCGCTCCTTGCAGAAGGCGATCAGGTCGGCCGCGGTCGCC
>CAYJUC010000318.1:0-2135 GCA_964372605.1 uncultured bacterium | reverse complement strand
CTCGTGCCCAGGATGTGCCCCAGCGGCGCGATGGCCAACATGCGGTCGGCGGGGCTCGCGCCGCAGGCCTCGACGAGGGCCTCGGCGTTCAGCGCGAGGTTCCGGTGGCTCAGCATCACCCCTTTCGGCTTCCCCGTGGTGCCGGAGGTGTAGCAGATCTGGGCGAGATCGTCAGATTTCGCGACGCGGGGATCGAGCGGTTCGGGATCGCGGACGAGATCGGCGAGAGCGACCGCTCCCTCGGGAGCCGGACCGGCGGCGGTGACCAGATGGTGGAGGTTCGCAGCAGCCTTGCGTACCTCGTCCACCGCGTCCACGTGGGCGATGGCCGAGTGAACACCGCAGTCCTCGACGATGTGCCGGATCTCCGGCGCCCGGGCGCGCGAGTTGATCGGGACCACCACGCCGCCCGCGCCGAGGATGCCGAAGTAGGCGGGGACGTACTCCGGCACCGTGGGAAGGAGCAGTGCGACGCGATCGCCCGCTCGCAGTCCGAGCCGGCGCAGGTGAAAGGCGAGAGCGCCCGCCTGGCGGACAAGCTCGCCGTAGCTGATGACCCGCTCGTCGGCGACCAGGGCCGGCCGCTCGCCGCCGTGGCTCTCCCCTCTGGCGAGTAGCTCGATCAGCGTCATCCGAAGTGAGGCGCCACGTCACGCATGAAGCGCTCCATCATCTTCATCGTCTCCGCGTGGGGGTATCCGGCGAAGTTGAAGTAGCAGATCACCTCCTCGATCCCCGCGGCCTCCACCTTCTTCAGGGAGGCGATGCACTCCTCGGGCGAGCCGGTGATGATGCTCCGCTCCCCGAGCTCGGCCGTCGTCATGGACTTGAGGCGCTCGACGACCTCCACGAAGTAGGCGATGTGCGGCGGGGCCTTGGCCGGGTCGCCGGGGAAGACGGGGATGACGTTCTTCAAATAGAACAGAAGCCGCTCCTTGGCCTTGAGCGCCTCGGCCGGGCTGTCCACCACCGCCACGAAGTACGAGCACATGGCGCGCACACCGGGGAACCCGGCCTCCGCCGCCCGCTCGCGGTGGAAGGCGACAGCCTGCTGGAGGCCCCCGAACATCATGGCCGCGGCGAAGGGGGCGAAGATGGCGTGAAGGCCGAGCCGGGCAGCCAGCTCCATCGTCGGCTTGCTCCAGCACGCCACGTAGATCGGCGGGTGCGGCTTCTGGACCGGCCGCGGAAGCACGGTCACCGGCTCGTCGAACTGGAAGAACTTCCCCTTGTAGGTGAACGCCTCCTCCCGCCAGGCTCGGAGGATGATCTCCATCTCCTCGTCGAAGCGCTCGCGGCTCTCCTCGAACGGGATCCCGAAGGTGTCGTACTCCCGCTTGTCGTAGCCGCGGCCCGCCGAGAAGACGGTGCGCCCGCCGCTCAGGAGGTCGAGCGAGGCGAACTCCTCGGCGACGCGCACCGGGTGGTTGCAGGGGAGCAGCACAGTGGCCGGCGCCAGCTTGACGCGCGTGGTCCTGGCGGCCAGGCTGGCCAGGAAGATGGCCGGAGCGGGCATGCAACCGAAGAGCCCGAAGTGGTGCTCTGGCAGCCAGACTGAGTTGAGGCCGACGGCTTCGGCGTGGACACACTCTTCCATCACGTCGAGGAGGAAGCGGTTGGTATCCCGGCGCCTGGCGCCGTAGCCGGCCGGGTTGTCGGTCAACGTGAAGTAACCGAATCTCATCGGCAACGCCTCCTCACCCTCACCCCACCCCTCTCCCTCAGAAGAGAGAGGGAGCCCTTTCGGTTCCCTGCCCCCGGGAGGGGAGAGGGTCCGGGTGAGGGGGCCTGTCAGAACTTGAGCCTGGTTTTGATCCGCTCCACCGCCTCCTGGGCCTCGGACCGCTGGCCGAAGGCGGTGAGGCGGAAGTAGCCTTCGCCGCTGGGCCCGAAGCCGGAGCCCGGCGTCCCGACGACGTGGGCCTCGTTCAAGAGCTTGTCGAAGAACTCCCATGAGCCGAGCCCGGGCGGCGTCTTCACCCAGATGTACGGGGCGTTCCGGCCGCCGTAGACGGTGAGGCTCGCTGCCTCCAGCCCTTCCCGGATGATGCGCGCGTTGTCCAGGTAGAAGTCGATGAGACCGCGCACCTCGCGCTGGCCGGCCTCCGAGTAGACCGCGGCGGCGGCCTTCTGGA
>CAYJUC010000317.1:0-4865 GCA_964372605.1 uncultured bacterium | reverse complement strand
GGGTGCCGCACCCCTTTGATCTCGTGTCCCACCGTGACGCCGCCCCCCTCGAAGACGTGGAAGGAAAGGACGAGCCCGGTCTCCTCGGCGGCGGTCCACAACGGCTCCCACATTTCATGCCAGACAGGCATAGCCTTGGTCCACGGAACGAGGACGGCGCCGGGGAGCCCGAGCTCGGCGCAGTACCGAAACTCCTCGGCCGCCGCGTTGGCGTCGTGGTTCGGTAGGCAGCCGAGGCCGAAGAAGCGGCCGGGGATGGAGCGGTTGAAGTCGGCGATGTAGTCGTTATAGGCGTGGTAGACGACGGCCAGCAGCTCGGGATCGCCGATCCCCTTGTTGCCGATCAGGAGCCCCCGAGAGATCCCGATGATCCCGTAGATGATCTCGGCCTCGACGCCGTCCCGCGCCTGGTCCTCACGCCGCTCGCGTGGATTGGACGGACGCGTCTGGCCCGAGGCGAACCCTTCCTGCATCAGGATGCGCCCGCGCTTGCCGCCGGTCACCCCGGGGCCGTACACGCCGTAGGGACCGAGGCTGTCCTCCCCCGAGACCCAGATCTTCTTCCCGTCGCGCTCGACCACCCGCGGCGCCCGATCGCGCCACCTGGCAGGGACGCGCGAGACAAAGGTGTCCGGGGGAAGATAGATCAGATCCATGTGGCTGTCTGCCGACATCACCCGGAGTGCCATGCGCCGACCCCCTACGAGATAGAAAACTCGCGAGACAGAGCATACCACATCAGATCTGTTCGAGCGCCGGCTTCGCCGGCGCAAGCTCCGGGGGGAGGTTCGGAAGGGGGGCGTGCCCCCCTCCGAGGGAATCAGAGCGCGCCGGCGCTCCTGAGCGCCGCCAGCCTGGCGGGTCCGAGGCCCAGGTATTTTCCATAGACCGCCTCGGTGTCGGCGCCCACGGGCCGGCAGACCCACTTGAGGCGCGGCGGGGTCACGTCCATCTTCCAGGGCGGCCCCTGGATCAGGAGGTCACCGTAGTACGGGTCATGCACCCGCTGAAAGATGCCGCGCTCCCACCAGTGGGCCCCGGCCACCGTCTGCCACGGCTCGTGGACCGGCCCGGTGGCCACCGCCCCCTCGCCCCGATAGCGCTGGACCCGCTCCAGGATCTCGTCAGCACTGTAGTTCATCGTCCACGCTTCGATCTCCGGAAAGATCTCCCGCGCCTTCTCCAGGCGGTCGCGCATGGTGGGGTAGCGCTTCAGGAGATCCGGCCGCTCGATGATGGCGGTGAGGGCGGCCCAGTTGGGATCCAGAAAGCCGGCGACGAAGACGAAGCCACCCTTGCAGCGGAAGTAGGTGTAGGGGAAGACCGCCGAGTCCAGGTTTCCCATGCGCTCGAGGATCTTGCGCTCGGCGTGGTACCAGAGCAGGTTGAAGTGGGCAAAGCGCATGGCCGCCTCGGCCGGCGAGACATCGACAAGCTGCCCCTTCCCGGTCAGGACTCGATGATGAAGCGCCAGCAAGATGCCGAAGGCCCCGAAGGCGCCTCCCGAGTACCATCCGTACCAGCTCCCCTGTCTGGTAGGCACCGCATAGTCGGCTGGCCCTTCCTCCGGCTCCGGCTCGCCGGTGAAGTAGGTGATTCCGGAAAGCGCCTGATCTACCACGTCGGCGGGCGGCTTGGCTGAGACGGCTTTCGGGCCGAACTGACCATAGGTCGCCAGCGCGCAGTAGATGAGGCCCGGGTTCAGCTCTCTCAACTGGCGGTAGCCGATCCCCCACCCGTCCATCATCCCCGGGAGGAAGGTCTCGATCAGCACGTCCGCCCGCCGGGCCAGCGAGCGAAACAGCTCCTGCCCCTCGGCGTGCCTCAGATTCAGCGTGGTGTGGAACTTGTTCCGCCCCTCCGGAAGGTAGCCCAGACCGGTCCCCTCGTGGAGGAGCCCGTCGGGGGTGAAGTGACGAACCAGATCCCCCTCGGGAGGCTCGATCCGGATTACCTCAGCCCCGAACTCGGCCACGATCGACGACGCGAAGCAGCCAGCCAAGCTTCCGTAAGAGCAGTCCAGGACCAAGAGGTCGTCGAGCGCCTCGGGCTTCTCACCGGCCTCTGAGGGATCGGTAGCCTGTCGCGCCCACTGGGCCCACTCCATCTGACTCATCACCGCGGCTGTTTCTGCTCCCTCTCCTTGTCCTCCTTGTCAGGGAGAGGATTGGGGTGAGGGTGCCAGCCGTCCGGCGGCTTGCGGCCCGGGATATCGCTCCACTTTCCGATGATCCCCTTGGCCTTGAGCTTCTCGATCTCCTCCTGAGAGAGCGCGAGGAGCCGGGTCAGGACCTCCTCGGTGTCCAGCCCCACGGGCTTTCCCGCCCACTTGAGCCGCCCCGGGCTCTCGGAGAGCTTGGGAACCGGGCCGTACTCGACCACCTCCCCGTAGATGGGATCGTCGAGCTGCCAGACCGCGCCCCGGGCTCTCAGATGGGGATCCTCGTAGTGATCCTTCGAGCTGACCACCGGTGCCGCAGCAAAGCCATACTGGTTCCCGAGCGCATCCAGTTCCGCCTTGCCCTTCTCGGTCGCCCACGCCGCGATGATCGCAAAGAGGGTTCTCGCGTTTTCTTCCTTCAAGCGCTCGAGATGGGTGGCGAATCGCCCGTCGCTCCCGAGTTCGGGACGGCCCATCGCCTGAGAGAGCCCGCGAAACGCCTCGTCGGAGGGAGCTGCGATGGCGACCATCCCGTCGCGGCAGCGAAAGATACCCGAGGGAGAGATGGCCGTGTCGCGGTTACCGGAGCGCGCCCGGCTCTTCCCGGTGAGCCCGTGGTAAACCCAGGTCCAGTCCATGGCCCGGATGAGGCTCTCCGACTGGGCGAGATCGATCAGCTGCCCTTGACCGGTCCGGTCACGCCAGTGGAGCGCCGCCAGGATCGCGACCGCTGACATGAGGGCACCGAAGTAGTCGCCGATCCAGGCCCCGGACTTCAGCGGTTTCCGCTCCGGGAAGCCGGTGATCGCCGCTATACCGGAGACCGACTGGGCGATGGCGTCGTAGGAGGCGCGGCCCTGAGAATACGGCCCCCACTGGCCGAAGCCGGTGTTGGCGACGTAAATGAGGCGCGGATTCAGCTCCCGGAGCTGGCGGTAACCGATCCCCCACTTGGCCTCCATGGTCCCGGCCCGGAAGTTCTCGATGATGACGTCGGACTTGGTCGCCAGCGCCTTGAGCAGCGCGGTCCCCTCGGGTTTTCGCACGTCGATGGCGAGGTGATACTTGTTGCGCGCTTCATTGAGCCAGGCGAGGCCGGCGTTTTTCCAGTAGCGGGCCTGGGGGGTGATGGAGCGGATCGGATCGCCGGCCCCCGGCAGCTCCACCTTGATCACCTCCGCGCCGAACTCGGCCAGGAGCGCCGCGGTCACTGGCCCGAGGTAGAGGATGGCCAGCTCCAGAACTCGCACTCCCCGGAGGGGCTCGGGCTTGGCGAAGACCCGGTCCAGCCGGAAGGTCTCGTCGGCCCAGGCGAAGTAGTCCGCGGAGTCAGACATACACGTACCCCTCGAGCGCGTAGGCGCCGTCGGCATCGAGGCCGTCCGGATTCCGGAGGGCCCGGAAGGCGCCGCACGCGGCGATGACGCTGTCGAGCGCATCCCCTCCGCGGTCGTCAAGGAGCATCCGCCGGAGCCGGGATGGGACAGACAGGGGAACTGACTTTTCGATCTCGCTCAAAATTCGCGCGCGGGCGGCGCGATGCGCCTGGCCCACGCCCTTGTACGGCGGCTTGTAGAGCCTTTCCAGCTTCAGCAGCGAGGCGGGACAGATCTCGAGGATCCACGGTTTGCCGGGCAGCGCTCGCTGCATGGGGGGCACACAGGCGGAGCCATCACGCACGAGCGGGGCCAGCAGCTCTCGAATCCCGAAGTAGGTCTGACGATAGACCCGGAGGTTATAGGGCGAGAACGGCGTGCGGCTTTCCAGGTCGGCGGCTCGCCGCCACTCGACACCGCATGATGCTCTCTGGCAGGCATCCCTGAACTCCTCAGGCGTGGAGTAGCGGTCCGGAAAGGCGAGCACGAACTCCTCCCAGCTCGCATCCTTCACCAGGGCCCCGGGCAACCCGAAGGGGAAGTCGAGGCCGAAGGCGCATCCCCGCTGGCTCCGGATGAACTCCCGGAGCGCCGCAAGGCACTGATCGCGGCCCCTCCCCGAACCCGGAAGCTCTTCTCCCCGCCGGCACGTCTCAATCCGCAAGGCGCGCTTCTCGATCAGACCGCTGGCGACCCAGATCCGCCTCCCCGCATCCACCGCTCCGCTGAAATCCACCCCGTGGATCTTTCGCGGACGCGCCGTCATGGTGGTGCTCATAATCGCTTCAGTGAGCGAGGAATTTCGCGGGCCACCCCTCCACCGTGGAGGCCACCAGCTCGATGATGTTCTTATCGGGATCTTCGAAGTAGAGGTATCGGTCCCCATCCTCCTTGTGAGTCAGGGGTCCTTTGAGGATCTTCACCCCTTTGGCGCGGAGATCGCCGGCGGCCCGGTCCACTTCCTCGGGGGTTCGGAGCCGAAGGGCCACGTGGTTCATGCCCGCCCGGGTGCGAGAATCATCATGCGCCGGATCGGGCACCTGGTAGAGGGCGAGGTCGTGAAACCCCTGTCCGAGCCCCCCCACTCCATCGCGATACTGGCCGAAGTTGAGCCACGCGACAGCGCCCTCGTACTGGAGGGCCACGCGGAAGCCGAGGATCTCGGTGTAGAAGCGGACCGCGCGGTCGAGGTCTGTCACGTTGAGGTTCACATGGGCCACGTCAATCGGTCTGATCATCCCCACCTCCAGCAGATTCCCCCTCACCCTTCGTCCCCCCTCACCCTTCGTCCCCCCTCACCCTTCGTCCCCCCTCACCCTTCGTCCCCC
>CAYJUC010000316.1:0-4878 GCA_964372605.1 uncultured bacterium | reverse complement strand
GGCAATCGCCCCGTCCGGCCCGTGGAATCGGTAGCCGCTGCGCGGTCCGAACCGGGTCCCGCAACGCGCGCAGGTGGCCACGCCTATGTTCCCACCGGATCCACCTGAGCGGCGTTCTGGCCCGCGATCTTCCCGAAGACGGCGCCGGCCATGAGTCCCGCGCCGCCGGGGTAGTTGTAATAGAAGAGCCCGCCCACCAGCTCCCCGGCGGCATAGAGCCCGGGGATCGGCCGATCCTCGGTATCGAGGACCTGGGCCTCCGTGTTGATCTTGAGCCCGCCGAAGGTGAAGGTGATCCCGCAGGTGACCGCGTAGCCGACGTATGGGGGAGAGTCCAGCCGCTGGGCCCAGTTGGACTTGGGGGGCGTGATCCCCCGCGTCCCCTTGCCGTCGAGGATCGCGGGGTTGAAGGGGCTTTCCTGGACCGCCGCGTTGAACTCCCTCACCGTCCGGGCCAACCCCTCCGGATCGATTTCGAGCTTCCGAGCAAGCTCCTCGATGGTCCCCGCCTCGGCCTTGGTGACCTCCCTGATCCGGTACTCGTCCCGCAGGATCGGCACGACCTTCTGATCGAAGATCTGGAACGCGGCCCGCTGGGGCTGTTTGAGGATCTCCCTGCCGTACTTCACGTAGGTGTAGTTTCGAAAGTCCGCCCCCTCGTCCACGAAGCGTTTGCCCAGGTTGTTGACGATGATCCCGAGCGGGTAGGAGTGCTTCTGGAAGAGATCGCCGATCCGGCGGTCGCCCACCGGTGGAGCGTTCAGGTCCCAGGCCACGGCGTGACAGGAGGACCAGTGGCCGTACGGCTGGGCGCCGACATCGAGCGCCATCCTGATGCCGTCGCCGGTGTTGTGGCGCGTGCCCCGGACCTTCGCCAGCTCCCAGTCCGGGCCCAGGTAGCGGGTGCGCCACTCGGCGTTGGCCTCGAAGCCGCCCGAGGCGAGAACCACTACCCGGGCGGCGATCTCCGCGAATCCCCCTGGACCGAAGCTCTGTAGTCCTCGGATCGCTCCCCGGTCGTCGAGCAAGAGGCGAGTCGCCTTCTCCCCATAGCGCACCGCCACGCCGACTTTTTCGGCCTGGGAGTAGAGCGCGTCCACCAGACCCGCCCCGCCGCCGACGGCTTCCACGGACAACCCGCCCCAGAAGCGGAACTTGCCGCCCACCTTGTAGGCTTGGCGCCCGAACATCAGGATCCAGCGCACGTTCTGCCCCCTCATCCACACGACGGTGGGCCGGGCGCGCTTGACGAGCAGTTCGGCCAGGTCCAAGTCGGAGAGGTTTTCGGTGAGCCGCATCACGTCGTCGTAGAAGTTCTCCTCGGTGTAGGGGTCGATCTCCACCGAGGCTGCTTCCGCGGGGGTGAGGTCGGGGATCACGTCCCGGTGGAGATCCTCGAGCCCTCCGTGGGGAAAGCGGAATCCCCCGGCGGTGAAAAACGAATTCCCGCCCCGCTGGTTCTCGGGCGCCTTCTCCAGGAGGAGCACGCGCGCGCCGCGTTCCCGCGCCGCCAGCGCGGCGCAGAGCGCGGCGTTGCCGCCGCCCACGACCACCAGATCCCAACTCTCCGCGCGGTCAGCGCTCATCGCTCGATCATCGGGGGGGGCCTCGACGGCCCCCACCGAGGCCTCCCCCAGAGCTTGCGCGGGCCAAGCCCGCGCTCGAAGGACGCATGAGGACAATGCCAGCGCAGCCGTGTTTCAACATTCTGCTACCCGACGATGTCTTCGCCGCCATCCACGCCGATCACGTTGCCGGTGATCCAGTAGGTGTCGGGATGGGAGAGCGCCACGATGGCGCGGGCGACGTCGGCGGGCGTCGTGAGACGCCGGTGTGGGTTGCGCCGGAGCGCCGTCGCCTTGATCTCCTCGTTGCCGGGGATCTTCTCGAGGGCGGGGGTCACGGTGACTCCGGCGCGGACCCCGTTGGCCGTGATCTCGCGGGGGGCCAGCTCCATCGCGAGCTGGCGGATGTGGGACTCGAGCGCAGCCTTGGCGGCGGACACCGGGCCGTAGTTGGGCAGGACGCGACTGCCGCCCGCGGAGGTCATGGCGAAGATCCGTCCCCCGGGTCCCATCAGCCCGCGCCCGACGACCTCCTGGGTCCAATAGACGAGGCTGTGGGCCATCACGTCCACGGTCATGTCCATCTGGGCCTGGGTCACGGCGTCCTTCATCGGGTCCGCCACGTAGAGCTTGAGGGTCCCGAAGGCGAGGGAATGCAGGAGGACGCGGAGCCGTCCCGGCTCCCCGCGCCCGTCGAGGGTCCGCTGCATGTCGGTGGCGACCTCGGCCCGCTTTTCCGCGTCGGCGGCGTTGATGTTGAAGAAGCGGGCCTCGCGGCCGAGGGCCCGAATCTCTCCCGCGATCCGCTCCGCGTTCGGCAGGGTGGATTTCCGGTCAAGGTGCACGCCGAAGATGTGGAGCCCCGCCCGCGCGAGCGCGAGGCTCACGGCCTCTCCGAAACCGGATGAGGCGCCCAGCACCAGGGCCCAGCCGCTGAGCGAGATCGGCGCGTCGGTGGTCATATTGCCCCGTCATTCTAGCCCAACTCGCCGGTGACGGAAAGGGCTTCCCTGGCGTTGTGCCTTGCATCCGTGGAGGGGGGAAAATCCACCACTGGAATATTTTCGGAGCGAGGCTAGAATAGAGGCCATGCTCGAGAAAAATCGCTCCGCCCTGAAGGAATGGGCGGTGGTCCTGAGGCAGCTGGGCAAGGGCGATCAGGTGATTCTGCCCCGGAAGGGTGGGATCCTGGAGCAGAAGCGCGGCTTCTCCGTCGAGCACCGGGAGTTTTTCCTCTTCCCGACCTACGTCCATGAGAGTGAGGAAGAACTGATCCCGCCGATCCGAAACGAGTTGGCTCAGGCGGTCAGGGGCTCCGCTCCCCCGGACGAGGTCTGGCTCGATTACTACGCGACGGTCGAGGAGGCATTCTGGATCGGCGAGCTCTCTTTACTCAAGAAGCTGGACGGGCTTCACGCCCTGACCTGGTCGGCCATGGAGGACCGCTTCCATTACCGCCGGCCGGGCCTCCACGTATTGGCGCTCCGGGTGTTCCGCCTTCCGGCCACTCTGAAGATTCCCAATACGCCGCGCTACAACGGCTGCGTCTCCTGGGTGGAGCTGGACGCTGAGCTCCCGACGGGCGGCGCGACCCCGGTTCTGGGGGACCACGCCTTTGCGGTGAAATCAGGGGCCGTCCGCGCGGCTCTCGCCCCGGTTCCCGCGTCCCCTTGAGTTCGGGCTATGGGGAAGACCGCCGGGATCGTCTTGATCGGCAACGAGATCCTTTCCGGGAAAATCACGGATGCCAACGCCGCGTATCTCTGCCGGGAGCTCCGCGCCCTCGGCGTGGACGTCCGGAGGATCGTGGCGATCCCGGACGACGTCGATCTGATCGCTCGGGAGCTGCGGGAGGCGAGCCGCGCCTACGACCTGGTGTTCACGTCCGGCGGGGTGGGTCCCACTCACGATGATGTGACGATCGATGGGATCGCCGCGGGAATGGAGGTGCCCGTGGTCCGGCATCCGTACCTGGCGGATCTCCTTGATCGATTCTACAAGGGGGAGCTCAACGACGCCCGCCTGAAGATGGCCGAGACTCCCGAGGGCGCCCAGCTCCTGGCCGCCGACTCGCTGATGTTCCCGGTCATCGTGTTCAGGAACATCTACATCTTCCCCGGAGTGCCGGAGATCTTCCGCCAGAAGTTCGACGCCATCAAGGAGCGGTTCAGAGAGCAGCCATTTTTCCTGAAATCGGTCTTCGTCCGGATCGGGGAGGGGACGCTGGCTGGCTTCATGAACGATCTCCTCAAGGCCTATCCGCTCCTCCTGCTCGGGTCCTACCCCGAGTTTTCCAACCCGGACTACAAGGTGAAGGTCACGCTGGAATCCAAGGACGGAGACTACCTGGACCGGGCGCTCTCCGAATTCCTGACCAGGCTCCCCCGAGATGCTGTCGTAAAGGTCCAGTGACGGGACCCAAAGCGGCCTCCTTTCGGTGTGATGTTAAGCACTGTCACTTCGCTTCACCTCACCATGGGGAGCGCCGCTTCGTCGGTTTCAACTAATGATGGCACACCCTCAACGGCAATGCCTTCCGCCTTAAGCTTTTACAGTCGGGCGTCGTTTGTGAGGAACTCCAGGGTGGCAGAGCCACGGCCTCGCGCGCGGAGGCTGAGCCGCGCCCGCGTGCTATACTGCGGGCATGGATCTGGTGATCTGGACGTACATCTTCGGGGGCGCGACGATCTTTGGGTTCATCGTGGGCGTCTTCTCTGTGTGGAACGGGCGCATGACCCGACGGGAGATCAGGCAGGTGATCGAGGCCGGAGACCGGCGGACCCAGGAGCTGATTGAGGCCGGCGATCGGCGGACGCAAGAGCTGATCGAGCGGCTCACTGTTTACATGCAGGAGATGGACCGGCGCCACACCGAGTTGCTTACCGAGGTATTGCGCCGGGTATCTTGATCATTTCGCTTCCCTGCAGCGCGGGTCCAGGAGGTCGCGGAGCCCGGCGCCGAGCAGGTTCACCCCGAGCACGGCCAGCATGTTCTCGCCCACCCCGAGCGTGCCGGCCACCAGGATCGGCCACCAGGAAGACCTGTCGAGCCCCGGCGTTTCAAAGACCGCGATGAGGCCGATGGCGAGGACGAGGGAGGGGAGAGCCGGCCGGGCGGTCAGGGCGGTGCCGATGAGGATGACCGGCAGCTCCACGCCGACCCCGACCATGAGCGAGACCTGCCCGCCGTAGAGGACGCACTCGGAGCGCTGCGGCGTTGGGCAAAGAAATTCAGGTTTTGAGGAACCAGGTTCTCACTTTAGCGAGGAAAGTGCTGGGTCTCTGCTCGCGGGGTGCTGAGGCGCTGGGGCTTC
>CAYJUC010000315.1:3215-4881 GCA_964372605.1 uncultured bacterium | reverse complement strand
CGGTGACGTAGCCGACGTTCGACAGCTCGGGGTAGACGAGCACGTCCACCGGCCCAGCCTGGACGGCCTCCTCGCCCAGGGCGAGCATGCGCTCGACGTTCGCCTTCGGGTCCAGCCAGGCCACGTCGAGCTGCACCGCCGCGACGCGCACCAGCTCCTTCATCCCCGCCTCCTACTCCACCTCCGCCTACGCACGCTCACGGATACGCTCACGGACCCGTTCGCGGACCCGCTCGATCTTGCCGGCGATGATGGGGTTGCCGGCCTCGTCGTAGATGCGCTGGGAGCGGTACCCCTCCGGCCACATATCGGTGAACCAGAAGCGGATGCCCGACTCGATGCGGAGTTGCCAGTAGCTCGCGGGGGTGTTGTTGTAGTGCTCGTGCTCCCACATGGCCGGCGGCACGTGCAGCACGTCGCCCCGCTCCCACTTCTCTTCGCGGCCTCCCAGTTCGGAGTAGCCCTCGCCGTCGTAGGCGTACACCACCGCCTCCAGGTGCTTGTGCCGCCCGCTGTGGTGGCCGGCCGGCTCCTCCCACAGGTGGGTGATCCGCACGCTCTTGCCGCGGAAGCCGTTGCCGGGCACGGCCAGGTACTTCACGTAGTGGTGCTGGCCCTGGGTCGCGGCCAGGTTCTTCTGCGGCTCGAACTCGAAGTCGTCTGGCGCGTCCTCCAGGTGGATCGCCGCGCGGGCGCCGTCCGCGTAGTACTGCGACTGCTCGGCCGGGAAGGAGGCCAGGAGCGCCGGGTCGTTCTCACCGCAGTCCTCGAGCTGCTCCAGATTGGCCAGCTTCACCCAGCGCTCCAGCGTGAAGTTCATGGCGGAGATGTATGTCACCGTCTCGTTGCCGGTGTTGAAGTGCTGGTGCTCGGCCCGATAGGGGATCTGGAGCGTGGTTCCCTTGTGCCAGTTGAAGCGCTGGCCATCGACGATGCTGAAGCCTTCGCCGAGCAGGATGTGAATGCCCTCCTCCCCGTGGCGGTGCTTGCCGGTGTGCCAGCCCACCGGGATTTCAGCCTTCATCACGTCTATGCCCATGGTGGCGTAGCCCAGGCTCTCCGAAAGCATCAACTTCGCCCGGGCGTCCTGGCGGGTCCTTACCCACGGTATGTCGCGATCGCGCGCCACCTTGGGCGAGCGGAGGAAGTGCGCCTGGATCTCTTCGCTGGCCGCCAGCCAGTCGTCGTAGAAGGTAGTCATTTGCTACTCCACCTCCACGATCATCTCGATCTCGATGCACGAGTTGCGGGGAAGGCTTCCCATGCCGACCGCCGACCGCGCGTGCCGGCCCGCGTCTCCGTAGAGGCTCACCAGGAGGTCCGAGGCGCCGTTGGCCACAAGGAACTGCTCGCCGAAGTCGGGAGCGGCGTTCACCATGCAGAGCAGCTTCACCACGCGCTTGACCTTGTCCAGGTCGCCGAGGGCCGCCTTGATGGAGGCGAGGCAGTTCAGCATCGCGCACCTGGCGCCTTCGTAGCCCTTCTCCACCGTCACGTCCTTCCCCAGCTTGCCCGCGTTGACCATGGTGCCGTCGGGCATGCGGGCGATGTGGCCCGCCACGAACAGCAGGTTCCCCGTGCGAACGGTGGGGACGTAGTTGGCCCCCGGGACCGGCGTTGGGGGCAGCTTGAGACCCATCTCTTCCAGTTTTCGCTCGATCTTCAT
>CAYJUC010000315.1:0-3115 GCA_964372605.1 uncultured bacterium | reverse complement strand
GCACAGAGAATCCAAGCGCCAGGCACTTCGCCATGGTGGTGGGGAGATCGTACACCAGCCGGCTCCAGGCGAAGCGGTGCCCGTCGGTCGAGATCGTGTGGGGGCGGATGCCCTGGTCCAGCACTCTCGCGGCCGTGTCGAAGCTCACGTTGTTCATCCCGTGTCCCACGTCGAATCTGAGCCCGGCAGCGTACGCCTCGCGGATTTCCGGGTGGATGCGGCCGTTCCTGTCAAGCAGCCCGCCGGGGTGGGCAGTGAAGAGGTGAGTCAGGATGTCACCCGGCCGAAGCAGCCTGACCACGTCCTGGATCGGGATCTGCGGGTCGGCGTGCGGGTGGGGATCGCCGATGTGCACCAGCAGCGGGAGCCGCACCTGGTCCGCGAGCGCGCGCGCCCGACGGAGCGGCTCGATGCCCAGCTTGCCCACGGCCGTCCGCGAAACGCGGGTCTTGATGCCGATGATCACGTCGCGGTTCGCCTCGATGACGCGCGCCGCCGCGTCCTCGTCGATCGCGCCGGGAGTGGAGAGCTCGCTGAAGGTTGGTCCCCCCGGGGTGCCCACCAGTGCCAGGTGCAGGAAGACCAGCACGCGCGTCCGGGCGCGGGGGATGACGAAGCGGGCGAGCCCTTCGAACGTCGCGGCACCCGCGGAGCCCGCATCGACCACGGTGGTCACGCCGGCGCCGACGCCGAGCAGGTCCGGGTCGATGCCGTGGAACCCGACCCCCTCGTAGATATGCACGTGGCCGTCGATGAGCCCGGGGGTGACGAGCGCCCCGTCGAGCTCGCGCACTGTCGCCCCTCGGGTCTCCACCTCGCTGCCGATGGCGGCGATCTTGCCGTTCTCGATCCGCAGTTCGAGGCGCCCGTCGATGCCGCGCCCCGGATCCATCACCCGCCCGCCTTTGAGCACCAGCGCCATCGGTCCCCCCCCGCCAAGTTTAACGAGTTGAGTTGCATTATATACATCAATCCGAAATAATGGCACGCACGGTTCAGAGCGGGTGGCGCGGTGAGCGGGCGCCCGGCGGCCCGAGCCGGGGGTCCCTACACCGGGCGGGGGTGGCTCGGGCCGACGGGCTGCTCGCCGCGACAGGACCCGCGAGGAGAAGTAGCATGACGCACATGGAACTGCTCGATCCCACGGGCAAGCCCCGCCCGACGGAGGCCGCGCTCGCCGCCCGCCCGGTGATCCTCAGGGGACAGCGTGTCGGCCTCCTCGACAACGCCAAGCAGAACGCTGACGTGCTCCTCGAGCGCGTGGCCGAGCTGCTGCGGAGCCAGCACGGCGTCGAAACGTTCGCGCGCCGGCGCAAGGAGACCTCCACGCGGGGCGCAACATTCCTCCCCGAGCTCGCGCGCGAGATCCAGGTAGTGGTCAACGCCCTCGGCGACTGAGGGTCCTGCACGTCGTGGAGTGTCCACGACGCCGTTGACCTGGAAAAGCGCGGCATTCCCACCGTGACGCTGGTGACCCACGTCTTCGAGCCGATGGCCCGGCTGGAGGCCAATTCCCTCGGGATGGGGAACCTTCCGATCGTGGTGCTGGAGCATCCGGTGGGAACGCTTCCGGAATCCCTCGCTTGCGCCGTCGCGGATTCGGCGTTCGAGCGGGTGGTGGAAGCGATCACCGGGCGAGCCTGAGCGTTGACCACGGACGAGCCCCGTCTCCAGGCCGAGCGCGCTCTGGTTCCCGACTCCTTCGAGGCGGCCAACGACTACTTCCACGAGAAGCAGTGGACCGACGGGCTGCCCATCGTTCCCCCCACGCCCGAGCGGGTGCGCGCCATGCTGGCGGCGATCGGGCGCGACCCGCAGGAGGCGGTGGCGCGGATCCCACCCTTCTGGGCGGACGCCACCCTCGAGAAGATCGCGATCAACGCCGTCATGGCGGGCTGCCTGCCCGACTATCTGCCGGTGGTGATCGCGGCGATGGAAGCGCTCGGCGATCCGAGCTTCAATCTCTACGGCGTTCAGGCCACCACTCATTCCGCCGCCCCGCTGATCATAGTGAACGGGCCTATCGCTCAGCGTCTGGACATCAACGGGGGCGCCAACGCCTTCGGCCAGGGCGTACGGGCCAACGCCACCATCGGGCGCGCCGTGCGCCTCGTGCTGATCAACGTGGGCGGAGGGCGGCCCGGCTTGACCGACAAGTCCACCCAGGGGCAGCCCGGCAAGTACACCTATTGCGTGGCCGAGAAAGAGGCCGAGAGCCCATGGGAACCGCTCCACGTCGAGCGCGGATACCGGCGAGAGGAGAGCGCCGTCACCGTGGTGGGGGCCGCGGCGCCGCAGAACATCGCCGACCTCTTCAGCAAGGACGCGGACGGATTGCTCACGATGCTCGGTCACAGTAGCCGCGCGCCCGGGGCGAACAACTTCCTCCTGGGCGGCGAGCCGCTCTACGCGATCTGTCCGGAGCACGCGGCGATCCTGGCGCGAGGTGAGTTGAGCAAAGCCGAGGTGAAGCGCCGGCTCTGGGAGCTGGCCAGGATCCCCCTTCGCCATTTCTCACCTGAGAACCAGGCCACGGTGCGGAGCGAGCGCGCGGCGCTTTATGCGAGCGCCGACGCGGACACGCCGGTCTACATCGCCGACCGGCCGGAGGACCTGATGCTCATCGTGGTGGGCGGCCCGGGAGGCCACTCCGCCCTGATCACCACCTTCGGTCACACCCGCGCCGTCACCCGCCGGATTCTCTGAGGGGGCAAGCGATGGCTGACCAGGTAACCGAGCAAGGCGTGGGCCAGGCGATTCAGCGGTTGCACGCCGCCATGAACACGCTCATGTCGGGCGACGCGAGCGCGATCAAGGCGCTCTGCTCTCGCCGCGACGACGTCACCGCATTCCTGGGTTGGGGCGGCTACGAAAAGGGCTGGGCCGAGGTCTCCGAGCGCTGGGAGTGGGCCGGTCGGCAGTTCAAGGGCGGCGGACCGGTCACCTACCAGACCCTCACGACCATCATCACGGCCGAGCTAGCCTACACCACGGAGATCGAAACGATCCGCGTCCGGGTTGACGGCCTGGAGAAACCGACTCATTGGTCGAACCGCGTCACCCATATCTTCCGGCTTGAAGACGGCGAGTGGCGGCTGGTTCACCGCCACGGGAA
>CAYJUC010000314.1:0-4891 GCA_964372605.1 uncultured bacterium | reverse complement strand
GGCTTGGCCCGCGCAAGCTCAGGGGGTGGCTCGGAGGGGGATGTGCCCCCTTCGAGTAAAGCCCGGGAGCCCGTGCTTGCACTCCGCACGGGCGCGGCGAAGCCCGGGAGCCCGTGCTTGCTCAAAGGAGGGACGGCATGGCGGACAAGCAGGGAGACGGACTCACCCGGCGGGACGCGCTCAAGATCGGGGTTGGCACCACTGTGGGCTACGCGCTGGCGGCGAACCCGGTCCTGGCCCAGGCCATCAAGACCGATACGGGAGGGCTGAAGGCCGGCGACATCAAGATCAAGAGCGGCGGGGATACGATCCCGGCCTACGAGGCAAAGCCGGCCCACGCCGGCAAGCATCCGGTGATCGTCGTCGTCTCGGAGATCTTCGGGGTCCACGAGTACATCAAGGACGTCTGCCGCCGCTTCGCTCAAAAGGGATACTACGCCATCGCTCCCGAGCTGTTCGTCCGGGAGGGCGGCGTGGCGCACCTCACCAACGTCCCGGATATCGTCAAGATCGTCTACAACGTCCCCCGAAAACAGATCCTCCAGGATCTCTCGGCGGCCGCCGACCATGCGCGGAAGCAGCCAGGGGCTCGGGCCGATCGCGTCGGCGCTACCGGCTTCTGCTGGGGCGGCGGCACCACCATCCAGTTTGCCTCTCACTACCAGGAGCTGGGTGCCGCCGTGGCCTGGTACGGCTTTCCGGCGGTTCCTTATAAGGACGACCCGCCCAAGACCGGCTTCGACGTGGCCGGTGACATCGTCTGCCCGCTCTTAGGGCTCTACGGCGAAGCCGACCGTCTTCTCCCTGAGTCCGACGCGAGGAAGTTCGAGGAGCTGCTCAAGGCCAAGGGGAAGAACGTGGAGTTCGTCATCTATCCTGGCGCCCAGCACGGCTTCCACGCCGACTATCGACCGAGCTATAAGGCAGACGCCGCCAAGGCCGGCTGGGCGAAGTGCCTGATCTGGTTCGACAGGTACCTGAAGGCGTAGCCGTGGAAAACGACGTCTTGGCCGTCACCTGCCCTTGTTGCGGGGCCAGGCTTACCGTGGACCGGGAGCTGGGCGCGGTGATCTCCCACGAGCCTCCGCCCAAGAGTGGGCCGACCCGTGACCTGGATCAGGCCCTTGGGGCGCTCAAGGGAGCCGCGGGGCGGCGGGAGGAGCACTTCCGCCAGTCGGTGGAGGCCGAGAAAAGCAAGGGGAAAGTGCTGGACAAGAAGTTCCAGGAGGGACTGAAGAAGGCCAAGGACGATCCGGATCCCCCGCTTCGCCCGTTCGACCTCGACTAGAATACTCGGAGGGGGGCGATGCCCCCTTCCGAACCTCCCCCAAAAGCTTGCGCGGGCAAAGCCCGCGCTCGAAGGGTCGAAATGTGAGGTCGGGCGAAGAGCTTCTCGGAACGCTCCTCAAGCGGGTCAGCCGCTCCTTTTATCTCTCGCTCGCCATCCTCCCGAAGAGCCTCCGCGCTCCCGTGGGGCTCGCCTACCTCTTCGCCCGGGCCGCCGACACCATCGCCGACACTCATTTCGTCAGCCCGGAAGCGCGCCGTGGCCTCCTGGCGGCGCTCCGCGCTGAGATCAGGGACGAAACACCGTCGCGCCTCCCCGAGATCATCCAGGTCTCGGCGGGTCCCAACCCCCACGCCGGGGAACGGGAGCTCCTGAGAAAGCTTCCCGACTGCTTCGCCCGCTACCGGGAGCTGGACAAGGCGGACCGGGAGCGCGTTCAGACCCTCCTCATCACCATTACCGAGGGAATGCTGTTCGACCTCACCACCTTCCCCGGCGAGGACGAAGGAACGCTGGCGGCTCTCGAGTCGCGCCAGGAGCTCGACCGCTACACCTATCTGGTCGCCGGGTGCGTGGGAGAGTTCTGGACCGAGATCCACGCGGCACACCGCCCGCGCTGGAGCGGGCTGGACCTCACGACAATGCGGCAGCGGGGCGTGGCCTTCGGTAAAGGGCTCCAGATGACCAACGTCCTGAGAGACCTGGCGCGCGATCTCCGGATCGGCCGCTGCTATCTCCCGCGCCAGGAGCTCCTGCAGTTGGGGCTCGACCCCACCGAGCTCCTGAACCCGGCGGCGCTCCCGCGGCTCCGCCCGCTGCTGAGGGAGCTCCTCGCCCTGACCCTGGAGCACTACCAGTCCGGATGGAGCTACACTCTGGCAATTCCGGTCCAGGAGTGGCGCACGCGGCTCAGCTGCGCATGGCCGCTCCTCATCGGGTTCAGAACCCTCGAGCTTCTGGCCCGGTCCCCGAACCTCCTGGATCCGGGGCAAGTGGTCAAGATCAGGCGCTCCACGGTCTATGCCGTCCTGGCCCGTTCGCCGGCCCTGATCTGGTCCAACGGTCTTCTGGGCGCCGAGGCCCGACGACTGCGGGCGAGGATCCCGGTGTGAGCCGCAGGTTATTTTTCAGTTGTTCGGTCCCCACGGTTCGGCTAGGCTATGGGCGCCTGCAGCCACGATGCGTGCAATGCGCACCCTGAAGCCTGAGAGGAGAGCCGTGGGTCCAAACTCAAGTAGAGTCAAGCAATGGGCGCTGATCGCCGTTCTGGGTTTCGGGATTGGAGGCTGCGCCGGTCTGAGCCACCCCAACTCCTCCCTATCCGACGTTGAAGCTCCACTTCCTATGCTGGCGAGCGCTGACGACGCCCTGCTCGCCCAGCGGACGAGGTCGACCGAAGCGCGCAAGTCCGACCAGGTCGACATGATGGAGGAGTACGATCCCTGGGAGCCGTTCAACGAGAAGACGTTCGAGTTCAACTATGCGCTCGACCGCTACCTCATCAAGCCGGTCGCGAAGGGATATGATCGCGTCGTGCCCGACCTCATGCAGCAGATGATCTCCAACGGGTTCGACAACATCCGGTTCGCCCCGCGCTTTGTCAACAACCTCCTCCAGGGGAAGTTCATCGGCGCGGCCCGCGAGCTGGGGCGCTTTCTGATCAACAGCACGGCCGGCATCGGCGGCCTCTTTGACACCGCCAAGACGGAATTCGGCATCGAGAAAAGTAACGAGGACTTCGGCCAGACGATGGGGGCCTGGGGCTTGGGGCCGGGCCCCTACCTCGTCCTCCCCACGCTGCCTCCGCTGACGGTGCGGGATGGCATCGGCTTCGCCGTCGATATGTGGCTGGACCCTCTGGGGTATGTCCTGCCGTTCTTCTGGGATCGCCTCGGGATGAAGGTGGGCGACACCGTCAACGACCGCTCGCTCAATCTCGAACTCTTCCAGGGCTTCGAGGAGACGACCGTCGACCTTTACAGCGCCGTCCGCAACGCCTACCTTCAGCGGCGGTTAAAGCTCATCAAAGAGTAGCCGGGTCCGTCACTCCGGGAGGGAGAGGTTGAACAGCCTGGCCGGGTCGATCCGGGCCTGGCCGACGTGGGCGGCGAAGTGGAGGTGGGGCCCGGTGGCGCGACCGGTGGCCCCGACGGTGCCGATGGGCTGGCCGCGCTCCATCAACTCTCCCTCCTGGACCTCCACCCGCTCCAGATGGAAATAGAGCGTAAAGAGCCCGAGGCCGTGGTCGATCACGACCAACCGCCCCGGAAAGAACATCTCCCCCACCAGCGCCACCTTCCCTCCATTGGCAGCGACCACCGGCGTTCCTGCATCTGCCGAGTAGTCCACGCCGGCGTGCGGGTTCCTCCTGAGCCCGTTGATGATGCGCCTGGCGCCGAACCCGGTTCCGTCGCCGGTGCCGGCGACCGGCCTGGTGAACCGCCCCCGCCAGAGTCGCTCCGGGGTGATCGTGGCATAGAGAGTCTTCAGCCGGCTCGCCTCGTCTTCCACCCGGGCAAGGGTGGGAGGGTCCAGCTCTACCATGGCCTGCGGAAGGGTGAGCCGCTGAAGCGGGAACTTCCGCGCATTCACACGAATGGTCCCCGCCGCCTTGAGCGGGCCCGTCGTCCCGTCCACCACGCCGATCCTCCAGCGAAGCGTTCCCGGTCTGGTCTCCAGATCGACCCCCGCGATGGCCGCGTAACCGTCGCCGTAGGGAAAAAAGTTCAAGGGGCGCCCGCCGACGCTGCCCTCCACCGCCGAAGGCTCGCGAAGCCGCGTGACGACGACGAAAGCCGCGTCCCCCTGGAGCGGCGCGGCTGGCTGCCAGCGGACGTTGAGCGAGGTGGGCACCCGGGCTGGCGCCACGCCCACCTTGATGGGGTCGTGAGCGCGCGCTGGGGCGGCCGGCAGCAACAGGAGGAGGAGCAGGAGCGCGATCACTCTTTGGGCGGGTGCTGCCGGAGAAACCGCTCGAACTCGGCCACCAGCTCCGAGGCCGGGGGAAGCTCTCCCGGCTCAACAGCGGGCGGCTCGTCGTCCTCGATCTTCTTCGCTTCCAGCTTCTCCACGTACGCCGCGAGTTGGGAATTCTGGGAGACGATGTCGGCGAGGTTCTGATCGAGCTGCTTGGCCGCTTCTTCAAGCTCCGAAAGGTCCAGGTCCGTGCCGAGGAGGAGGAGCACCCGCTTGACGAGGGCGAGGACCGCCTTGGGGTTCTCGATCCCGGAGATATAGTGGGGGACGTTTGCCCAGAGGCTCGCGATGGGCAACCCTTCGTCGCGGCAGATGGTGTTCAGGACCCCCACGATCCCGGTTGGCCCCTCATACCGGGTGGGACGGGTCCCGAGCAGCGCGGCCAGCTCGGGGTCCGGGGCGCCTCCCACCAGATAGATCGGGCGGGTGTGGGGCACCTCGGCGAGCAACGCGCCAAGGGTCAAAACCAGCGTCACCTGCGCGCGGCGCGCCAGCTCGATGACGGCCGCGCAGTAGGCCTTCCAGCGGAGGTGGGGCTCGATCCCCACCCCGATGATCACATCGCGCGGGAGCCGGTCGGAGTGGACCAGGGAAAACTCGGTGGCGGGCCAGATGATCTCCCGCTCT
>CAYJUC010000313.1:0-4949 GCA_964372605.1 uncultured bacterium | reverse complement strand
ACGGGACCACGCGCGAGCAGATCGGGCTCGTCTCGGTGAAGAACCACGGCCTCGGCGCCCAGAACCCAAAGGCGCAATTCAGGAAATCCGTGACGGTCGAGGAGGTCCTGGCCTCCCGCCTCATTGCCGATCCGATCCGGCTCTTCGATTGCCCGCCGATCTCCGACGGCGCCGCCGCGGCACTGCTCTGCCCGGCCGAGTGGGCGCGCGACTTCCAGGGAAAGCCGATCACCGTGCTCGGAAGCGGCCATGCCTCCGGCCCGGCCGCCCTCTGGCAGATGGACGACATCACATCCTTCCCCGCCACCGTCCGGGCGGCCCGGGAGGCCTACGCGATGGCGGGAATCACTCCCGGTGACGTGCGGGTGGCCGAGGTCCACGACTGTTTTACGGTGGCAGAGATCATCGCCACCGAAGATCTCGGGTTCTTCCCCAAAGGAAAGGGGGGCCCGGCGGTGGCGGAGGGGCGGACCGGTCTCGACGGCAAAGTGGCGGTCAACCCCTCGGGAGGACTCATCGCCAAAGGGCATCCGGTCGGGGCCACGGGATGCGCCCAGGTCTACGAGTTGGTGAAGCAGCTCCGCGGCGAAGCGGCCAACCAGGTGCAGAACGCGCAAATCGCCCTCGCCCACAACCTGGGAGGCAGTGGCGTGGTCTCGACCGTCACGATCCTCGGGCGGGTGTGATGGATATGATGCTTTGGGGGCGCCGCTGCGCCGCGTGCAAACGTCTCTGGCTCGATGCGGCGCACGCCTGTCCCGCTTGCGGTGCGCCGGGCGGGGAAACGGTTCATCTGTCAGGGAACGGGCGCCTCCTTTCCTGGACGACGATTCGCGTCCCCCCTGCCCGCTATGCGGCCGAGGCGCCCTACGTCGTCGGTCTCGTCGAGCTGGACGAGGGTCTCCGTCTGACGGTCCGCCTCACCGCCGATCCCGAAACGCTGGCCTCCGGTCTGCCGGTCGCCTTCGCTTCCCTGGACGATTCGCGCGGCCCCATCTTCCGCGCGTCAGTCTAACCCGGCGTATTCGCGTCCGCACCGGGTACCCTCACCCCCGCCCTCTCCCTCAGCAGGGAGAGGGAGCCCTTTCGGTACCCTCACCCCCGGTGGCGGAGAGAGTCAGGGTGAGGGGGCCTGTCAGACGCGGTGAGCAAGTTCATGCATAATCCGGGCTAAAGGGAGGTCCCGAACAGGAGACCGTGATTGTCTCCATCGCGGTCTCGCTTCAACAAGGTGAAAGCCCCACTCCCGGGCAGTTGTGTCTTGACAGATCGTGCGGGACTTCGCAGGGTATTACCGAGTAACATCACGGAGAAATCACTGTGCGCACCACTAAGCCGATTACCATCTCGTTGCCAGCCGACCTGCTGCGGGAGGCGCAACGGGTCGCCAGGGAAGAAGCCCGCACCAGGAGTGAGTGATCCGCGACGCCCTCCGACAGTACCTCGCCTCCCGTCGCTGGCAGCGCCTGCGCCAGTGGGGCGCTGAGACGGCCGAGCGCCTCGGGCTCAAGACCGAGGCGGATCTCCAGCGCCTGCTCGACGAGGTGCGGGCCAGACGCCGGGAGGCGCGGGGGTGATCCGGGTTGTGGCCGACACGAACGTCTATGTGTCGGCCATCGTCTTCGGCCCGGGAAGCCCTGGCTGAGGTCAACGCGCTCGCCAGGCTTACAAGACCATCGGTTAAACTCTCGGGGATCCTCCCCCATGACTCGGACCACCGGATTCTGGAGTGTGCCCTGGCCGCTCGCGCAGATTTTCTGGTGACCGGCGACCAGAGGCACCTCCAACCCCTGAAGACGTTTCGCGGCGTTCGGATCGTCTCTCCCCGGGAATTCCTCAATCTCCTTCAGCGTAATTAGCTCTGGTAGCGCTCGCCGAGCGCCATCTGTCCCGTCACGCCGATCAGCTCGTTGAACTCCGCGAAGGGGACGTAGCGGTCGGCGAAGCGACGCACGTCGTCGTCCGCTTTCACCCCCGCCAGGAATTCCTGCATGGCCCGGGTCGCGATGAAGAGCGTGTCCACCGGCAGGATGACGATGGCGTAGCCCAGCTCGCGGAGCCGCCTGAACGGCAGGAGCGGCGAGCGGCCGCCCGGCGCGTAGTTGAAGAGGAGCGGGGTGTCGAACGTCTTGGCCACGGTCTCGATCTCTCGCTCCGTGGTGGGGGCTTCGATGAAGAGCACGTCGGCACCGGCACGGGCCGCGGCCTCCCCGCGCCGGAGGGCGTCGTCGAAGCCGGTAACGGCGATGGCGTCGGTGCGGGCGATGATGAGGAGGTCGGGGTCGCTCCGCGCTTCGACCGCCGCCCGGATCTTCTGGGCGAATTCGTCCCGGGAGACCACCTGCTTCCCCGACAGGTGGCCGCACCGCTTGGGGAGGGACTGGTCCTCCAGGTGGAGCGCCGCAACGCCCGCGCCCTCGTAGAGCTGGACCGTGCGCCGGACGTTCAGCGCGTTGCCGTAACCGGTGTCGGCGTCGGCGATCAACGGTACAGAGATCACGCTGGCGATGTTCCGGGCGTGTTCCACCATGTCGGTGAGCCCCGCGAACCCCATGTCTGGAAGCCCCAGGCGCGAGGCCGACGTCCCGTAGCCCGTCATATAGACCGCGCGGAACCCCGCCCGCTCCACCAGCTTGGCCGACACGCAATCGTAGCTCCCGGGCACGACCAGTCCCTGCTTCTTCGCCACCAGCTCTCTCAGCGTTTGCCGTTTAGTCATGGAATGACACCTCCGAGCGTCGCGTTTGGGTTCCAGCGCCGCGCACGATCGATGCGACGGTCGATGGAAGGATGAGAGTGGAAGAAAAACTCTTTCAGTCGACTCGGTCTCCGTTCCGCCAGGTTCAGGTCCGCCAACCTCTCCATAGCTTCGACGAAGGCGGACGGGTTGCCGGTAACGGCCAGGGCGAAGTCATCAGCCTGGCGCTCTATCCATCGCGAGAACCCGTTGCCGAGGGGCATGGCGACGAGCCCGAGGCCGACGAGGATCAGCCCGAAGAGCGGGAGCCCGGCCAGGTCTGCGGGGCCGTCCAGGTCGAGCCACTCGCCCCCCAGTCGCAAGAGGCCGTCAGTTACCAGGAAGGTGACGAGCGTGAGCGCTCCCTGAAGGCCGAGTCCCCGCCAGATGTCCTTGTGGACGTGGTGGCCCAGCTCGTGGGCCAGCACCGACTCCACCTCTTCAGCGCTGAACGACCGAAGCAGCGTGTCGAAGAGCAGGATCCGACGGGTCCGTCCCAGACCGGCAAGCGCCGCGTTGGCGGTCTTGCTCTTCCGCGACTGATCAGCCACCCAGACTCCGACAACCGGCACGCTCGCCCGGCGGGCCAGCCCCAGGAGCCGGTCGCGAAGGGAGGGATCATCAAGCGGAGTGAGTCTGTAGAATAGGGGAATGATCCAGGTCGGGACCAGTCTGGTCAGGAGCGCGGAGCCGGCGAAGAAGATCGCCGCCGCCCAGAGCCACCAGAACGGCGTGACGCGCAGGAGCCCGTACACGATCTCGACCGCCGCCAGCGCGAGCGCACCGCCGATCAGCCCACTCTTCAGCCGATCCCAGAACCAACCCGTGAAAGTTTGATGAAGCAGCCCGAAGCGGCGCGGGAGCCAGAAGCCTTGCAGCCAGGAGAGGGGAGCGGTCAGCAGTTGGTGGCCGGCGCCCAGGAGGCACACGGCCACCCCGAGCTGGAGCCACGGGAGCAGAGACCAGACGGCGAGCCGCTCGCGAAGCTCAACGGCGATCCCGGTGGCCAGGAGGAGGATCAGGTAGGCGACCGTCACGCCGAACCGGCAGAGATGGAGCCCGAACTGCCAGCGATGATAGGTCGTCGCACGATCGCCCATGCGGAGCCATTCTAACATCCGGCGGATCAGCCGTCGAAGGTGTCCGGCTCTATTCCGCAAAAGCGTTGTCAATCCACCAACGGCCCCCGTATAATGAGCCGCACTTCACTCATCCAAGGAGTCGCCATGTTCTCTTCTGTGGAAGACGTGCAGGAACGCTTCAGGGGAGCGAGTTACATCGCCAACCGGCGGATCTCCACGGTCGTCTACCTGGCCGAGCGAATGGGTCGCCCCATCCTGATCGAGGGGCCCGCCGGCGTGGGGAAGACCGAGATGGCCAAGGCCCTCGCCGATGCCACGGCCCGCCGGCTGATCCGGCTCCAGTGCTACGAGGGGCTGGACGAGGGAAAGGCGCTCTATGAGTGGAAGTACGCCAAGCAGCTCCTCTACACCCAGCTCCTCAAGGAGCGGATCGGCGAGCTGATCGCGGATGCGCCGTCGCTCCCCGAGGCCGTCTCGCGGATCGCCGGCCAGGACGACGCCTTCTTCTCTTACCGCTTTCTGGCGCCGCGCCCGCTGCTCCAGGCCATCCAGGCGGACGACGAAGTCGTGTTGCTCGTGGACGAGGTCGACAAGGCGGAGCCCGAGTTCGAGGCGTTCCTGCTGGAGGTGCTCTCCGATTTTCAGGTGTCTGTGCCCGAGCTGGGGACCATTACCGCCAAGCACATTCCGCTGGTGGTCCTCACGTCGAACAACGCCCGGGAGCTCTCCGACGGCCTCAAGCGGCGCTGCCTCCACCTCTTCGTCGACTTCCCCGCGCCCGCCGAGGAGCTGGAGATCATCCGGCTCAAAGTCCCGGAGATCCCGAAGAAGCTGGCAGAGGCGGTGGTGACGGCGGTCCAGCGCCTCCGCGCCATGGAGCTCCGGAAGCCGCCGTCGGTCTCAGAAAGCCTGGACTGGGCCCGCTCGCTGGTCATCCTGAACGCTGAAGCGCTCGACCCGGCCCTGGTGGAGTCCACGCTCACCATGCTGGTGAAGTACGAGAAGGACCTGGAGCGGGTCAAGGGCGCCCTGGACAAAGTCCTCGCCGACCTGAATTGATGAGTTCCCCTCTTTTTGGGGGAGAGGGCGAGGGTGAGAGCAACATGAGGCTGAGAACGTTCGCGCTCGGC
>CAYJUC010000312.1:0-4975 GCA_964372605.1 uncultured bacterium | reverse complement strand
AGAGCCTTCTTGTCTTGGAGCTGCCGATACACGAGCGGGGCTAACCTCACGCTACAGCGGACCGGGGCTCGCACTGCTCGCCCCTCGGCCGCTGAGCGTGAACGTTATGCCGGCGCCGGCGCGGCGGCGGGGTTGAAGAACGAGCTTTGCGCAGATTCCAGGCCGGGCCAACATGTCAATCAGTGTGCCGATGCTGAAGAGGTCGAGCTCTGAGCGGACCTTGAGGTACTCGGCCTCGTCGGGTGAGAAGCCGAGATCGGCGGGACCGAGCTACAGAAACAGCTCGACGGGGCGCTGGGCCTTCACGTCAAGGAGTCCCTTGGAGGTGATCCGGAGAGACGGGATGGCGGTGAAGGTCAGCGTCTGGAGCGTGAGGAACGGGTTCCGGAGCTGGCAGCCGAGGGCTCTGAAGCCGGACTCGATGGCGACGAGGCGCGCGGCGGTCTCTGGCACCGACAGATTGGAGATGACCCCACCCACTGGGAAAGGCAGCAGCTCCACGTGGCCGTCCTTCACCACGCAGTAACCGCCGCCAGCCTCCAGAACAGCGCGGGCGGCCTGGAGCATCGCGTCCGCGCGCGCGCCCATCACGACCACGTCTGAGGTGTCGAAGCAGAGGCTGGTGGCCGCGGCGCCATCCCGGAGCCCGAACCCGGCCACGACCCCTTTCGCGAGCCGCCCGTTCCCCCGCCGATCGAACGCCACTACCGTCAACAGGTCGCGCTGGGAATCCACCTGGAGCTGCCCGTCTCGCACGGGAAGCTCCACGGCCAGCTCGCCCGTCAGAATGTCGCCCCGAATCTCGATGGCGCGGATCCGCGCGCTGTCGCGCCGGCCGCTGGCGGCCAGCGTGAAATCAGCCGCGGTCAACGGACGGGGAAAAGACGGCGAGCCGATTCGTGGAGGCGGCACCACCCGGGGGGTCACCCGGCACTCTCCTTCCCAGACCACCACCTGCCCGCCGGCGACGACTCCTTCCGGTCTCATCTCCCGGAGGCTCGGAACAATCACGAGATCGGCCCGCCGGCCCGGCGCGATCCCTCCCACCTCTCCATCCAGCCCGAAATGCTCCGCCACGTTCAGCGTGGCCATCCGGATCGCCTGAATCGGATCGAACCCGAGGTCGATCGCGCGCTGGACGATCTTGTCCATGTAGCCGTGCACCAGATCGTGGGGCCAGAGGCTGTCGGAAACCAAAATGGCCCGGCGCAGGCTGACTCCTGAATTGCGCAGCGGGGCCACGGCCTCCAGATCGCGGCGAACCGATCCTTCGCGGAGCATGACGTGAAGCCCCAGCCTGAGCCGCTCCAGCGCCTGCTCGGGGTTGATGGGCTCGTGACAGGAGTCGACACCTGCGGCCACGCACGCCTGGAGCTTCGGCCCGCGGGCTCCGGCGGTGTGTCCCTCCACCCACTTCCCGCGACGTCGGCAGGCCTCGATCAGCGGAAGGAGCCGCTCGGGCTCGGCCACGAGAAGGTGCCAGTAGACCTCGCCGAGCCCGACTACCAATGGATGATCCAGAATAGTTTCCATCTCCTGGAGGCTCAGGACCGGACGGCCTGCCCCGTCGTCCGTGCACGTGTAAGTGATCGACGGCGCCGTGGCGTAGAAGCGAACCGGCTGATCGCGCACCGCCTCCAGGAACCAGAGGACCCCTGCGAGCCCCATGGCGCTCGAGATCTCTTCGATCTCGGTGATGATAGTCGTCGTGCCGCCCTTGAGCGCCCAGGGAACGAGCGCCTCCGGCAAGAGGGGCTGGTCCATGTGGGTGTGGCCGTCGATAAAACCTGGGACGACCACTTTGCCGCCGACGTCGAGCAGGCGGGTGGCGGGCCCGACGACGCCGCTCCCAGGCGGTCCCACGGCGGCGATCCGGTCACCGGCCACCGCCACCTCCCACCCGTCGAGGCACTCGCCGGTGTAGACGTTCACCACGGCCCCTCCTCGGAGGAGGAGATCCGGGGGCGTTTCGCCGAGGGCAACTCGCATCAGCTCTTTCCGGGTCGGCACGGCTCATCATTCTATCACCCGCGCTGCGCCGGCGACCCCGTTTCGCTTGACACACCCAAGGGTATGGGATATATAGGCGAAAAGCTGCTTCGAAGGGCCAACGGCCCCATTGCCGTGGCACGAGGGCGGAGAAGACGGGGCGAACCTGAAACGAGGGGGTAGCGTAATGAAATTCGGTCTCAACTTTTTCCCGTCCTTCCGCCTGACCGACATGTCCACCGCGGCATATTTCGACATGTGCCTGCGGCTGGCCGAGCGCGCGGACGAGCTGGGGTATACCTCTGTCAAGACGGTGGAACACTATTTTTACGAGTATGGCGGCCACTCGCCAAATCCCATCGTCTTCCTCGCCGCCGTCGCCGCCCGCACCAAGCGCCTGCGCCCCATCACCGGCGCGGTGATCCCGGCCTTCAACAATCCCATCAAGCTCGCCGGGGAGCTGGCGATGCTGGACAACATCAGCAAAGGCCGGCTGGACGTGGGCTTCGGGCGCGCCTTCATCCCGAAAGAGTTCGAGGTCTTCGGGGTGAGCATGGAGGATAGCCGGCTCCGCTTCGAGGAAGGCGTCGACATCATCGTCAAGCTCTGGACGGAAGACCGCGTTTCGTACGAGGGGAAGTTCAACAGGTTCTCCGATGTCCACCTCATGCCGCGTCCGATCCAGAAGCCGCACCCCCCGATCTGGGTGGCCGCGGTCTTGAGCGAGGAGTCGTTCGTCTCCGCGGCGCAACGCGGCTACAACCTGATGATCGTGCCCTACGCCGGGAGCCTCGAGCGCAGCCGTCAGCTCGTGCAGCTCTACCGGGAGACCTGGCGGAAGGCCGGGCACCGGCCCGGGGCGGAGCAGATCCAGACCGCGCTGCACTGCTACGTGGCCGAGTCCCACGCCGAGGCGATTCGGGGCTTCAAGCCGCGCGTGGAGCGCTATGTAGAGGTCTTCTCCGAGGCCGTGGGGTCGTGGTCGCGTCAGGACACGGGCAACCAGTACGCCGGCTACAACAAGCTGGTGGACTCGATCAAGGCGACCACCGCCGAGACGATGATCGAGAATTACCAGGCCCTTTGCGGGACCCCCGACGAGGTGGTCGAGCAGCTCAAGTACCACGTCCAGCTCTTCGGCGAGCACGAGCCTTCGATGCAGATCAACTTCGGAGCCATGTCCGAGCGGGAGGCGTTCAGGACGCTGGAGCTGTTCGCCAGCCGGGTCATGCCGAAGTTCAACGAGCCCGCGAACACATCGAGCGCCCAGCGCAACTGAGGAGGCACCGATGAGCACCGAGGAGCTGAAGACACGGGCCAGAGCCAGACTGCAGGCGATCATCGACCGGTACGGCTCGGGAGAGGCGGAGGTGGTGCGAACGTTCTTCTCGCGCTCGCACACCAACGAAGAGTACCTGGACTTGTGCCTCCGTCAGATGGGGCGCGAAGCGATCGCCGCCCACTGGCTGCACAGGCTCGGCGCCATGGGCGACCGGCTGGACCACGGCGTCGAGCGGTGGCACCTGTACGGGACGCTCCAGCAGATGGCCGACGAGATCAAGCACTATGCGCTCCTGGCCGACATCGCCGAGTGGGTGGCCGGGCGCAAGCTGTCCGGCGACGAGCTGCGCCGCTACGAGGCCCACCCCTTCTGGGAGGAGGGGATCCCCGAAAAGTATCTCTACCCGCCGCTGCTTCCAGAAGCCGCCGGGATGGTGAAGGTGACGCGCCAGCTCATGCAGGAGTATGACCCGCGGTTCTTCAGAGAGGTCGCGGAGTTGTCGGAGGGGGGTGGTGGCGGTCCCTTCATCGAGGCCAGCCGGGCCGGCGCCGACGAGTTCCAGCGGCGGTACGCCACAGCCATGAAGAAAATCGTGGCCGACGAGCTACGCCATGGACCGGAAAAGATGGACCCGTTCGTGAAACACCACATCCACACGGAAGCGGACCTCGAGAAGGCCGACCGGGCGCTCACGGCCATCATGGCCCAGCACCTGAGACTCCGGAACGAGATCTACGGGTTCGTTCTCTCCGAAGAGCGCCTCGCGGCCATCGGGCGCGGCGAGGTCGGCCCGCCGCCAACGATGCCCGTGGAGCCCGGAGCGGTTCCTGTTGGCGCGTGAGAAAGGAGAACGTGCTATGACGACTGCTTCGACGAAGATGACAGCGTCAGTGTCCGAAGCGCTTCAGGCCATCCGCCGGGAGATCGTCGATCCGGCGCCGTTGATAGAGCATCCCGTGGTCCAGGCCCGCCTGCGCGGAGAGTTCACTCTGGACCAGCTTCGAGCGATCGAGCTCCAGCATTACTACGAGGCCAAATATTTCTCCACCTTCGTGCTCAACACGGTCAAGAACTGCAACGACGACATGCAGTCACGCAAGTGGATGGCCGAAAACTGGTCCGAGGAGGCGACGGGCGACGACGATCATGCCACGCTGATCTTGAGAATCCTCGATGCCCTGAAGGTGCCGAGAAAGCAGGCCGAGGAAGTGGAGCCCACGCCCGGGTTAGTCGCGTGGCACGAGATGCTGGAGGGGCTGACGGGCCGCCGGTCGTTCATCGAGGGGGTGGCGGCCCTCTGGATCGGCGAGCCCACGTATCCACCTATCGCGTCCGCCCTCTACAAGGCGTACCGCGACATCTACCACGTCGACGAGGCGGGGCTGGCCACCTACAAGGTTCACGCCGAGCACGACGTGACCCACGGCATGAACGAAGAGTCCGTCATCGTCAAGTACCTGGAGGCCGACCCCTCGCTGCTCCCGAAGATTCGCCGGGCGTCGCGGGACGCCTACTCCGCGTACATCTTGAGCTTCGACGGCTACTGGCAGGCGGCGACGGGACGCCGCGAGTTCTGGCCCGGCCTACGCCCCTACGTTTAGCGCGCATTATCATGAATTGCTCAGCGCGGCTGAAAGGCCCCCTCACCCTGACCCTCTCCCCCGCCGGGGGCGAGGGACCCGAAAGGGCCCCCTCTCCCTTCAG
>CAYJUC010000311.1:0-4977 GCA_964372605.1 uncultured bacterium | reverse complement strand
AGGGCCGCCATCACCTTGGCCCGATCCAGGCTGCCCGCCTGCTCGATGGCCTTGGCCAGGGCCTCCAGGGCGATGAAGCGCAGCGACGTCCACCCCGCCTCGAACCCGGACAACCCCACCTTCTTCAGCAGCGCGAAATAGGCGTCTTTGTCCCCCTTCTTGAAGTGCGTCTCGTGGGTGATCCCGGTGATCCCTTCGGCGATGTTTGCGCCCACCATCCCGTAGTATTTTTCGGTGATGGTGCTGTGCGGGATGTGAAATTCCCTGGGCCGCAGCCCCAGCTCGAAAGCCTGCTTGGCGAACGCTGCCGCGGTGCCCGCCCAGGTCGCCACATAGACGACGTCCGGAGACAACCCCTTCAGTTTTCCGATGATGGCCGAGAAGTCGGTGGCCCCCGGCGGAACGGTCTCCGTCGCCACCACCGTCAATCCGGCAATATTCGCCCGGTTGGTTCCTCCCCAGCCCACATCCATGGTATGCGGGGTATTCTCCTGGATCACCGCCACGGTCTTGGCCCTCGGGAGGGTCCCGCGGTCCATCAGGGCTTTCAGCATTGTGTAGTAGTCTTCCGCCCACTGGGGGGCCGGCCGGTCGGCGCCTACCAGCCACTTGAACCCGCGGGCAAAGACCACGGGACTGTTCGCTTCCGCGGTGACCATGGGGATGCCGTACTTTTCGGCCACGGTGGAGGCCTTGATGGTGATGGGGCTGGAGGCTGGGCCGGTGAAGAAGTCCACCTTGTCCGTGTTGGCCAGCCGCTCGTAGAGCTCCACGGCCCGGTCGGGGCTCGACCCGTCGTCGTAGATGATGAGCTTGATGGGGAGCTTGGCATTCGCCTCCCTGACGAAGATGCCGCCCCGCTCATTCATCATCTTGGCCCACTCCTCCATGAACTGCCGGCCTTTGGGACCCCATTCCACGGAAAAAGGACCAGTGACCGCCATGGTGCCCCCGATTTTGACCTCCCGGGGCTGAGCCTGCGCCTGAGGAGCGAAAGCGTCAGGAACCGCCAGTACGCCGCCGACCAGCAAAGCCAGGACCACGCTGAGTACCCGAAGTTGGAGCCGCATTTTTCCCTCCTTTATTATCTGGGCGGGCACCCGGGCTTCGCCGCGCCCGCCCGGTGAGCACGCGCAAGCCCCGGGCTTCGCCACGCCCGTCCAGTGAGCCGAATTGTTCGGCTGTTATGGGCGCGCCAGAACCCGACCATACCACACGGCCCGGTTAGATCCCCAGATAGGATTTTCGGACGGTGTCGGAGCTCCGCAGCTCGGCGCTGGACCCGCGCATGACGATCTTCCCGGACTCCAGTATATACGCCCGCTGGGAGATCCGGAGCGCCTGCACCACGTTCTGCTCCACCAGGAGAATGCTCACCCCCTCCTCGTTGAGCTTTTTCAGGATCCGGAACAGCTCCTGCACCAGGAGCGGGGAAAGCCCGAGAGAGGGCTCGTCCAGGATCAAGAGGCGGGGCCGCGCCATCAACGCCCGGCCGATGGCGACCATCTGCTGCTCTCCTCCGCTGAGCGTGCCGGCCGCTTGACCGCGCCGCGCCCGGAGGGCGGGGAAAAGGGAATAGACCCACTCCATGGTGCTCTGCTTTTGAGACCGGGCGCCGGGGGTGGAAGCGCCCAGCTCCAGGTTTTCCTCCACAGCCATGTCGGGGAAGAGCAGTCTCCCTTCCGGGGCCAGGCTGATCCCCAACCCGATGGTGCGGTGCGGCGGGAGCCCGGTGATATCCGTCCCGTTAAACCAGATCCGGCCGGCCCGCGGCCGGAGGAGCCCGATGATGGTCTTGACCGTTGTGGTTTTTCCCGCCCCGTTTGGACCCAGGAGGCAGACCGTCTCTCCCCCCTCGACTTCGAGGCATACCTGATGGAGGGTCGGCACGATGCCGTAGAAGACGTCGATGTCCTCGACCTTAAGCACTCTCGTCTCCGAGATAGGCCGCGATCACCGCTTTGTGGCCGACCACCTCCTCCGGAGTCCCCTCGGCCAGCTTGCTCCCGTAGTTGAGCACGACGATCCGGTCGCAAACGGTCATGACCACCTTCATGACGTGCTCGATGACCAGCAGCGTCAGCGCCAGCTCACGCCTGAGCCGTCCGAGGATGTCGAGCATCTCCTGGGTTTCACCGGCGGTGAGTCCGGCCATGACCTCGTCGAGCAGCAAGAGCTCGGGGCCCGTCGCCAGTGCCCGGGCCAGCTCGAGCCGCCTCCGCTCGGCGAACAGGAGGTCCTTCGCCAGGGCGTCCCTGCGCGCGTCCAGCCGGACCCGGCCAAGGACGTCGAGGGCTTCTTTCCGGGCTCCACCCAGGCTTGCGATCCTTTTGTGGTTTCGACCGAAGAGCACGGCCGAGGCCACATTGTCCTGAACCGAGAGTTCGAGAAAGGGTCGGGTGAGCTGAAAGGTTCGAGCGATCCCTTTCCCGCAGATGGCGTGGGGCTTGAGGCCCGTGATCTCCTCCCCCTTGAACAGGACGCGCCCGGCCGAGGGCTTGAGGCCGTAGATCACGTTGAAGAGCGTGGTCTTCCCCGCTCCGTTGGGGCCGATGAGACCCAGCACATGCCCTTTATCGAGAGAGAGGCTGATGCCATCGAGGGCCTGAACGCCGCCGAAATTTTTGCTGACCTCCCGCGCTTCGAGGAGTGGCGCCATTACCCGCTTCGACCGGCCCTAGCCCGGATCATTCGCGTCCACACTCGGCACCCTCACCCCAGCCCTTTCCCTCCGAAGGGAGAGGGGGCTCTTTCGGTTCCCTCGCCCCCGGCGGGGGAGAGGGTCAGGGTGAGGGGGCCTATCAGACGCGCTGAGCAAATCCATGGATGATGCGGCCTAGTCTTCGAGCACCACCGCGCGCACGGGAGCGGACTCCACGCCCACGATGGCGAGGGGGAGCGCGATCAGGGTCACCCGCTGCCTCTTGATCCGGTCCAGGTTTTTCAGGTATGCCATCACGATGATGCCGTTCTCGCACAGGGTCTTCGAGGTGTAGAACTTGGCGGGGCTGCCGGGCGCGTCCTTCGCGTGGGAAAAATCCATTCCGACGAGCGCCACCCCGCGGGCCACGCACCAGTCCACACCATCCGGGGTGAGGTAGGGCGACCCTTCCGCCCAGCCCGGCTCCCCGTAGTGCTTGTTCCAGTCCGTGCGGATAAGGAGTCGATCGCCGCGTTTCAGCGTATCGCCAACGGCGCGTTCCAGGTCCCGGGCGGTGATCGGGCTGTCGGGCGGCCTGCCGGACAGATCGGCCACGACCGCGTTGCCGATGAAGGTGTGGAGCGGGATTTGGTGCACCTGCGTGCCGCCCTTGACGAAGTGCTCCGGGGCATCCACGTGGGTGCCCGCGTGGAGGCGCATGTGGGCCCCGCGGACGATCTGGCCCGCCCCGCCGGGCGCGTCGAAATCCTTCAGGACCTCCACCTCGAACTGGAGATCCTTGGTGAACCCGGCCGGCGTGTGCATGCTGTAGTTGGCGTCCAGCGGCAGGCTGATGTCGATGATCTTGCCGACCCCGACGGGCATGCGTGTCCCCCGGAGATTTGACTACGGGCCGATCCCTGGCGTCACTGAGCGTTCAGGGTCCGGGCTAACGGCGCTCATCTTCCCGGGGCCAGGCAGTCCCGTCGATCCAGAGAAGGATGAGCGCGATCAGCAGGAAGAGCGCGCCCCAGAAGGGGGGAATTGGATTGCCCAGGTTGAGGAAGATCCGGTTCATCGGCTGCACCATGATCAGGAGCGCGCCCAGAAACAGCAGGATCATCCCGACCAGCTTCATGACCGCCTCCTAGAAAAGTGGGTTGCGCGGGAACTTCTGGTGGAGCCACCGGTCAACCCCGAAGGACCGGCCGGCCGCAGTCAGGAAAACCACCACCAGGGCAAAGCCCATGAGCTTGTTGACCTGGGGAACCATGGGGAACGCGCCTCCCATGGCGTACCAGTAATTCATCAGCGCGAACACGCCGACCAGTGCGGCGGGCCGGGTGAGAAGCCCGAGGACCAGCGCCAGGCCCATCAGGATCTCGCCGAACCAGTTGAGGAACGCGAAGAAGCCGATGTTGGGCATGACTACGGCTTCAATGAAACTCTTGTACCAGGGCGAGGTGTGGGTGGCGATCGCCTTCTGGAAGATGCCGGTGTACGTCGGCAGCTTGACCATCCCAAGGGCGAGCTTGGTGATGGCAGTCGAGAGGAAGTAGTAGCCACAGAAGACGCGGATCAGGACCAGCGGGCCGAGGTAGGCTGGCTCCTCCCAGTTCCGGGCGAAGAAACCTTTCATGGCTCTCCTCCGCTGGCGTCGGGCGTCCGGCCCGCGCCGCTCAGAACTTCCGCAGATCCACCTTTACCGACATCCGGCCGATGCGCTCGATCTCGATGGTCACCTCGTCGCCGGCCTTGAGCGGGCCCACCCCGTCGGGGGTGCCGCTTGAGACGACGTCCCCCGGATAGAGCGTCATCACGTGGGAGGCGTACTCCACCAGCTTGGGGATGTTCCAGATCATGTCCTTGGTGTTCCCGTTCTGCCTGAGCTCCCCGTTGACCCAGAGCTTGAGCTGGATGTTGTGCGGGTCCGGGATCTCGTCGGCGGTCACCAGCACGGGGCCCAGGGGGGTGAAGCTGTCGAAGGATTTCCGGGTCGACCGGTCCTCCCCGCCACGAACCGTGATGTCCATGGCCCCCGTGTAGCCGAACACGTACGACATGGCGTCCGCCATCTTCACGTTTCGCGCGGTCTTTCCGATCACGAAGCCCAGCTCCACCTCATGGTCGGTGCGGCGGTCGGGGAAGGGGAGCTCGATAGTGCCCCCGGGCCCGATGACCGAGGACGGAGCCTTGAGGAAGACGCCGTACTGGTCGATGGCGTGAACCTCCTGCTTCACGACCTCGCGCATCTCCTTCGTGCTCATTTCCTGGATGTGGAGGCGGTAGTTGGCCGGAGCCGCGATGACTTTGCCCGGGAAGGGGACCGGCGCCTT
>CAYJUC010000310.1:0-4980 GCA_964372605.1 uncultured bacterium | reverse complement strand
CGAGGCGTTCACCCAGGCCGTGCTCGATTTCCTGAACCGCCGTCTGGCGGACTGAGCGGGCGCGCGCGACCTGAAAGCGCCCCGGTGAAGTTCGTCGGACAGAGCGTCAAGCGGCGCGAAGACCCGCGGCTTCTCACCGCGCGGGGCCGGTACGTGGCCGACATCGTGCGGCCCCGGATGGTCAGCGCCGCGGTCCTGCGAAGTCCCCACGCCCACGCCCTCATCCGCGGTATCGATACGCGCCGGGCCAGATCGCATCCGGGCGTCCTGGACTGCATTACCTTTCAGGAGATCGCGGACCGCGCCGCCTCGATCCCGATCCGGATGGGCTCCCGGCCGGCCCTTGTCCCCTATCTCCAGCGCCCGCTCGCCGCGGATCGGGTGCGATACGTCGGCGAGCCGGTCGCGGTGGTCATCGCCAACGACCAGTACGCGGCGGAGGACGCACGGGAGCTCATCGACGCGCGCTACGAGGAGCTGCCGGCGGTTCTGGACCCGGAGCGCGCGGCGGAAGGGGGCGGGCCAGCGCTTTACCCGGAAGGCAACCTGGCCGACTCCTGGGGCGCGACTGTTGGCGACATCGAGCGAGCGTTGAGGGAAGCGCCGCGCGTCATCCGGCGAGAATTCGCGATCCACCGCCACACCGGAGTGCCGATGGAGACCCGTGGCCTCGTCGCCGAGTACGACGAGGGCCGCGAGCTGCTGACGATGTGGGGTCCCACCAAGGTCCCCTACTTCAACCGGCAAGTGCTCGCCGGAATGCTCTCCCTCGGCGAGGAGCAGATCCACTTCATCGAGCCCGACGTCGGCGGCGGTTTCGGCGTCCGGGGGGAGTTCTACCCGGAGGATTTCCTCATCCCGTTTCTGGCCATGCGGCTCCGCCGGCCGGTGCGGTGGATCGAGGACCGCCTGGAGCACTTCATGTCCATCAACCACGCGCGGGGGCAGTGGTGGAAGCTGGCCGTCGCGGTGGATGGCGAGGGGCGCATCCTCGGGCTCGATGCGGACCTCGTCAACGACCACGGCGCGTATATCCGGACCCACGGCACCCTCGTCCCGTCCATCGCCGTCGCCCACCTCCCCGGTCCCTACCGCATCCCGAGTTACCGCTATCGCGCGCAGAGCGTCGTGACAAACAAGACCCCCACGGCCACGATGCGCGCGCCGGGCCTCTACGAGTGCAACTTCGTTCGCGAGCGGGCCCTGGACATGGTTGCCGCGGAGCTCTCCATCGATCCCGTGGAGGTGCGGCGCCGGAACCTGATCCGGCATGAGCAGATCCCGTACAAGGTTGGGACCGACATCGGCGGGATCCCCGTGGTCTTCGACAGCGGCGACTTCCCGTCGCTCTTCGACCGGGCCATCGAGCTGGTCGGCTACCGGCGCCTGCTGGAGGAGAGCCGGCGGGAAAACGCGGCCAACCCGGAGCTGCGCGTCGGGGTCGGTCTCGCGTGCCTGGTCGAGCCCACGGGGTGGGGCCCGTTCGAGAGCGCGAAAGTCCAGATCGCGCAGTCAGGAAAGGTTCACGTCTACACGGGGGCGACGTGCCTCGGTCAGGGGCAGGAGACCACGCTCGCCCAGGTCTGCGCAGACGTCCTGCAGCTTCCCCTGGAGGAGATCGTCGTGCGCCACGGGGACACACTCCTCATGCCGTACGGGGTCGGCACCTACGCGAGCCGCGCCGCCGTCATGGCAGGGAGCGCCGTTCACGGGGCGTCGCTCAAGCTCAAAGAGAAGATCCTCCGCGTGGCGTCGGACCACCTCGAGGCGAGCCCCGCCGACCTGATCCTGGAGGACGGGCGTGTCTCCGTGGCCGGAGTGCCCAGTCGCGGCTATTCGCTCAGGGAGCTGTCGGCCCTCACGGCGCCGATGCGAAAACCCGGCGCGACTGGTCGCCCGGTGACGGGGGACGCCGATGCGCTCGAAGCGGTCCACTATCACCACGCCAGTCACGAGACCTCTTCCTTCGCCGTGCATGTGGCCGTCGTGGCGGTGGACACGCGGACCGGGCTCGTCACGCCCCGCCGCTACGCGCTGGTCTGTGACGTGGGGCGGGCCATCAACCCGGTCATCGTGGAGGGACAGCTGGCCGGCGGGATCATTCATGGACTGGGCGGCACGCTCCTGGAGGAGCTGGTCTATGACGAGCGCGGCCAGCTCCTGACGACGACCTTCATGGATTACCTCATCCCGAGCGCCGGGGAGTGCCCCAAGTTCGAGATCACGATCCTCGAGGACGCTGCCTCTCCGTCCAACCCGCTCGGCGTGAAGGGCGTGGGCGAAGCCGGGACGTCCGGCGCCGGCGCCGCCCTGGCCAACGCCGTGGCGAACGCCTTGGGCCCGAAGGCAGCCGTTATGCGGCTGCCCTTGAGCCCTGAACGCGTGCTGCAGATACTGGGCACCCCCTCACCCTGACCCTCTCCCCCGCCGGGGGCGAGGGAACTAAAAGGGCTCCCTCTCCCTTCGGAGGGAGGGGCTGGGGTGAGGGTGCCGGGTGCGGACGCGAATGATCTGGACTAGAGTTTGCTCTGGTTGCAGAGGTCGAGCGCCGTCAGGGCATAGACCTTGGCGGATGTGGCCAGGTCCTGCTTCGTGATGAAGAAGTGCCCCGTTCCGGCGGCGCCCACACCAGCCGGCGAAAAGCCGGCAGACGGCCCGTACGTCAGGGAGGGAATCCCCACTTCGTTGTACACGTTGTTGTCCCGCCACATGCTGCAGATCGGCGACGCGACGGGTTTGGGAGGAGCGCCGAGGATGGCCGTGTGCGCCGCGTCCAGCGAGCTGACGAGCCTCGAGATGTTCCGCGCCTCGTAACCTCGCCGATACAGGAACAGCTCCACCTCGGCCTGGACGCCAGTGGACGCAATCCGCTTCCGGATCTCTGATCGGATCGCGAGCGGGTCACCCTCGGGAGTTAATCGAACGTCCAGGTAGATGCTGCAGACCTGAGGGGAGCTCAGGATCATGTAAGGGACGCCTCCACGAATGGCGCCGATGCTCGCCTTCGGAACCAGCACTCCCCGTTCCCATTCGTATCGATTCTTGGTCTCGTACTCCGCGGCCCATTGCTCGATGGCCTGGATGACGGGAGTCATTTTGACCACGGCGTTGGGGTGCTTCTCGGGCGGGGCGTCGTGGGTCACGTACGGCGTGTAGGTGGGGGAATCACCGACGACGGTCACCTTGAAGAATGCCTTGCCCGCTTCCACCCACGCAAGCCCGAAGTTCGATACCTCGGCAACCAGGGCGAAGTCGGCCACCACGCCATGGGTGACCAGGAAGCGAGCCCCGGCCTCCTTGCTGAGATAGTAGGGAGGCTTGAACTCGTCTATGGGTTCCCACCCGATCTCTCCCGGCACCATGGTTAACGTGAGATCGCCTTTGAGGGCCATGCCGGCTTTCCGGAGGGCTTTCGCGGCGATCATGAAGGCGGCCATCGGCCCCTTGTCGTTGACGACCGCCTGGCCGTACACGCGGTCTCCATCTATCCATGCGTCGAACCAGGCGCGATCGGGCTTGTGGACAACCCAGACATCCTTCTCGTTGAGCCAGATATCCATGTGCGCGTTAAAGATGAGGCTGTAGCCGTCGCCTACACCGGGAATGGCGCAGTACACGTTGGGGCGCTCCGGTATGAGGGCGAGGGTCTTCGGCTCGAACCCTTCCTTCGAGAGCCAGTCGCAGAGAAATTCCGCCACCGGCCCCTCTTTGTTCGGCGTGCTGTCTATTTTGCCGAGGTCGAGCGCGAGTCTCGCGAGTTCTTCGGGATCGATCGCGTCAACGATGCGTTGCTGTTCCGGGCTCAGTGCCATGGTCCCCTCCCTGGCGGTGGATCAGCCGATCTGTGCGTTTGCCGAGAAATCGAGTAATTATACGCCGGCGCGTTCAGCCGACAAATCGACGAAAGCGGCTATTGACATCCGGTCGGAGTCTGCGTAAATTGCACGCAAACGGTGGCCCTTTCAGAAGTCTGGACGATGGGGCGAACGATAAGGAGGAGATGACCATGAAGGTGTGGACACATTGTCGGGTTCGGTGCGTGCTTCCCATTCTCTTGGCGGGTCTCCTCCTGGCGTTGCCCGGAGGCTCCTGGCTCTCGGTCCCGGAGGCCCAGGCGCAGGCGAAGGAGTTCCGCATCGGGATCGCGCTCTCGTTGAGCGGGATCTTCAGCCGGGACGCCGCGCTCACCAAGGAGGCCTACGACTACTGGGCCGAGACAGTCAACCGGCAGGGCGGGATCAAGATCAAGGGAACCGGCTACCCCGTCAAGCTCATCTACTACGACGACGAGTCGAGCCCGGTGAAGAGCGCCCAGCTCATCGAGCGGCTGGCCACGGCGGACAAGGTGGACCTGATCCTGGGCGGATTCGGGAGCAGCATCGTGTTCGCGGCCACCGCGGTGGCGGAGAAGTACAAGTATCCCTACCCGACCGGGGTCGCCAGCGCCAACCCGATCTTCGATCGCGGCTTCAAGTACGTCTTCGCCACCCTGAACAAAACCTTCGAGGAGGTCGAGGGCGCCGCCAGGGCCTTCGGGACGGGCCAGCCCAGGCCGAAGAGCGCAGCCATCATCGGGGCCGACCATCTCTTCGCCAAACTCGCGGCCGAGGGCTTCAAGAAGATCATGGGGGAGATGGGGATCGAGGTGGTGCACTCCGAGATCTTCCCGCTGGCTCTCACCGACTACAACTCTCTCCTCCTGAAGGTCAAGCGCGCGAACCCCGACCTCTTGCTCGTCGGATCGCTCTTTGCCCACTCGCTCCGGGTCATGAAGGCGGCCAAGGAGGTGGACTACACCCCGAAGGGGGTCGCCTTCAGCTACGGACCGACGGTCCCCGACTTTGTCAAGGAGCTGGGGAAGGATGCCGAGGGAGTCGTGGCGGCTTCCGAGTGGGTGCCGGAGATGCCGTTCAAGGACCCGGTGTTCGGCTCCGCCAAGGAGTGGCGGGACGCGATGTTGAAGCGCTGGGGGAAAGAGCC
>CAYJUC010000309.1:0-4985 GCA_964372605.1 uncultured bacterium | reverse complement strand
CCGAAGGTCGCCCGCTCCTCTTCCAGGATGAAGACCGCCCGGGGGAGCATCAGGTGCTTCGGGTCGCTCTGGTAGGACGCTTCGCACTGCCGCTGCGCCTCCCGGAACGCGGCGACGAGTCGCTCCGCAACCCACGGCTCCCGCTTCCAGAGGGCCTCCCCCACCACCACCGTGTGGGTGATGGGGAAAATCCCGGTGCGGTTCCAGTAGTGGTCGACTTCAGCCCGGCAATCGGGGAAGAGCCGTCGGATCCGTGGATCACCCCGGCGGAACGCCTCCGGGATCTCCGGCCAGAGCAGCGCATCGATCTCCCCCGAGAGGAGGAGCTCGACGGGGTCGCGACCGGGAAGAGTGCTCAGGGAGACACCGGCAGGCGGCACGAACCCGGCCCCCTCCTCCTCGGTGGTCACCCAGGAGAACTCCTCTGGAGTCACACCGTAGTGCTCCTTCAAGATCCCGCGCATCCAGAGGTTGACGGTGAGCCGGTACCGCATTGTGCCGACCCGCTTCCCCACCAGATCCTTCGGGTTGGTGTAGGGCGCCTCGGCGCGGCAGAAGAGATAGGCGTGGACGATCATCCTGAGCGGGAAGACAGGGAGCGCGATGACCGGCTCCTTGCGACAGCGCGCCATCACGTACCAGGAGAGGGACATCTCGGCGACGTCGTACTCCTCGTAGACGGGGCGCAGGCAGAACTCGCCGATCCACGCGCTCTCGGTCTTGAGCGCGATCCCATCCGGTTGAACCCGCCCGTCCAGGATGGGCCGGGTCCGGTCGTACTCAGCCACTGCCAGCCGTAGGGGGAGCTGCTCCCGTTTCATATGTGGTCTCCTTTCCCGGGGTAGCGTACCACAATCAGCTTTCTCCTTGACAGCCCTCCCGTTTGCCCCTATCTTGCCCCACGCGCGATCACCGCTGATCTTCCAGGAGGAGACCGCGGCCACCGACTTCACCGAGGTCAACTGACAATGCCCAAGCTACCGCTCACGCTCGCATGCCACGCCTATGACCGTACACGGGCCATCCGCGATGGAGAGATCCCGATCGAAGGCGTGGAGCTGAACTACATCGCGCTCCACGTGACGGAGATCTTCTGGCGGATGTGCCAGTACCAGGAGTTCGACGCCTCCGAGATGTCGATGGGGGCTCACATCACCCTCATCGGCAGCGGCGATTCGCCGTTCGTCGGGGTGCCGGTCTTCCCCTCGCGCGTGTTCCGGCACGCCAACATGTTCGTGCGCACGGGGAGCGGCGTCGAGCGGCCCGAGGATCTGCGCGGCCGGCGGATCGGGGTTCCCGAGTACGGGATGACCGCGTGCGTCTGGATGCGGGGCATCCTCCAGCACGAGTACGGCGTGCGCCCCGAGGAAGTCATCTGGTGCACCGGAGGCCAGGAAGTCCCTGGACGGAAGGAGCGCGTGGCCCTCCGCCTGCCACCGTCTATCCCGGTCGAGCGCATCCCGGAGCACGAGACCCTGACGCGCATGCTCTGCGAGGGAGGGATCGACGCCCTCTTCTGCGCGCACCCGCCCTCGGCCTTCCAGGCGGGGGACCCCCGCGTCCGCCGCCTCTTTCCCGACTACCGCCCGGTCGAGGAGGAGTACTTTCGCCGCACGGGCCTCTTCCCCATCATGCACACCCTGGTGGTGCGGCGGGATGTGTACCAGAAGAACCCGTGGGTGGCGCAGGCCCTTTTCAAGGCCTTCAGCGAGGCCAAGGCAGAAGTCGAGCGAGCGCTGGCCGACAACGACGTGCTCGCGTGCATGCTCCCGTGGTCGGTCTACGACCTGGAGTCCACCCGAAAGGTGATGGGCGGGGACTTCTGGCCGTACGGGATCGAACCGAACCGAAAACCGCTGGAGACTTTGTGCCAGTACGCCTATGAGCAGGGGCTGACTCCCCGCAGGGTGGCCGTGGAGGAGCTCTTCGCGCCGAACACGCGCGAGGCCTGGCGCCGCTAGCGCTTTATTCGGGAAGCCTCACATCTGAAGGGGCATACACTTTAATGTCCCTGATCCCGCGGAAGCGTGCGTCGGCCGAGACCAAGGCATCAGCCTCGAGGCGGAGCGCAATTGCCAGGATGACCGAATCGTTTGTCAGGAACCCATGCCGCTCCTGCAGCTGTAGTGCCTTGTCGGTAAGATCGCCTTTCGTGCAGGACTCGAAGCCGAGCCCGAGGGCCAACAGCGCTTTCACCTTCTCACGATACAGGGTGAGGCGTTTGACGACCTCTGGTTTGTCGGCCAGCTGCCTGGTCGGATTGCCACCGCTTATTTGCCCCTGCACCAGCGCTTCAGCAAGCATCAGTTTGTGGGTGAGTTCTTGCCATACCGGCTGCGGCAGGATTCCTAACACGTCGCGCTTTTCAACGCGGTGCAACAGGCGCTGGGCCTGGAGCGAGACACCCTGCTCTGCATAGAGCAAAACATTGGTGTCCAGTACACAGAGACTGCCAGCTGGGATATCGTCGAGGTTCATAGGTCCCAGAGGTCTTCGTCCAGTACCTGCCGGAACTGGTCAGGCGTGAGCTTGAGGGGGCGCTCACAGAATAGGTGATAGGCCAATTCGCGTTCCTTGGGACTCGTTCCGCCCGCGCTGAGATACTGGACCAGCGCGTCTTGGATCAGGTCACTGAGGGACCGCCTTTCCTCAGCGGCCCGCCGCTTAGCCAGCCGCATGATGTCTTCTTCAATGAGGGTGCCGATTTTTTGCTTCATGTCGTTCACTCCTTGAAATAAAGCCTTTTGAGCCATAAAGAAGAATAATCAAGAAATCAAGAATTGTCTAGACCAAAGTGGCGGAGACGGCGGTGGAAAGGTCAAGGACGATGAGGTTGGACGCTCAGGTTTCCTTACCGAGGGCGGCCAGGGCGGCGTTCCGACCGGCGACCCGGCCGCTGACCAACGCCCACGACAACCCTCCGGCATAGATCCGGTTGTACACTCCGCCGGCATCCACTCCCGCGGCGTAGAGGCCTGCGATCGGCACGCTCACACGGTTCAGCACCTGGCAGTCGCCGTTTACTCGGAGGCCCCCGTAGGGAAAGGTGATCGCGGGGATACAGGTCATGGCATAGTACGGGGCCTCTGCGAGCGGTTGAAGGAAGTGGGTCCGGGGAGGAACCAGCACCGCCCCCCTGCCTTCCGCGACGGCGCGGTTATACCCATCCAGCTCTGGCATGAGACGTGAGCCGTTCACCCCCCACTGGGTCTCCATCATCTCCACCAATTTGCCGAGTGTCGGCGCCTCGAGCGTGGGCGCCCCCAACTCTCTCGCCCGCTCGAACTTGTTCGGCGCGGCCACGGCTCCGCCGAGAATTCCGGGTCCCTCCGCATGCTCCCGGTAGATCCGCCGGTCGAAGATCAAGTAGTACCGGCCGCCGGGTTGCCGCATGCCGGCCCACGCGTTGGCCTCCTCGATGGTCCCGACTGACTCGTCCGTGAACCGATTTCCGTACTGGTTGACCAGGACGCCAACGCTCGCAAAGTATGGGGTGATCGGCTGGTACTCCTCCGGTGGGACCGAGGTGGCCGGCATGGTGTGGCCGTAGAACGTTCCCAGACCACGGCTCGTCGCCGCGCCGGCGGCCAGGCCGGCCAGGAAACCGTCACCCGTGCAGGTGGGCCAAGTCCGGATCATCAGGTAGTCCGCGGCCGGCCCCAGATAGCGGGAGAGCAACTCCCGGTTCGCTTGAAATCCGCCGGTTGCGAGAATCAGCGACCGCGCCTCCCAATTCTCTCTCCCCTCCGCCGATTCGACCCGGACAACCAGGGATCTGGACGGTGACGATTCCAGCGAGAGCAACGCTCGATTCGGCAGGACACGCGCGCCCAGCGCCTCCGCCCGAGCGCGAAGGATCTCCATGAACTGTCCGCGCCGGCCGGGTTCGCCGATCCCCATCACGGAGCCCCACCCATCGCCCAACAGTTGCTGGGGAGGCTCCAACGGCAGGCCGTGATCCTCCAACCAGGCCAGAGAGTCGGCGAACTCCGCGGCGAGTGTTCGCTGGAGCTCTTCGTCCCCCTCCGGGACATTCCGCCGCAGGAGCTCCAGGGTCGGGAACGTGAAGATGACTCCCCCGGAGAGCCGCGCGGCGCCGCCCACCAGGCTTCCCTTCTCGAGCACGGTCACGTCGGCCCCGCCCTCTGCGGCGCTCAGCGCGGCGCAGAGCCCAGACATGCCGCCACCCGCCACCAGCACTCCCGAGGTATGCTCGGCTGCGCTCATCACTCATCCCTCCCGCTCGACCACAAAATTGCGTGGACAGCCTCATCACTTCGTGCTATCAGAAACCCCACGATGGAAAGCGTCCTCGTTCCAGCCGGCACGGCCAGGGCGGTGAGCCTCAGGGCCGGCCAGAGTCTCCGCGTGATCAACGTGGCCGGGAAGCAGGTGGCGGACTTCGTGGCATTCAGCGCCGCCGACCTCACGGAGTCGCTCAGCACGATGCACACGATCGTGTCGCTCGGGCGCCTCTTTCCCGCGATCGGGGACCGGCTCAGGACGAACCGCCGGCGACCCATGCTGGAGCTCACCCGCGACGACACGGGCCGCCACGACATGCTCATCGCCGCGTGCGACCCGTGGCGGTACGAGTACGACTTCGGGGTGACAGGTCACCGCAACTGCTCGGACAACTTCGTCGAGGCCCTGCGGCCGTGGGGGATTGAGCGGCACCAGCTCCCGCACCCGGTGAACCTCTTCCAGAACATGAGCTACCCCGAGGGGCAGGTAAAGTTCGGCGAGTCGCTCGCGCGGCCGGGAGACGCCGTTGAGCTGCGCGCGCTGCTGGACGTCATCGCGGCCGTCAGCGCCTGCCCAATGGACCTGAACCCGATCAGCGGGTACCGCGTCAGCGACATCCTGCTGGAAGTTCTCTGACTCGGATTATTCGCGTCCGCACTGGGCACCCTCACCCCGGCCCTCTCCACTCAAAAGGGAGAGGGGGCGCTTTCGGTACCCTCGCCCCCGGCGGGGGAGAGGGT
>CAYJUC010000308.1:0-4998 GCA_964372605.1 uncultured bacterium | reverse complement strand
TGGCTCTCCGACTGGAGCGGATCTACCGCGCAGCTCGAGCCAGCGGCCACCTGGCACGGTTCGTGGTCTTCGGGTCTTTCGTCACGGACAAACCCGAACCCAATGATTTAGACGTGTTCCTGCTTATGGAGGACACCTTTGACGCCGTCAAACTCGAAGGCGAGACACGGCTGCTCTTCGATCATGCCGCCGCGCAAGCCGCCTTTGGCGCCAGCGTGTTCTGGGTGCGGCGTCTAGCGGCATTGGAAGGCGAGGCCACAGTGATAGAATACTGGCAGGTCAAGCGCGGCGGCGACAGGACGGGCATCATCGAGATCATCCCGGAGGGACCATGATTGCTAGTGATCGAGAGCTAGACGCCACGTTAGAACGGATCCGTCGTCTCCAAGCTCAGGTAGCCTATCTCCGTAAGATGGAGACAAACCCGGTGAACTACCGCCTCTCGGTGTCGGGGTTTCTTGTGGAGATTGACCGGATGCAGCTGGAGGTGCGCGAGTACCTCTCCCTTCACCCTGCTGAGCGCGCAGGCGGCACCTGAGACGAATCTGAGCTCTTCTGGGACCTCAAGGGTTGATTCCGCCGATCGTCGTCAATACCGGTGGGCTTCTTCGAGCGTAACATCGCAGACGAGGCGGCGCGGGCTGGTGTCCAGGTCGACGTCCGAGAGTACGCCGCCGCATAGACTGCACTTCGGCGAGCCGTCAAAAATAACCTGGAAGGACACTGACGAAGGGAGGAAGCCGTGGAGCTCAAGACAATAAAGATCGAGCGGGCTGACGGAATCGCGACCATCACGCTGAACCGGCCGGAGAAGAAGAACGCGATGAGCCCCCAGCTGCACCGGGAGATGAAGCAACTGCTCACCGAGATGCGGGACGAGCGCGACCTGCGGGTGATCGTGCTGACGGGGTCGGGAGACAGCTTCTGCGCGGGTCAGGACCTGAAAGAGTTCTTCGCCGAGACCTACGGCAAGCCGGAAGAGTCGAACAAGGTGACCCGGACCGCCATGGAGTGGAGCGAGCTGCTGCGGCTCAACGACAAGCCCACCATCGCCAAGGTCAACGGGTGGTGCTTCGGGGGCGGGATGCGCGTCATGGGGCTCTGCGACATCGCCATCGCCTCCGACAAGGCGGTGTTCGGGCTCTCGGAGATCAACTTCGGGATCTTCCCCGCTGGCGGCGCGCTCAAGGTCCCGATCGAGCTGCTCTCCCACAGGGACGCGCTCTACCTGGCGCTCACCGGCGAGCGGCTTTCGGCGGCCGAGGCCGAGAAGATCAGGCTCATCAACCGCGCCGTCCCCCACGACAAGCTGGACGCCGAGGTGACCGCGCTGGCCAAGAAGCTCATCGAGAAGAACCCTGTGGCTCTGATGCTCACCAAGAAGGTCTTCTGGCGGGACAAGTACATGCAGTACACCGAGGCCGTGGACTGGGAGCTGGCCAACTTCGCGGTGCTCTCCGAGATGACGGGGGGCGAGTGGGTCAAGGAAGGGATCAAGCAGTTCCTCGAGGGGCAGTACAAGCCGGGCATGGGCGCCTATCGCCGCCCCGGCGCGTAGAGGACACCGCGTCTGACGGACCCCCTCACCCTGACCCTCTCCCCCGCCGGGGGCGAGGGAACCGAAGGGGCTCCCTCTCCCTCGTGAGGGAGAGGGCTGGGGTGAGGGTGCCAAGTGCGGACACGAATAATCCGGCATAACGGTGATGTACGCCATCGCCATCGACATCGGGGGGACCTTCACTGACTGCGCCGTCCTGGACAGTGACGGGAAGATCGCCACCATCGCGAAGAGCCCCTCTACTCCGCCCGACTTCTCCCGGGGCGTCGTCGGAGTTCTCGATGTGGCGGCCCGATCCCTCGGGCTCTCCTCCCGCGAGCTTCTCTCGCAGACGGATCTCTTCATCCACGGCACGACCGTGGCGACCAACGCGATGATCGAGCGCACGGGGGCCCGGACGGGCCTGATCACCACCCGGGGGCACGAGGACGCCATCTTCATCGGGAAGGTCGTGCAAAAAGTGGCGGGCCTTTCCGAACGGGAGATCATCCACCAGTCCCACCTCTCGAAGGCGGAGCCGCCGATCGTGGACCCGCTGGACGTCAAGGGCGTGTCCGAGCGGGTGGACGCCCTGGGCCAGGTGATCGTGCCCCTGAACGAGGCCGACGCGCGGAAGGCCATCGCCGATCTCGCCGCTCATGGGGTGGAATCGGTGGCGATCTCGTTCCTCTGGTCCTTCCTCAACGACCGCCACGAACGCCGGGTCAAGGAGATGCTCCGCTCCGCGGCGCCGCAGTTGCCGGTCTTCACCTCGAGCGAAGTGGCCCCGATCCTCGGCGAGTACGAGCGGACAGTCACGACGACCCTCAACGCCTATCTGGGCCCGCGCGTCATCGCCTACGCGCACACGCTCCAGGAGACGCTGCGTGAGATGGGCTACGGCAAGGATCTGCTCTTCTCCCACTGCCTGGGCGGGCTCACGAGCCTCGGCGAGGTGGAGGCGACGCCGCTCGTCACCCTCGACTCGGGGCCCGCGGGAGGAGTCCTGGGCGCCGCCTTCTTCGCGCGCCTCTATGGCAAGGGCGAAGTCATCTGCTCCGACATGGGGGGAACATCGTTCGACGTCAGCCTGATCCGGGGCGGCGAGCCCACGCTGGACGACGAGCCCGTGCTGGAGAAGTACAGTTTCCTCATCCCCAAGATCGCCATCCACTCCATCGGAGCCGGGGGCGGGTCCATCGTCTGGGTGGACGAAGACGGGCTCCTCAGGGTGGGGCCAGCGAGCGCTGGGTCAGTCCCGGGGCCGGCCTGTTACGACGCGGGCGGCGCTGCGCCAACGGTGACGGACGTGGACCTGATCCTCGGGTATCTGAATCCCGGGAACTTCCTCGGCGGGAGGAAGCGCCTGAGTCTGGCCCGGGCGGAGACGGCGCTCGATTCCGTGGCCCGCGCCCTGGGGATGACCCTCCACGAAGCGGCCGCCGGCGCCTTCAAGATCGTCAACGCCCAGATGGCCGATCTCATCCGCAAGACGACCATCGAGCAAGGGTACGACCCGCGGAACTTCGTGCTCTTCTGCTACGGCGGCGCCGGCCCCACCCACTCGCCGTTTCTGGGACGCGAGCTCCGGATGCGGGAGATCTACGTCCCCGGCCACGCCACCGTCTTCTCCGCGCTGGGCATGCTCACGGGCGGCCTCGTTCACACGGCGGAAGCCTCCCACCCCGCCACCCTTCCTCTCTCCGCCGCGGATCTGGACAGTCTCACCCGCCTCTTTTCGGAGCTCCAGGGGAGGCTGGCGACTCGCTTCCAGCGGGAGGGGATCCCGCGGGAGCGCGTGACCTGGAGCCACGCCCTCTTCATGAAGTACCGCCTCCAACCGAAGGGAATCGCCGTCACGCTCACCGGGCGGGAGGCCCTCGCCGGGCAGGAGGCTCTCGCGGAAGCGTTCCACCGGCAGTATTCGGAGATCTACGGCGAGATCTCGGCCTACCGACAGATGGCGGTCGAGATCATGAAGGCCCGCGTGGTCGGCAGGTGCGAGACGATCGTCCCTCAGCTCCTGCGCGAGCGCGCGCCGAGCGCTCCGGACCCGGCTCGCGCGTTCGTTAGCGAGCGGCCCGCCTATCTGGAGGAACGGAAAGACTATGTCCCGACGCCGGTCTTCGACGGCACGCGCCTGACCTTCGGCCACCGGCTCAAGGGCCCTTGCATCGTGGAGCGGCCGGGCGACACGCTGGTGATCCCGCCTGGGATGCGTGGGTCAGTCGACGAGTTCCACAACACCCGGATCGAGCCGGAGTGAAGGTGAGCCCGCCTCTCGGTCACCGCGTGACCGGGCCGACCACGTTTTCTCTGCTCGCGCTCGCGTACGTCGCCGGAGCCGTCTCGATGTGGGGCGTGTACTTCGACACGGCCTGGCACCGGACCATCGGGCGTGACACGTTCTTCAGCCTGCCCCACCTCTTCATGTTCGGTGGCGGCGCTGCGGTGGGGGTGGTCGTGGCCGCCGCCATCGCGCTGGCCACGCAGGGGCGGCTCAGCGACCTCGGCGGCCCCGTCGGAAGGCTGGGACCGATCCGCCTGCCGCTCGGCTTCACGCTGGCCGCCGCCGGCGTGCTGATCGCCGTCCTCGGCATGCCGGTCGACGCCTGGTTCCACGCCACATTCGGCAAGGACGTCCTCATCTGGAGCTGGCCCCACATGCAAGGCGTGATCGGCGGCTCGACGGGCGCCCTCGGGCTCCTCTTCGCGGCCGCAGCGCAGCGGGGCCGGGGGGCGCTCGCTCCTCCGTGGCGCTGGTCTCTCGCCATGCTGCCGCCACTAGTCGACTTGCTCCACCGGCTCCATTACGCGCTGGCCCACTACACGATGACCCCGCCCAGCCGGACGCCCGATTTCTACCCGTTCCTCGTCGCGCTGGCGGTCCCGGCGATCTTCGTGGCGGCGCTTCGCGCGGCCGGCATCTGGGCCCCGACGCTGGCGGGCCTCCTGTTCTTCATCGTGACCGCGCTGGTGGACGCCGCGCTTCGCGCGCTGGAGTTCGAGCGCTACACGGTCACGCCGCTCCTGGTCGTGCCGGCTCTCGCCATCTCGGCCCTTGCTTGGGCCGCGCCCCGCCGCCGCGACAGCCTCCCGTTCGCCGTGGGCGCCGGCCTGGTCGCCACGCTCGTGTTCGTCGGTATGGAGACGGCGTGGATGGCTTGGGTAGTCGGACAACCGTGGCCGACCGATCGACTGCTGGCCGGGCTGCCACGCGCTCTCGTGGCCGGCGGTCTGAGCGGCGGCGCCGGCTGGATCGTGGGAGGCTTTCTGCGCGCAGCGGGGGAGCCTCTGGGAGTCGCCGCCGTCTTCGGGAATCGCCGGCGGGCGCGGTGGGCCGCCAGCGTCGCGATGGCACTGGTGGTCGTGGGCCTCGCCGCAACCTACCAGCCGCAGCGGTTCGGCCCGCCCATGCGGGTCGAGGAGTTCAGGCTGGTGGCGGTCGATCGCTTCAAGGT
>CAYJUC010000307.1:0-5005 GCA_964372605.1 uncultured bacterium | reverse complement strand
GACATGAAGACACTCAGAGAGCGACTGGAAGCGGCGGTGATGGAACGCCACTGCGCCGATCATCCCATGACCCTGAAGTGGGCGGACGGCAAGTTGAGCCAGAACGCCATGGCGGGCTGGGCCATCGAGCACTACCACTGGGTCAGCAAGATGCCGAAGACGATGCTCTACACGTGCGCCCAGGCCCCGGTGGGGGTGGCGAAGATCCTCCTCGAAAACTTCAACGAGGAGAACGATCCCGACCGTCCGCACCTGGATATCGTCCTCAGATTCGCCGCGGCCAACGGCGCCGACATCGACGCGATCAAGCGGGACCGGGGGCTGCCCACCACCGAGTCATGGGTGGCCTGGTTGACGCGGGTGGCCAAGGAGGAGCCGTTCGTCGCCAGCGTGGCCGCGCTCAACATCGGGACCGAGTCGCAGTCGCCGCTCCTTTACGGGCGGGTGTTGCCGGCGCTCCGGAACAGCTACCGCTTCAAAGAGGACGAGATCGAGCACTTCTGGCTCCACGTCGATGCCGACACGGAGCACGGCGGCCGGGCCTTCGACATCCTCGAGAAATACGCCACCACGCCGGAGCTCCAGGAGATGGCGGTCCATTACGCCCGCGAGAGCGCGAAGATGCGCTGGTTCTACTTCGACGGGATCTTCCTGCATTACGAGATGGGCTACAAGCTCCGCTGAGGGATCCGGAGCCGGAAGGGGGAAACGATGTGTAAACGATTCGGGTGTCTCCTCGGAGCGCTCATCGGGCTTGTCTTCGCTCTCGATTCGGCGCATCCCTCGACGCACGAATTCTATAAGGGGAAGACGATCCGCATCATCGTCGGCGCCACGCCGGGCGGCGGCTTCGATACCTACTCTCGCGCCATTGCCCGGCATCTGGGCAAGCATATTCCAGGCGGCCCCACCGTCATCGTGGAGAACATGGCGGGAGCCGGAACCCTCATCGCGGCCAACTACACCTACAAGGCTGCCAAGCCCGACGGCCTTTCCATCGGCAACTTCGCGGGGGGCTTCGCTCTGGGCCAGCTCCTGGGCCTGCCGGGGATCGAGCTCGACGCCAGGAAGTTCGAAGTGATTGCGGTCCCGTCCAGAGACAGCGTGGCCTGCGCCTTCACAAAGGCCAGCGGTATCACGAGCATGGAGAGATGGCTGGCCGCCAAAGCGCCGGTCAAGCTCGGGTCCACCGGACGGAACTCGCCGCCTGAGGACTCAGCCAAGATCCTGAAGGCGGCACTGGGGCTCCCGATCCATCTGGTCTCCGGGTACAAAGGCACCGCGGAGATCCGGCTGGCCGCAGAGAGCGGCGAGGTGGCCGGCGGGTGCTGGCAGTGGGAGTCCATCAAGGTGACCTGGCGGAGGGCGCTTGACGCAGGGGATGTGACGGTGGTCGTACAGGCGACCTCCCAGCCGCTCCCGGACCTTCCGACGGTTCCCCTGGCGGAGCGCTTCGCCGGGACCGAAGAGGCGCGCGCCCTGATCCGGGTCGGGATCCAGAACCCGGGAACCATCACGCGTCTCTACGCCTTCCCCCCCGGCACGCCCAAAGATCGGGTGCAGATCATGCGAAAAGCGTTCCAGGACACGCTCAAAGACCCGGATTTCGCCGCCGACGCGAAGAGGTCCAAGCTCGAGATCGACCCCACGACCGGCGAAGAGGCGGAGCGGATCATCGGCGAGTTTTTCAGGCTCGATCCGGCGCTGTTGGCCAGACTGAAGGAAATTCTCTAAGTCTCTCGGAGGGGGACTGCCATGCTCAGAAAAGTTTGCTCACTACTCGCGGCAATTACCGTGCTGGCCTTGTTTTCAAACGCCGCGCAAGCGACGACCCACGATTTCTATAAAGGCAAAACCATCCGCATCATCGTGGGATTTGCGGCCGGAGGGGGCTTCGACACCTATGCCCGGGCCATCGGGCGTCACATGGGGAGGCACATCCCCGGCAACCCCACCATCATCGTGGAGAACATGACAGGGGCCGGAAGCCTGATCGCGGCCAACCACCTCTACAAGATCGCCAAGCCCGATGGGCTCACCATGGCCCACCCCATCGGCGGCATTTTCTTGCTGCAGGTCTTCGGCAAGCCGGGAGTCGAGTTCGACGCCCGCAAGTTCGAATACGTCGGCGTCCCCACGAAAGACAACGTGACGTGCGCCTTCATGCGGGCGAGCGGCGTCACCAGCATCGAGAAGTGGCTGACCGCCAAGACGCCGGTCAAGCTGGGCGGCGTGGCTCCGGGCTCCACCACCGACGACGCTCCCAAGATCCTGGCCGCGGCCATCGGCGTGCCGATCCAGCTCGTCTCAGGGTACAAAGGGACGTCGGCGATCCGGCTCGCCGCTGAGAGCGGCGAGGTGGCTGGCGGCTGCTGGGGCTTGGAGTCCATCAGGGCCACCTGGCGCAAGGGAATCGAAACGGGCGAGGTGGCGGTGGTGCTCCAGACGCTGCCGGCTCCGGACATGCCCAACGTACCGCTGTCGATCAACTTCGCCAAGACCGAGGAGGCGCGCCAGCTCGTCAAGGTCGGAATCCAGGACGCGGGCGCCATCACCCGACCCTTTGTCGTGACACCGGGCACACCCAAGGATCGAGTCCAGCTCCTCCGGAAGGCCTTCATGGATACTCTGAAGGATCCGGAGTTCCTGACGGATGCCCAGAAGGCCAAGCTCGAAGTGGATCCCATGACCGGAGAGGAGCTGGAGCGCACCGTCCATGGACTCTTCAAGCTCGACCCGGTATTTCTCGCCAAGCTCAAGGATATCCTCAAATAGGCGATATAAAGGTCGGAAAAATAGGTCAAATCTAGAGTGGCGTCGATGGCCAGGCTCAAAATCACGCTCGCGTGCGGCGACTACGACCGGACCCGGTCCCTGAAGGACGGCATGGTAGAGCCCGAGGGGGTGGAGCTGAACGTGGTGAACCTCCCCGTCGATGAGATCTTCCACCGGATGGGGCGATTCAAGGAGTTCGACGTTTCGGAGTTCTCCTGCTCCACCTATACCGTCCTCCGAGGCAGGGGCGAGCCGCTCGTCGCCATCCCCGTCTTCCCCTCCCGGGTCTTCCGCCACTCGGCCATTTACGTGCGCGCCGATGCGGGCATCAAGGAGCCAGCGGATCTCCGGGGCAAGCGCGTGGGGGTTCCCAAGTACCACATGACCGCCGCGGTCTGGATCCGGGGGATCCTGGAGGACGAGTACGGGGTGGCCCCGAAGGACCTCCTCTGGTTCGAGGGGGGCGAGAGATCGCAGATGAAGGAGGTGGACATCCAGCTCCCGCCGGCGATCCGTGTCACGAAGGTTCCCGGGGACCGGAACTTTGCGGAGATGCTCGAAGCCGGCGAGCTGGACGCGCTCGTGGGTGCCCGGAGGCCGGCGCCCTTCGCTGCCGGATCGCCCCGCATCCTCCGTCTCTTCCCCGACTTCCGCGCCGTGGAGCGGGCCTATTATCAGAAGACCGGGATCTTCCCGATCATGCACACGGTGGTTATCCGGGAAGAGCTGGTCCGGCAGAACCCGTGGCTCCCCCGGAATCTCTACCGGGCCTTCGTCGAGGCCAAGCAGATCGCCTATCAGCGGCTGGCCGAAACCGGGATCCTGACCTTCGCGCTCCCCTGGCTCATGGCGGAGGCGGAGGAGACCGAGGCGATCATGGGCCCCGATCCGTTCCCGTACGGCGTGGAGCGGAGCCGAAAGACGCTGGAGACGCTGGCGGGCTATACGTTCGGCCAGGGGCTGGCGCCCCGCCGGCTCACGCCGGAGGAGATGTTCCCCGAATCCATGCTCGACACATAGCCCCGACGGCTCCCTCTCCCTCCTGGGGGAGGGAGAGGAAAAAGGTGAGGGTGGGGCGAATAGAGGAGGAAGTCATGAAGAAAAAGACGACCAAGGGCGGGACCAGCGAGGCGAGCTTCAAGAAGCGGCTCGCAGAGGCTTGCCACGTCCTCGTCATGGAGGGCCAGGGCGACGCCGTGTGGGGGCACGCCACGGTTCGCGTCCCGGGGGCAGACACCTTCTGGATGAAGCCCCACAGGATGGGGCTCGAGGAGGTGAAGCCCGAAGACATGCTCCTGATAGACCTGGAGGGGAAAGTGGTCCGCGGCAAGCGCCCCAGGCACAGCGAGGTCTTCATCCACAGCGAGGTCATGCGGGCGCGGCCCGACGTGGGCGCGGTGGTCCACACCCACGCGGTCCCCTGCGTGGTCTTCTCCTCCCTGGGAATTCCCCTCAGGCCGATCACCCACGAGGGGAGCAATTTCGTCCCGCCGGACATCCCACGCTTCGACGAGACCACCGACCTCATCGTCACCCCGGAGCGGGGAAAGGCCGTGGCCCGGACACTGGGGAGCCGGCCGGCCCTCTTTCTGGTGAACCACGGGATCGTCGCGGTGGGAGCCACCATCGAGGAAGCCACGGTGAATGCTCTGCTGCTGGACAAGTCGGCGCGCGCCCATCTCATGCTGCCGGGCGGCGTGCCGCGCTACTGGACTCCCGACGATGAAGCGCTGGTGAAGCGGGAGCGCATCCATCATCCGGAGAACGTGGCGAGCCGCTGGGCCTACCTTTTGAGGAAGCTCGCCCAGTGGGAGCGCCGCTCCCGTTCGTAAGCGTCGGCGCGCGCTGAAATCTGGCCTTGCGGCGCGTCCCGCCGCTCCTGTACACTGCCCTCCGACAAGGGCCAGGATACGGATAATGGCCATCGTGGAGGTAAGCGCCCCAGCCCAGTACCCGACGCTGCCTGGTGGCGGCAGGCGCCTCTCTACGTGGTCGTTCCGCGAGAGCGGCCCTCCCGTGCCCCCGAAGCCCCGCCTCCTCGACCGCGTCCGCCAGGCCCTGCGGGCCCGTCACATGAGCCGCCGCACCGAGGAAGCGTACGTCGCCTGGATCCGGCGTTTCATCTTCTTCCACGACAAGCGCCACCCCGCCGAGATGGGCGCGCCTGAGGTCACAAAGTTCCTCACGTCCCTGGCGGTCGACGGGCAGGTCGCCGCCTCGACCCAGAACC
>CAYJUC010000306.1:0-5017 GCA_964372605.1 uncultured bacterium | reverse complement strand
GGCAGACCATGACGACGGCCACCGCCACTCGCTGGCAACTCCAGGGTCGGGGTTACGAGTTTTGCAACTGTGATTTCGGCTGCGGCTGCAACTTCGGAGGGTTCCCGAATTCCAAAGACGGGAGCTGCCGCGCCTTCGTCGGCGTCAACATCACCCGAGGAACATGCGGTGATGTGGATCTCTCCGGCGTGAAATGCGCCGGAATCTATGCCTGGCCGAAGGCGATCCACGAGGGAAACGGAAAGGTTGCTTTCATCGTGGATCCGGCCACCACGGACAAGCAGGTGGATGCGCTGGCCCAGATCTTTACCGGTAAGCTTGGGGGTATGCCGTGGGAGCTCTTGGGCCCCACGGCCGAGGTCGTTGGCCTGGTGAAGGCCAAGATCCGGATCAAGGGCAGGGGCAGGAAAAGCACCTTCCGGGCTGAGGGGGTCGGCGAGGGCCGCGGCGACACCTTCAAGAACCCCGTGACGGGCGAAGAACACCTCGCGGATATCCACCTTCCGAACGGCTTCATCTGGAAGAAGGGAGAGTGCGGCCAGGGCTCGTTCAGTGCTGAGGCGGCCGGGCTCTCGGTGGCGGCCGAGAAGACGAACTGGATCTATTACAAGTTCAACTGGTCCAACGGATAGGCCATGAAACGCAGCACGGACCGCATCCTTACCACTCACGCAGGCAGCCTGCCGCGCCCCAGCGATCTGATCGAAATGTTTCAGACGAATACGCCCGCCGACGTTCTGGGAGCGCGGCTCAGGTCTGCCGTGGCTGACGTCGTGCGAAAGCAAGCCGCTGCAGGCGTTGACATCGTGGACGACGGTGAGTTCGGCAAGGCGGCACGCGGGCCTGCGGATTACGGCGCCTGGCAGAGCTACGCGTATCAGCGTCTCGGTGGATGGGAACCGGGAGGCGCCGGCGCCGGGGATCTCCCTCTTTCGCCCGGGGCGGCCAGGCTCAAGTCCAGCGTCAATCGCCGGGACTGGGTGCGGTTCGCGGATTTCTATCAAGAATATTTCCGCACCGTGCAATTCGCGGCAATGGGCCCTCTGCCCAGATTTACAGGTCCGATCACGTACAAGGGGCAGGCGGCGGTGAAGGCCACCATCGAAAACCTCAAGGCGGCGCTACAGGGCGTGAAGGCGGAGGACGCCTTCATGACCGCGGTGGCCCCGGGAAGCTTCGCGCGCGGCCGTAATCACTACTACAAGAGCGACGAAGAGTACCTCTTCGCCCTCGGCGACGCGCTGCGCGAGGAGTACAAGGCGATCGTTGATGCGGGCTTCGTCCTCCAGCTCGACGATCCCGGCCTTCCCGACACCTGGGACTTGATGGACCCGGCGCCGACGCTCCCGGAGTACAAGCACTACGCCAGGATCTGCGTCGAAGCGCTCAATCACGCCCTCAGAGGCCTGCCCGAGGAGAAAATCCGTTATCACATCTGCTGGGGAAGCTGGCATGGCCCCCACACCACCGATATACCGTTGCGGGACGTCGCCGACCTGGTGTTGCAGGCCCGGGCCGGCGCCTACTCGGTCGAGGCAGGCAACGTCCGTCACGAGCACGAGTGGAAGGTCTGGCGGGACGTCAAGCTGCCGGACGGCAAGGTGCTGATCCCGGGTGTCGTGAGCCATGCCACGAACCTCGTCGAGCATCCGGAATTGGTCGCGGACCGCATCGTCCAGTTTGCCAACATCCTTGGCCGCGAGAACGTAATCGCTGGCACCGATTGCGGTCTGGGAGGCCGCGTTCACCCTCAGATTGCGTGGGCAAAGCTGGAGACCCTGGCAGAAGGCGCGCGCTTAGCGAGTAAACAGCTCTGGCGTTAGACCGAGAGGAGGCCGCCATGAATTATCACGTCGTGTCCGCCGATGACCACATCGATCTGACGTGGCTGCCGAAGGATCTCTGGCAGAGGCGGGTGCCCCGCGAGCATCGGGATCGAGCGCCGAGGGTCGTGGACGCGGGAGACGGACCGCAGTGGGTCTGCGGCGATGAGCGGTGGGATCTGTGGGGCGGGCGCCGCGGAACAGCGGGCGCTCAAGGTGGACGGCGGACGGCGCTCGAGCGCGGGGGTGTCCTCGAGCCCGGGGTCCTGCGTCCGACCACGACCGCGCTCCGACTGGCGGACATGGATCGCGACGGCATCGACGCGACGGTCATGTACGGCCCGATCGTCCCCCTCCTGATCGAGGATCCGGACCTCCGTCGTGTCTGCTACCGCGCCTACAACGACTGGCTCGCCGAGTTCTGCGCGACGGCGCCCGATCGCCTGGTCGGGGCCGGCCTCATCCCGATCGATGATCCCAAGACCGCCGCCGATGAGGTGCGGCACCTTGCGAGCCTCGGCCTACGCACCGGCATGCTTCTGGCCGCCCGGGTCGAGCTACCGCTCTGGGACGAGGCGTGGGAACCGCTCTGGGAAGCGGGTGCGGAGACCGGCCTGCCCATCGGCTTTCACCTCGGTGGCGGTCTCCGGACCGTGGTGTTCACCGGCCCGAAAGCCGGCAGCGCGGGCAACATGGGAGTCCGCGTTTCCTGCTCGACCATCCAGCTGGACGAATCCCTCGCCGGGGTGATCTTCTCGGGCGCTCTCGAACGCCATCCGAATTTGAAGATCGTCCTCGCCGAAACGGGCATCGGCTGGCTCCCCTACCTGATCGAGCGGATGGACCACGAGTACGAAAAGTTTCTCGATGCCGAGGAGTACTGGCGAACGCATGGCGGGCTCCAGCTCACCATGCCGCCGAGCGCCTACTTCCGGCGCCAGGTCTGGGCAACGTTTCAGACCGATCACGTCGGGATACGTCTGCTCGACGTCCTCGGCGCCGATCGAGTGATGTGGGCGTCGGATTATCCGCACGCCGACAGCACCTGGCCCGAGTCGCAGAAGGCCATCGAGGAGCACTTCAAGGACACGCCCGAGACGACGCGGCGCCGCATCGTCTGCGACAACGCGAGAAAACTCTACGGCCTCTGAGGCTGGCGCAAACAGCTTTGGCGTTAGGGGACCGATGCGGGTTACCCGGGCGAACCTCGTTGAGCATCCGGAGCTGGTCCGGTTCGCGCTAGCGGGCGGATGCTGGCACACGACCATCGGCATCGGTTGAGGAGGTCGTGATGCCAACCACCGGCGAAAAACGCCGCGCGTTCCGCCGCCTGCACGAGGCCGGGTGTTTTGTCATTCCCAATCCGTGGGACGCGGGCACCACGCGCTATCTGCAGCATCTCGGTTTCAAGGCGCTTGCCACCACGAGCGCGGGCGCCGCATTCGCCATGGGGCTGCCCGACGGGATGGTGTCGCGGGATTCGATGCTCGCGCATATCAACGCCATCGTCGCGGCGAGCGAAGTCCCCGTGAATGCCGATTTCCAGTCGGGCTATGCAAAGACACCGAGGGAGATCGGGGAGAACGTGCGATTGTGCATCGAGACCGGCGTCGCGGGGCTCTCGATCGAGGATTCAACCGGCGAGAGAGCGCCACCACTCTACGAGCTCGACGAGGCTGTCGAGCGTATCCGCGCGGCGCGCGCCGCGATCGATGCCGCGGGCGGCGATGTCCTCCTCACCGGGCGGGCCGAATGTTTTCTCGTCGGCCGTCCCGATCTTGACGAGGCGATCCGTCGGCTCAGGGCCTATGCCGACGCGGGCGCCGATTGCCTTTATGCGCCGGGGATACGAACGCGCGAGCAGATGGTCGCCGTTGTCGAAGCGGTGGCACCGAAGCCGGTCAATGTGCTGATCGGCGGCGCAACCGACCTCACCGTGAACGATCTCGCCGAGCTCGGGGTTCGGCGCATCAGCGTCGGCGGCGCGCTCGCGCGCGCCGCATGGGGCGGCTTCATCCGCGCAGCGCGCGGCCTCGCCGAAGCTGGAACGTTCGACGGCTTTGCCGATGCCACGCCCAGTGCCGAGCTCAATCGCTTCTTCAATGACGATCGCAAGCGACGAGCATCCCCGTGAGTAACGTGACCTTATAAGCCGCCTTCACTTCGCGCTTGACTCCGCCTAGAGCCGCGATATATCAGGATAGAGGGAGCCGTTACTCATCACCGACCCACAAGTGCACGGGGGACATATGGTAAGCCGGCGAGTCGTCAGATCGTACGAAGCGCGGTACTCACTGGGCGCCAACAAGGCGACCATCAACGACCTCACGGACGCGATCGACGTCCACGCCCACGCGCGCGGCGACGAGGAGGAGGAGCCGCTCCATGCCGCGCAAGAAGCCACCCGGGCGGGCTGGAAGGCGATCCTGTTCAAGGGCATCTCGCCCGGCCGCCCGTGGGAAGTCGCGCGCCGGCTCCAGGACGACGTGGACCGCTGGGCGGACGCGCAAGGCTTGCGGCCGGTGAAGTGTCTCTCGGCCTACATCATCGGCATTCCGCTCAAGCCCATCGACTTCGCCCACATCAAGGCCGCGGTCGAGGGTGGCGTCAAGGGTGTGTGGATGCCGCCCGTCACCTCGGCCTGGAGCATCTCTCGGCTGGGCGGACGCGGCAACTGGTTCGATGAGAGGCGGCGGCCCGACGAGCCGGTCCCGCCCGTCGTCTGGGAGGAAGCGCTCAAGACCGGCCTCTACGTCCTCGACGATCACGGCCGGCTCCTGCCGGCGATCCGGGATACCGTGCGGCTCTGCGCCGACCACGGCGTGGCGCTCTCGTTCGGTCATCTGTCTCCGCAGGAGATGGACGCCCTGGCCGAGGAGAGCGGCGCCATCGGCTACACGCGCGCGTTTATCGATCATCCCTTCAGCGAGGTGTTCGAGCTCGACGTGCCGAAGCTCACGCGCTGGGCCGCCGCCGGCGTTCGCTTCGCGCTCACGTGGGACGAGCTCTCGCCGCTCCTCGGCGTGGACCCGCAAGACATGCTGGCGGCGATTCGCGCCGTCGGGCCGGAGCATTTCATGCTGTCGAGCGACGCGGGCATCCCGCTCCTGCCGCAGACGGTCGAAGCCTACCGCCTGCTCGCAGCGACGCTCAGAGCCTATGGCACGACCGAGGCCGAGATGCGCCAGCTCATG
>CAYJUC010000305.1:0-5021 GCA_964372605.1 uncultured bacterium | reverse complement strand
ACTCCGCCTCGGCAACCGTGAGCTGCCAGATCGGAAGCACGACCCCGTAGTTCATAAAACCCTCCCCGGTCGCGCCCTCGGCGCGCTAGTTGCCGTTCCCGTCAGCTCACTGTAACCACCGTCCATAGAGTCATGATGGCGTCCAACGCTGCGCGTAACCCGCGGCGGGCGCCCTCCGCCCGTCGTACTACCTCGACGGTGGCACGCCCGCCGTCGGGTTCATGCGCGTGTTAGACGCGTCGCAGCTGCACGTGAAAAGCTTCTTCACCGAAACTATCATAGACGCGGCCCCGCAGCTCGTATTCGCAATCATCCACGGTCATACGCCGCTGCCGCCGCGCAATACTGTGCAGCTCATCACGTAGCGACGCCGCTTCGGGGCTGGAGCTCCGCAACCTGGCGATTCCGTAGCCGACGCCGCCTTTCACCGCGAACACTTCCTCGTAGCCGTCCTTGTACTCGACCTGCAAGGCGTCCGCGCCGCGCCGAATCGCCTCCGACGCAAGTCGCTCAGCAACGTCCTTGCGCTTGAGAACCATTTCTAACGCTAAGGGGCTAACTATTAAGTGAGCTGCGGGAGGCTCGGTCATTCCGGCGGCCTAGCCCGGGCAGCTCGGGTGACCCCTTTTAGAGTAGAAGTGCACGCAATATCGCTCCGTTGGGTTTAATCTGTCAAGCGCGGTTTTGACCGGGGAACATCGCCGGTTTGGCGGCCTATCCCCCTACTGGCCGCCGCCTATCTCGTGCTCGCTCCCTCGGAACGCTCCTCCTGCCCCCAGTCGATCGACTGGGCTATAGACACCACGCCCGCCCAGGTCAAAACATGGGTATAGATCATTATCGGGCTCACGTCCTTCTGCCCCAGGAGTTCCTGAACCGTTCGAATGTCATGGCCATCCTCAAGTAAGTGGGTGGCGGCTGGAGTGAGCAAAACAGGGACTTGACGCCGCTCAGCCTTTTCGGTTAAAGAGGAACAAACTCGAACGTTGCCGGTCCCAAACGCCGTGACAGGAGGTGCGTGATGGCGACAGTGGAGATCGTTGACCGGTCCGAGATGATTCGGAAGATGAAGGACCTTCTGGAAATCAACCCCAAGGAGACCGCCATCGTGACTGTGGACATGCACCGGGGACACCTGGACCCGGCGGTGGCCACCATGCCGGCCTCCGACCAGGACTGCGAGCGGGTGATCCGCGCCACGGAGCGGCTGCTCGGGGAAGCCCGCGCAGCAGGCGTTCACGTGATTCACGTGGTGACCGTCCAGCGGCTGATCCCCGGCCTGGGGGCCGAGGGCCGAGCCTGCCCCTTCTGGGCCAAGCTTACCCAGATGGTAGAGACCGACCGGTGGGTCCCCGGCAAAAGGAGCGTGCTCGACCAGCACAACATCGAAGGAAGCATCCTGACCCAGATCATCTCCTCCCTGTACGACAGTGAAAAAGATTACGTCATCGACAACAAGAAGCGGCTGAACTGCTTCACGAACACCGACCTCGAGCACCTGCTGCGCATCCTGGGGGTAAAGACGGTGGTCCTCACGGGGATCAACACCAACACCTGCGTCCTCAATACCGCCTTCTCAGCCATGGATCGAGACTTCGCCGTGGTGGTGATCTCCGACTGCGTGGCCAGCATGTACGGGGAGGATCTTCACGTGTTCGCCCTCCAGAACATCGCCCGCTGCATCGGGTGGGTGCTCACGGTGGACGAGTTCGTGGAGAAGCTCAAGGCGGGCGTCGCCGGCGAGTTGGTCGCCGCCACCGTCTGAGCGAGCCAAACCCGCGCCAGTCATCTCTCCCCACAGAGGAGGCCCGGCCCCCTCCGTGGGGGCCGCTCGTTAACGCGGATTATTCACGAATTTGCTCAGCGCGTCTGACAGGCCCCCTCACCCTGACCCTCTCCCCCGCCGGGGGCGAGGGAACCGAACGGCCCCCCTCTCCCTTCGGAGGGAAAGGGCTGGGGTGAGGGTGCCGAGTGCGGACGCGAATAATCGGGGTTAATAGTTCGCGTGAATCAGGTTGCCCTGCTCGTCCAGGGCGAGCCCCGTTTGCCTTGCTCGCTCCAGCACCGCGGGCGCCCAGGCCACCTTTCCGGCGTCGGTCCCCCCCAGGATGGCCATCAGATAGCCATCCTCGTTGCCGGCGTTGCGGAAGCCCCGCATGACCCCCGGAGGAACAGAAATGGTATCCCACTGCTGGAGAACGATCTCGTTCTCGCCCTCATCGCCCCAGTAGATCGCCCACTCGCCGGAGAGCGAAATGAACACCTCGACGGTGAGGTGGCTGTGCAGGGCGGCGCCTTTCCCCGGAGCCGAGCGGACGAGGGTGAGGTTGAAGTTTTGGGCGTCGGTGATGGCCGGCGGCAGGGAAGCATCCTCCGTGACGCCCCGGCCGATGACGTTGAAGATCTCCCGTTCATGGCCCGGGATGCGGCTATCGACAAACGCCTGGAGACTCGGCTTCAGCTCCTTGAACCGGGCGACCCGCTTCAGCATCTCTTCCTCGGAGATCCGTACGCTTGCCATAACCCCCTCCGTTCTGATGCTCGTCGGCCTTGGCCCCTTAGTCGCTCCCTTCGGTCTCGACCCGGGGCAATTCTAGCACCGGCGCCTGCCACTGAAAAGGCCCTATGGCGCTTGACGCGGTAGGGGTTCTCCAGTAGGATTCCTGCCACGGCCCGGACGGCCTTGAAGGCCGTAGGCCGATTTGTCCTGTCCGGTCGCGGGGGGAGGTGAGAAGAGTCGGCGCAAGAGGAGAGGAGTTGGGGATCCGGTGAGCTCGAAAATGGGGCGAGAGTGCGTGAGGGAGGGGGAACCGTAATGATGCGACATTGGAAATGCGGGATTCGCACGTGGGCCGTGATCGGGGCGTTGATCGGGACGTTTGTCCTCTCGGGCGCGTGGGCCCCCGTCGCTCAGGCCCAACAACCCATCAAGATCGGCTTCGGCATGGCCCTTACCGGTGGCCTCGCCGCCAACGGCAAGGCGGCGCTGATCGCCATGCAGATCTGGAAGGACGATATCAACAAGAAGGGTGGTATCCTCGGCCGGCCTGTGGACCTGGTCTACTACGACGATCAGACCAAGCCGGCCACCGTTCCCGGGATCTACACCAAGCTGCTCGACGTCGACAAGGTGGACTTCGTCGTTTCCGGCTACGGGACGAACCTGATCGCCCCGGCGATGCCCATCGTGATTGAGCGCGGGCTCGCCTTCATGGCGCTGTTCGGGCTCGGGAACAATGAGAAATTGAAGTATCCGGGCTATTTTCAGATCATGCCAGCCGGGTCGAACCCGACGGTCGACTGGTCCCGGGGCTTCTTCGAGGTCGCGACCAAGCAGAGCCCCAGGCCAACCACGATCGCGCTGGTGGGCGCAGACGCCGAGTATCCCCATAACGCCATGGCCGGGGCCAGGGAAAACATCAAGAAGTACGGTCTCAAGACCGTCTACGACAGCACCTACCCGCCGACCACGGTGGATTACACGCCGATCGTCAGAGCCATCAAGGCTACGAACGCCGATATCGTTGCGGTGTTCTCGTATCCGCCGGATTCTGTGGGCATGGTCCTGGCCGCGCATGAGATCGGCCTGGAACCGAAGCTCTTCGGGGTCGGGATGGTCGGCCTGCAATTCGCCGCCTTTCTGTCAAAGCTCGGCCCGAAGCTGAACGGCATCGTGAACTACGATTTCTGGGTGCCGGAGCCCACCCTGAAGTTCCGCGGGATCGACGAGTTCCTGAAGAAATATCAGGTGAAAGCCAAGGAAGCCGGTGTCGATCCCCTGGGGCACTACCTGCCGCCGTGGGCCTACGCGTACGTCCAGGTGCTGGGCCAGGCCATCGAGACCACCAAGAGCCTGGACCAGAAGAAGGTGGCCGATTACATCCGCGCCAGCGAGCACGACACCATCGTCGGCAAGGTGAAGTTCTCCCCTCACAACGGCGAGTGGGCGACATCCCGGACGCTCCAGGTGCAGTTCCAGAACATCAGGGGAACCGATGTCGAGCAGTTCTCGCTGCCGGGGAAGCGGGTGGTGGTCTATCCCGAGGAGTGGAAGTCGGGCAACTTGATCTACCCCTATTCCAGGGCGAAGCAGTAAGCATGTGAATCTGGACGGAGGACAAGGGCCGCGTCCCGGGAGGGGCGCGCGCCCTTGTTCTTTGTTCGAAAGCGCTCTATGTTTTCCGTCGATCTGCTGCTGAACGCGGTTGTCGCCGGCATCCTGCTCGGCGGTTTCTACGCCGCCGTCAGCCTTGGGATCTCCGTGACCTTCGGGCTGCTGGACGTGGTGAATATCGCCCACCCCGCCTTCATTATCCTCGGCTCCTATGCGGCGTACGTGATGAACGCGTCCTTCGGGTTCGACCCCGTCGTCACCGGGTTGATCTTCACCCCCATCTTCTATGTCGCCGGCGTCATCGTCTACTGGGTCTACTACGCCAGCTTCGAGAAGAAGGGTGAGGAGTCCCTGCGGGGGCTGGTGTTCTTCTTCGGAATTCTCTTCATCATCGAGGTCGCGCTCATCCTCAAGTACGGCGTGGACTGGCGCATGGTCGAGGCGGCCTACATCGGCCGGTCCTTCCGCCTCGGGGGCGTCGGGATCGCCCTGCGCCTGCTCGTGCCCTGCGTTGTCGGCGCGGCCATGACCCTGGCGCTCTATCTCTTTCTCTCGAGGACCTTTTACGGCAGGGCGATCATGGGAGTCTCCCAGGACAGCCTCGCGCTCCGCCTCATGGGAGCGGATCCCATCCGGATCAAGACCATCGCCTTCGGGCTCGGGATCGCCACGGCGAGCCTGGCCGGCGCGCTTCTCATCCTGATCGGGCCCGTCGAGCCCTCCATCGGCCGGGAATACATCGGACGGGTCTTCGCCATCACCGTGCTGGGCGGGATGGGGAGCGTCGGCGGCACGCTCCTGGGCGCCCTGATCCTCGGCGTGGTCGAGAGCGTCACGTCGACGTTTTACGGCCCCTCCTGGTCCCCGGCCGTGTCGTTCGGGATCCTCCTGCTCGCGCTCGCCGTCC